>CAYZWG010000140.1:0-12407 GCA_964481605.1 uncultured Planctomycetaceae bacterium
ATCTCCCACCGGAAACCTCCAACTCGAACCACCTTCGGAAGTCCGCTGCTGCACCGCGGCCGCGAATTGCGGGGGCGGTGGGGTTGCAATCGCCACCAATTCCGGCACAATAAGTGGTTTCGCCCGCTGGGGCGGCGTGTTGGTCGACGCCGCGGGGGGCCGGGGTTGTCGCGGCGATGGGCCAGACCCCCCGCGCTGCCACGCGACCCGAAGGACCATCAACACCAGGCCCCGTCGGAAGAGGGAGAGCCTCGCGCTGCCGGGCAAAGGCGAGGGTTTTCCGACAGAGCCCGGTTTCGCAAGAGTCGAGGAACAAAATGGCGGAAGCGTTGAACGTTGAGTTTCGCGAGCAATTCGGAAAGCGGAACAACCGCCGGCTCCGCCGGGCGGGCAAGATTCCGGCGATTCTGTATGGGCACGGCCAGAAATCGGTCAGCCTGGCCGTCTCGGCCGAGCAACTCGACGCGGCCGTTCGCCACGGCAGCCGCATGGTGAGCTTGTCGGGCGCGGTGAGCGAGCAGGCTTTCGTGCGGGAATGCCAATGGGATACCTGGGGAACGCACCTGCTGCACGTCGATTTCACCCGCGTCTCGGAACATGAGAAGGTCCGCGTCCACGTGCCGGTCGCGTTGCGGGGGGAGGCGCCGGGCGTGAAAGCCGGTGGCTCGCTCAAACACGTGATCCATGAAATCGAGTTGGAGTGCGAGGTCTCCGCGATTCCCGAGAAGGTCGCGGCCAACGTCAATCACCTGGAACTGGGAGACTCGGTCACCGTCGGCGATCTCGAACTGCCGGAGCACACCGTGGCGTTGGCCGAGCCGTCGCAGGTGGTGGTGCACTGTATCGCCGTGGCCGAGGTGCCGGAAGAAGAAGCCCTGGAAGAGGCGGCCAAGGTCGAGCCGGAAATCATCGGCCGCAAGAAAGAGGAGGATTCGGAAGAACCCAGGTAGCCGGGAATCTCGAAGCGTCGGGCCGCCGGCGGCGGGAATCGCGAGGGGTGTTCTCCATGAAACTCGTGGTGGGATTGGGGAACCCGGGACGGCGATACCAGGCCACGCGGCACAACGTGGGCTTCCTGGTGGTGGCCGAGTTGGCCCGGCGATACGGCCAGTCGCGGCCGAAGGCAAAATTCCAAGGCGAAATGGTCGAGGCCGACTTGGCCGGCCAGAGAGCCCTTTTGCTCAGCCCCACGACGTACATGAACCGGAGCGGCGCCAGTGTGTTGGCGGCGAGGGATTTTTACAAGCTTCCGCATGAGGACCTGTTGATCGTTTGCGACGATTTGAACCTCTCCAGGGGGTGTCTCCGCGCCCGGGCCAGGGGATCGTCGGGCGGCCAGAAGGGATTGGCCGACGTGATTCTCCGGCTCGCCACGGAGGAGATTCCCCGCTTGCGGCTGGGAATCGGCTCCCCGCCCGACGGCTGGGACGCCACCGACTACGTGCTGGGAAAATTCACTCCCCAAGAGCAAGAGGAAATGGCCCACGCGGTGGCGCGGGCGGCCGACGCGGTGGTGGTTTGGGCCCACGACGGAATCGCCGACTGCATGAATCGATATAACTGAGGCTGAACGAGGAGCGAAACCTTGGCTGTGAACGTCTACGAAGGCATGTTTCTGTTGGACTCGGGGCGATTCAGTCGCGACCCGGACGGAGTCGCCGGCCGGATTGCCCGAATCGTCAAGGGGGCGGGCGGTCAGATGCTGGTGAGCCGCCTGTGGGAAGAACGGCGACTGGCCTATCCCATCGACGGACATCGCAAAGGCACTTACTGGCTCACCTACTTCCGCGTGCAAGGGCAGAAGCTCGGCGGCATCCACCGGCAATGTGAGCTGAATGACGCCATCCTCCGGGTGTTGATCCTCAAGGTCGATCCTCGTATCGTCGATACGCTGGTGTCCCATGCCCAAACGGAAACGGGCAAGGCCGACGCGCCAGCGGCGAAGGAGCCCGCCGGCAAGGCCCAGACCAAACCCAGCAGCGCGACGACCGGCAGCACGGCGACCGCCGTGGCGGAACCGCCTCCGAAGAAGGGAGAGAAATAGCCACGCCGAGGCCCCCTCGAAGAGTTGGGCGCGTGGCCGGTTGGGGGGGAGCCGGGACCGCCGCCCCGGGGGTCTTCCCGCGGTTGGGGCGGGTATGCGGCAAGCCTGGGGGGCGGGACAATGGTGTTTTTCGTTGGCGGCGAAACGATTTGGATGGATTGAACCCGGGGAGGCGATCCGATGGGCAGCTACAATCGAGTCATCCTGCTGGGCAACGTCACCCGCGATCCCGAATTGCGATACACGCCCGGTGGCACGCCGGTGACGGATTTGGGGCTGGCGGTGAACGATCGCCGCAAGACGGCGGAGGGTGAGTGGGTGGAGGAGCCGACGTTCGTCGACGTGACGCTTTGGGGCCGCACGGCGGAAGTTGCCACGGAATATCTCAGCAAGGGTTCGTCGGTGTTCATCGAGGGGCGGCTGAAGCTGGATTCGTGGGAGACCAACGAGGGGCAGAAGCGTTCCAAGCTGAAGGTGGTGGGCGAGCGGCTGCAATTCGTCGGGCCTCGCGGCGGAGGTGGCGGAGGCGGCGGAGGCGGAGGAGGAGGCGGCAGCCGGCCGGCGTCGCACGCTGTCGACCCCTACAGCCAGGAGGCACCCCCGGCGCAGTCCTACAACAGCCCGGGGCCGGGCCCGGCCCCGGATGACGATATTCCCTTCTAGGCTCCATCGGCCCTTGATAAACAAGAATCGGCGGCCGACAGCGTGCGAGGCACAAGGTTTTCATGGTAGCGAGCAAGACGAAAAAGCAGTCGAAGAAGCGGCGCCTTCCCCACCGCAGCAAGCGTTTGCCCAAGGGCCCCCACGGCGGGATCGAGTTGTTGCTGATCCAGTCGGTCGAACACCTCGGCGAGCAGGGCGAGGTGGTGGAGGTCAAGCCCGGTTTTGCCAACAACTATCTCATTCCCCAGGGATTGGCCACGGTCGCCACCAGCCACCACAAACGGATGGTGGAAAAGCACAAGGCCAAGCTGCGGGAAATCCAGAAGGCCCGGCTGGCCGGCCTCAAGGCCCTGGCGGCCGAACTCAAGCAGCAGAGCCTCACCATCGAGGCCAACGCCAACGACGAGGGCCACCTCTACGGCTCGGTGGGGGCCCAGGAGATCGTCAACGCCTTCAAGGCCAAGAACATCTCGGTAACCCCCGACCAGGTTCGGCTCGAAGGCCCGCTTAAGGAACTTGGCCTGTACACCGTGAAAATCCACATCGGACAGGAAGTCGACTCCGAGGTGAAGGTCTGGGTGGTCCCCACGGTGGCGGGCGAGGGCAGCCCCGAGAGCGAATAGCCGCCACCGGGAAAGCCCGCCGGCTGCCGGGTTCGCAGCGCCAGCCACGTTTCGGCCGGCACAGCCGGCCCTACTTGGGACCGAGACAAGAACGCGAAGTCCCGCGGTAGAAACGAGGCGGAGGGATCGCCATGGCCACGGCCGAACGGATGGATTCGAAGCACGGGTCAACGCGGGTCAGTTCCGAGATTCTTGACCGGCTTCCGCCCCAGAACCTCGACGCCGAAAAAGGGGTCCTGGGTAGCCTGTTGATGGATCCCGTTCTCTGCGACGACGTTGCCCTGATTCTCCGCCCCGACGATTTTTATGCCGACGCCCACCAGAAGCTTTTCCGCCACATCGTCCAGATGCACGGCGAGGGCAGCCGGGTGGACACGACGCTGTTGATTGAGCGTCTCCGCCAGGCGAGCGAATTCGAGGCGGTCGGCGGAGCGGCCTACCTGGCGGAATTGGTGCAGTCGGTGGCCGTGGCCGCCCACGCCAGCTACTACGCCCGCATCGTTCGCGACAAGGCCACCCTCCGTTCACTGATTCACGCCAGCACGGAAATTCTTCGCGACGCCTACGATCCGACCCACGTTCCCCGGGAACTGCTGGGCCGGGCGGAAGAACGCATCTTTGCCATCCACGACCAGCGCAATAGCGACCAGGTCGCCAGTATGCACGATGTCCTGGTCGATGCCTTCGCCCACATCGACCAGCGTTTGCAGCAGGGCGGGGCCACCGGTCTTCCCTCCGGCTTCACCGACCTGGATTCGCTCACCGGCGGAATGCACGACGCCGAGTTGATCATCCTGGCGGCCCGCCCCAGCATGGGCAAGACGGCCCTGGCCACCAACATCGCCGATCACGTCTCCGTCGAGTCGAAAGTCACCACCCTGTTTGTCAGCCTGGAAATGACCCGGCTCGAGCTGGCCCAGCGGATGCTCTGCTCGCGGGGAAAGATCGACGGGCGAAAGTTTCGTGGGGGCTACCTCTCGGCCGAGGATCGCGACGACCTGGTGAGGGCGTCGGCCGAATTGAGCAAGGCCCCGCTCTACATCGACGACACGGCCAGCCGCACGATCACCGAGATCGCCGCCTGCGCGAGAAGGCTCAAGCGTAAGTCCGAGCTGGGCCTGGTGGTGATCGACTACTTGCAATTGATCGAACCGGACAACTCCTCCGATCCCCGCCAGGAGCAGGTGGCCAAGATCGCCCGGCGGCTGAAAGGGCTGGCCCGCGAATTGTCCGTGCCGGTTCTCTGTCTTGCCCAACTCAACCGCCAGACGGAACTGACCAAGGACAATCGACCTCGGCTGAGCCACCTGCGCGAATCGGGGGCGATCGAGCAGGACGCCGACGTGGTGATGTTTGTCCATCGCGAGGAATACTACCACACGGCCGAGGAGGCGCGGGAGCGAGAGCTGGTGGGCAAGGCCGAACTGATCGTGGCCAAGCAGCGAAACGGCCCCACCGCCGACATCAAGCTGACCTGGTTCCAGGAGCATACGCGGTTCGAGGACCGCGCCCGGGATCGCTACGACGAGTTCGACGAGTTCGAGTCGGGCAGCGGCGAGGCGTTCTGAGCCACCCGCGGGTGGCCCAGGTTCTTGAACCTGCACCCGGCGGCAGCCGGCAAGAGGTCGCGTTCGGCGCGGGTCTGCCGACCCCGCTTCCCACGGGCGGCAACGCTCGGGCGGTGTTCCTCTTCGATGGGTGGAGTGATTTGCCTTGACCTCTTGTGGCAGAGCCACACCGGTTCAAGAACCGGTGCTACCCACGAATGACGTCCACTCCGCCCACTCCCGTCAGTTTGCCTCGCTTTTCCCCGCGGCCATCCGCCATGCTGGGGATCGGCGTCAACCCCCTTGTCTTGCACACGCATCTTGCCCAGATCCCCGGTCCTGCCGCTGACGGCGGGGAATTCACCTTGTGGCAAGCGGCCGGTTTCGGTATTTCTACGCGGCCTTGGATCGGCCGAGGCGCCGCGTGTGTGCGCTGCCCAACGAACCCCGTTCGGCAAAGCGGCCGTAGACACCCTGACGGTAGTGCGTTGCAGCCGGTTTCGCCCGGCCCAGCGTTGAATGTTGCCGGCGGGTGCCGGTTCGCGGACTTCCTCCCTTTTCGACTCCTCTTCGATCGCTATCAAGTCAACGGAAAGGACCTTCATGGTCGGGTTCCGCAGCGGTGCCGGTTGTCATCCCGGCGCGATTCCGGCGTGGTTGCTGCTCGGACTGTTCGCGGCCAGCGCGTCGGCACAAGGGGCCGGCGGCCCAGCGCTACCGCGCGGCGGCGGGCTGCCGCCGCCGGCCGGCTCGTCCTTGTCCCGGACTCTCGCCTCCGCGATGCCCGCGGCCGAGACGGTCGTCGAGGTGCGGATCGTCGGCAACAAGCGGCTTTCTAAAAAGGAGATTCGCCGTCACATCCAAACCCGCGCCGGCCGGCCCTACGTGCCCGAACAACTCGAAGAAGACGTGCGGCGGCTGAACCGCAGTGGCATGTTCGTCAAGCCCTACACCCAACAGGTCGACGGCGGGCGGATCGTGGTCTTCGAGATCTTCGAGCGCCCCACCATCAAGGAAGTGAAATTCGTCGGCAACAGCAAGATCAAGAAAAAGGTGCTGCTGGACGAGGCCGACCTGGACGTGGGCGGCTCGTTCGACATGTTCGCCGTCGAGCAGGCTCGTCGTCGAATCGAGGAGTTCTACCACGGCAAGGGATTCGCCGACGCCCACGTGACGATCTTCGAAGGCGGCAAGCCGACCGATTCCCGCGTGGTCTTCGTGGTCAACGAGGGTGTCAAGCAGAAGGTCCTCTCTACCCGCTTCGTGGGCAACACGATCGTCAGCGGCGCCCGGCTGAAAACGCTGATCAAGTCGAAGCCGGGCATTCTCTGGTTGCTGGGAGGAGGTGTCGACCGCAAGCAGATCGAGGAGGACGTGGAACGGCTCACGGCCTACTATCGGGGGCTGGGATTCTTCAGCGCGCGGATCGGGCGCGAACTCGACTTCGATCGGGCCAACAAGTGGCTGGTATTGACCTTCGTGATTCACGAGGGACCCCGCTACCGCATCCGCAACCTTTCCCTGGTGGGAAACGCGAAGATTCCCACCGATGACCTGGCAGCCAAGCTGAAGTTGCACAAGGGCGATTTCTTCGATCAGCGGAAGCTCAGCAGCGACGTGGCCACGATCGAAGACACCTACGGCGGCCAAGGCTACGTGTTTGCCGACGTGCATGCCGACCCGCGACTGTTCGAACAGCCCGGCGAGCTCGACCTGGTCTACCAAATCACCGAGGGCCAGCGTTGTCGGGTGGGCAAGATCGACGTCAACATCAAGGGCGACTTTCCCCATACGGAAATCTTCACCGTGCTTGATCGCCTGTCGCTGAAGCCGGGCGATATTCTCGACTCGCGGGAGCTGCGCAAGAGCGAGCGACGGCTGGGCTCGGCGGGGATGTTCCGAGTCGACCGGCAACAGGGCGTGGTGCCCACCATCGCTTTCAGTCCGCCTTCGATGAAGGAACTCCAGCGCCAGCGAGCCCAGGTGGCTACCCGCCCGGGACCGCACCGGGGCCAGTCGCCTGAGCAGCCCGGGAGCACGCCCCCGCCGGCCGCCCGGCCCGTCTTCCGGGGTCAATACTCGGCCGAGCGAGGGCGAACCGTTCCGTCGCTGCCGTCGGGCCCGCCGGTTTCCGCCCCGGCGGCCGGCGGCACCTCGCTTCCGGCGACACCGCCACAGCCAGGCTATGCCGCCGCGCCGGTGGTTCCGCCGGCGGTGGGCTCAACCTCCTCGGGTGGTGGCAACAGCCTGTTTCCGCCTCCCGGCAGCACCTACTCCCCGCCGGGGCAATACCCTCCGCCGGGGCAACTGCCGGCTCCGAACGATTCCGCCGCGGGAACGTTTTTCTCGCCGCCGGGCAGTTCCCAGTCGTCGATGTCGCCCCTGTTGGGGTTGCCACCCAACCAGGACCCGGCCCTCGACTTGCCGCTTCGGATCAATACCGAGGAGACGGAAACAGGCCGTTTCATGTTCTCCGCGGGCGTCAACAGCGACGCCGGCGTGGTGGGCTCGATCGTCGTCGACGAGCAGAACTTCGACTGGCGCCGATTCCCCCGAAGCTGGGAAGATATCCGCAACATGACGGCCTTTCGCGGTCGCGGCCAGCGGTTCCGCCTGGAGGCCGTGCCGGGAACCGAGTTGCAGCGCTACTCGGTCACCTTCCAGGAACCGTACCTGTTCAGCACCAACGTCAGCCTTGGTTTGAACGGGTTCTACTATACCCGCTACTACCGCGAGTGGAACGAGCAGCGGCTGGGATATCGCGTCAGCCTGGGCTACATGCTCACTCCGGACCTTTCCGTCGCCACGGCGTTTCGCCAGTCGCGGGTGAACCTCTCCGCCCCCCCCCTGCCGACGCCGCCCGAAATCGCCAACGCCCTGGGCGACTCCGACCTTTACGGGTTCAGCGTCAAACTGAGTCACGACACCCGCGACAGCACCTTCCTGGCCACCGAAGGCCATCTGTTTCAACTCGGCTTCGAGCAGGTGGTCGGCACATTTGACTATCCCCGCGCCGATCTCACCTTCCGCAGATACTTCATGTTGCACGAGCGTCCGGACGGTTCGGGGCGACACGTGTTGAGCTTGAGCGCTTCGAGCAGCATTACCGGCGGCGACACGCCGGTCTACGAGCACTACTTCGCCGGAGGTTTTTCCACCATTCGTGGTTTCGACTACCGCGGCGCTTCTCCCCACTCCAGCGGCACCGTGGTGGGCGGACATTACAGCCTCCTGGCGTCGGCCGAGTATCTCTTCCCCATCACCGCTGGTGATGCCCTTCACGGCGTCGTGTTCTGCGATACCGGCGTGGTTCAGCCTTCGATCAACGATTGGCGCGACCGCTACCGGGTGGCTCCGGGTTTCGGGCTGCGAGTGACGATTCCGGCCATGGGCCCGGCCCCCATCGCGCTCGACTTCGCCTTCCCCGTGACCCACGAACCGGGCGACAGAATCGAGGTCTTCAGCTTCTTCATCGGGTTCTTGCGCTAGCCGATCGCCCCCCGGCTGCGGAGCAAGGGCAGGGGAAGCCTCAGCCCAGCTTGGCCGAGAGGATGGAGAGCAATTGCTGGTCGTCGACCGGTTTTTGCAGCACCCCCGAGAGGCCCAGCCCGCTGTAATCGGTGGTGATGCTGAGGTTGTCGCCCACGGAACTGAGCATGTAGATGGGGGCCGTGCTGCCCAGCAGTTTCAGCTCTTTCACCAGGTGGGTACCGGCGTCGACTTCTTCCATCATCAGGTCGACGATGATCAGGTCGGCCGGGTTCGCCTTGTAGGCCTTCAGCCCGGCTTCCGCCGTGTTGGCCGACTCGACCACGTAGCCGTTGGCCTCCAGCACGGTTCGCAAAAAGAAGAGGACGTCGTGATCGTCGTCGACGCAGAGAATGACGTGTTTTCCGTCTTGCATCGCTCACCCCCGCCCGCGGGCCGGCTGCTCTACGTGTTGTGGGAAGTTTTCCGTGGGGCACGGTCCGAAACGCCCGCTGCGGATCACCGCGGCGAGACCGCCGGTGGCCGCCCGCAGCCCTTGCTGGGCGGGTTCCGAGAGCCCCGCCGCAAAGGGATCGAAGGTGTAACCCCGGATACCCAAAAGATAGCCTCGTGCCCGGCCGTCGAAAAGGTCCCTGGCCAGCGCCAGCACGGTGGCCGGATCGACGTGGTGGCTGGAAAAGCCGGGGCTCGAACGGCCCGGCTCGACGGCTCGCATCCAAAACGGCCCGGCCCCCTCGCACACCGCGTCGACAAACACCACCACGGCACACCGGGCGGCCGGCTCGGCGTGCTCCACGCTCAACTGGTAATCGCTCTCCACGCTCACCCCCGGCAGCCGCAGGGCTTCGATCGCCTCGGCCAGGGCCGGGCCCAGCCCGTCGTCGCCGCGGCCCGGGTTGCCGTAGCCGATCACCAGGATGTTTTCTCCCTCGTTCACGACCTGGCCTTCCGGTCGAGGGTTTTGCCCTGGGCATCGACGAGCACGACTTCCAAGGGCATTTGCCCCAAGGCGTGGGTAGCACAGGAAAGGCACGGGTCGTAGGCCCGGATGGCCACCTCCACGTGGTTGAGGAGCGCTTCGGTGATTTCCGGCTTGCCCGAGAGATGGTCCTCGGCCACCTTGCGGACGGCCCGGTTCATCGGCTCGTTGTTGCTGGTGGTGGAGACGATCAGGTTGGCCATGGTGACCTGGTCGTTGTTGTCCACGCGGTAGTGGTGGAAGAGCGTGCCCCGGGGGGCTTCCAGAACGGCCGCCGCTTCGCCCCGCCGCCGGCCCCGGACCACCAGTTCGTTGCCCTGCAAGTCGGGGTCCGCCAGCAACTCGCCGATCTTCTCGACGGCGTGCAACAGCTCGATCATCCGCGTCCAGTGGTAGGCCAGGGTCATGTTGCAGGGAGGGCCCCCCACCGCCCGGAAAAACTCCCGCCGGGCTTTTTCCGCCCGGGGCGAATCGATCCGCCGGCAAGTGTTCAGCCGCGCCAGCGGCCCCACCCGATACCAGCCTTCCTCGGGGCCGATCGACTGGATGAAGGGAAACTTCATGTAGGTCCAGGGGCGAACCTCCTCGGCGATCTCGCGGTGGTAGTCCTGGGGGTCGACCTGGTCGAAAATCGTTTCGCCGGCGGCATCGATCGCCCGCAGCTTGCCGTCGTAAAGGTCCATTCGGCCGTCGGCGCCCACGATCGAGAGGTGGTTCGAGTCGAAGGAACCGAAGGGCGCCGCCGTGCTGAAATTCTCGGTGGTATAGTCGGCCGCGACCCGCACGGCGCCCTCGGCCCACTCGATCATCTGGTCGAGGTCGCCCAGCAGTTGGTCGCGGCGGGTGAGGGAGAGGTTCTTGTTGACCCCGCCGGGAACGGCCCCCGTGCCGTGAATCTTCTTGCCCGCGGTGGCCTGGATGACCTCCTGGCCGTACTTCCGCATGAGGATTCCCTGCCGGGCCAACTGCGGATACTTGGCCGCCACGCCCAGCACGTTGCGCACGGCCACGTCGGCGTCGAAACCAAACAACAGGTCGGGCGAAGCGAGGTGGAAAAAGTGCAGCGCGTGCGACTGGAAAATCTGCCCGTAGTGCATCAGGCGGCGAATCTTCTCGGCCGTGGGCGTAAGCTTCTCGCCCCCCACGATCCGGTCGATCGCCTTGGCGGCGCACAAATGATGGCTGACCGGGCAGATGCCGCAGAGCCGCTGCACCAACACCGGCACTTCCCAAAAGGGACGGCCCTGAATGAATCGCTCGAACCCGCGAAACTCCACGATATGCAGTCGCGTCTGCGTCACCCGGTTGTCTTCGTCCAGCAGGATGGAGACCTTGCCGTGCCCTTCCACGCGAGTGACCGGCTCGATCACCAGTCGCTTCTTACCGGAACCGACCATCCCAACCACCTCCGCTTGTGCCCCGTTGTATTTCGCCGACTGCAAGGAAGAAGGCGACAGCCGCTCGGACGCGAGGGGCTGCCGACCCCGCCGTAGTTGTCAAACCCGCAATCCACCGGGGCAAGCCCGGTGGGGATTCTCCGTGGCCACTGCCCCCCCGTTGTTGTGTTTCTTACAACGCCGGGAAGCGGGGCGCCGCGATCAGTCGTATTTGACCAGTTGATACGGCAACTCCACCGCCTTGTTGCCCAACAGTGCCACCAGCGCCCGCCAAAGCGTCTCCGCCGGCGGCGGGCAGCCGGGCAGATGGTAGTCGATCCGGACCACCTCGTGGCACATGTAGACGCGGTCCAGGAGGAGGGGAATCTCCGGGTCGTTGGGCAACTGTCCGCTGGGGTTGTAGACCGTCAGCCCGCTCCGGTACGCCTCGTCGAAGCACTCCTCCAGGGGGATGTTGTTGCGGAGCGCGGGCACCCCACCCATGGTGGCGCAGTCGCCGATCGAAACCAGCGTCTTGCAATGCCGGCGGAAGTCCTCCAGCACCCGCACGTTTTCCTCGTTGCAGCAGCCGCCCTCGATCAGGCCGATCTCCACCGGGCCGGCAAATTCCTTGATGTCGTCGATGGGCGACTTGTCGAAATCGACCAACTCGGCCAGGTCGAGGATTCGCTCGTCGATGTCCAACAGCGACATGTGGCAGCCGAAACAGCCGGCCAGCGAGGCGGTGGCGATTCTGGGTTTTGCCATGACGTGGCTTTCCGGGGAGATTTCACTGGGTCATCTGGTCGAACACCGTCTCCGAACGTTTGGCGCGGGTCTGGCGACCCCGCCGACGGCGCCGTCTCGGTCCCAAGCTCCAGCTACCGTCAGTCCAGCTCCAGCTACCGTCTCGGTCCCAATCTCCAGCTTGGGACCGCATCCGAGCGTCGCCCCGGGTAGGTTCCCAAGCTGGAGCTTGGGAACCAGGTTGAAGCTGGAGCTTGGGAACCAGGTGATGTGGGAGCTTGGGAACCAGGTTGAAAGTGGCGTTGTCCAACCAACGGATTCCTTTCACGGCTTGGATGCTTGTTTTTCGATTTCCGAGCCGATCGGCTCCCTGTCGTACAGCCGCCGGCCGATCGGCACCCGAAAGCCGACCCGCTTGGGCAACAGGGCCCCCACCGGGCAAACGTCGAGGGCCCGGTCGGTCACCTGGGCGTCGGTATCGGCCAACTCGCCGGCGGCGTCCACGGCGATCTTCTTTTGCGGCCCGCGGCCCACAAAATCGAACACGTGTTTGCCGTCCAGGTCGCGGGAGGCACGAACGCAGCGGGCACAGAGGATGCAGCGGTTGCGATCGAGGAAGATCTCCGGATGCGAGGCGTCCATCTCGCGCTGGGGCCAAAGATAGGGATACTTCGGCGCCGTGATGCCGAAGCGGTAGGCCAGCGCCTGCAATTCGCAGTTGCCGCTCTTCTCGCAAAACATGCAGAAGTGGTTGCCTTCGACGAAGAGCATCTCGATCAGGTCGCGGCGGATGGCGCGGACCTTGGGGGAGTCGTTTTCCACGATCATTCCCTCGGCGATGGGCTGGGTGCAGGCGGCCTGGTAGCGGCCGTTGACCATCACCGTGCAGACGCGACAGGCGCCGAAAGGGACCAGGTCCTGGTGGTAGCAAAGGCGGGG
>CAYZWG010000141.1:0-12350 GCA_964481605.1 uncultured Planctomycetaceae bacterium
CACGCTACCTGCGCTACTTCCTTCGTG
Source organism: uncultured Planctomycetaceae bacterium (assembly GCA_964481605.1). GTDB lineage: Bacteria > Planctomycetota > Planctomycetia > Pirellulales > Thermoguttaceae > CAYZWG01. Next base: position 28 of record CAYZWG010000141.1, read on the forward strand.
CTCTTCGCGGGCTTCGTGGTGAACACTGCCCGCGATCATGGCGGGTTCTGCAACCATTTCACCACGAAGCCCGCGAAGAACACGAAGAGCCAGTTCTACGATGCCGGCAGCGCGACCCGACCTACAGCTCTCAGAATCTCCCCTCTGAAACCGCCACCTCGAACCACCTCCGGAAGTCTGTTCCTGCACCCCCATTCTGGGGGGAACGGCCGGTCTCGGTTGACTTGTCGCCCGGAAGCGACTACCCTGCTCGGCCCGCCACGGCTTGGGGCACCCGCCGGGCGCTGCCGGTGGGAGAATCCTCGGGGCGGGAAGTTGGGCAAGACTGCCAGACCGGGAAGGCGACCAGGATGGGCCAGCGGGCGTTGCGATTTCGCGTAGGGGGGGTTCTCCTGTTGGGGCTCTTGGCCTCCTGCACACCGATTCGTTCTCCCCGGGGCAAGTCGCCCCTGGTGGCACCGCAGATGTCGCCGCAGGCCGTGGCACTGGACGTGTTTACGGTGCGGTTTCCCTTCGGCGACCCGCGGATCAACGGCGACCTGTGGGCCGAAATCGACGAGCAGTGTCTTCCGCCGGGGTTGCGTGGCCGGCTGGCGGAGAACGGATTTCGGGTGGGCCTGGTGGGCGGCCAGATTCCGGTGATTCTCTCGGAGTTGCTCAAGCTGAAGGACAAACCGGCCCCCAGTGGCAAGCCGCAGACCGCCGACCTGGCGGAGTTGGCCGACGAGGAAGGCCCGCTGCGGAGCCACAAGCAGCTTCGGGCTGGAACGCGGACCGACCTGGTGGTCTCCCAGGTGTACGACGAGCTGCCGCTCTTGCTGTGCGGGCCGGAAGGCGTGCATGGCAGAAGCTATCCCCAGGCCCAGGGCATTCTTGCCGTACGCACGAAGTTGCTGCCGGATGGGCGAGTGGGAATCAAGCTTACCCCGGAAGTGCATTACGGACAGCAGCAGCAGCAGTTTCGCGGCGAGCAAGGGGTCTGGCGGATGGAATTGAGCAAGCCGCGGCGGGCGTTCGAGAAGATGACGATCTCGGCCGAGTTGACCGCCGGTCACATGCTCGTGTTGAGCAGCCTGCCGGGGCGGCCAGGGAGTCTGGGCCACTATTTCTTTACCACCAGCACTTCCGGATCGCTGGAACAGAAGCTGATGGTGATTCGCATTTCGCAGACGCAGCACGATCCGCTCTTCGAGCCGGAGCCGCTGCCCTTGGGCGAGAAACCGTAGCGTCTCCGCCAGACGCCAAGCGGCGGCCGGCACGGCCGGCCCTACGTCTTCTCCCACTTGCCGCCGGTGAAATCGGGGACCTCGACCGGGCCGCCGCCGTCGGCGATCGATTGAATGGAGAGCGGAATGATCGAACTCCAGGCGACGGCGTCGTAAACATCGATGGGCGGGGTGCCGCCGGTGCGGACGCAGTTGTAGAACGCCTGGGTGACGAAGTAGTCGGCCCCGCCGTGGCCCGAGCCGGCCGCCTTGCCGGCCTCGGCCGTCCAGAGGGGGTCGTCGTATTCGGCCTGGTATTTTTCCAGCGGTTCCCAGCTATGGTAGTCCTTCGAGCGGCCCTCGATCCAGATACCGCTCCGCGAGTCGTAGGCGGCGCTGATTCCCTGGAGGCTGTAGTAAGTGGTGGTGGGGTGGGGCCGGGCGGATTTGGTGTCGTAGCGTAAATCCACCAGGGCACCCTTGGCCGTGCGGATGAGGGTGGTGGTGGAGTCGCCCACGCTGAACTTGACGTTGCGGGCCGGGTTGCCCTGGGGGAAGTGCTTCCGGACATAGTCGCTCATGGCGGCCTGGCGAGTGTCGCCGGCGGCGAGCGAGACGAAGCGGTCGCCGCGATGGATGCCCAGCCAGTGGGCCACCGGGCCGAGCGAATGGGTGGGATAGAGATTGCCGCGGAGGTCGCGGGCAAGCTCTCCCCGCCAGGTGAGACTGCCGTCGGGCTGGAAGGCCAGCCGGCGGCAATCGTGGACGTAGCCGCACTCGGCGAAGGTCAACTCGCCGAACACACCCTGGCGGACCATGTTGGCCACCGCCATCACGTGGCGCCAGTAGCAGCAGTTCTCCGAAAGCATGTAGATGTTGCCGGTCTGCTCGACGGCGTGGACCAGTGCCCAGCACTCGTCCAGGGTGATCGCCGCGGCCACCTCGCTCAACACGTGCTTGCCGGCCTTGAGGGCGTCGACCGACATGGTGGCGTGGTCTTGCATGGGGGTGGCCACCAGCACGGCGTCGAGGTCGTCGCGGGCAAGCATCCGGCGATAGTCGGTGGGGCCGCGCTGGCCGTAGCCGTCGGGCCGCTTGCCGGTCGCCTGCTGAACGATCCCCTGGGCTCGCTCCAGGTGGTCGGGCTTGATATCGCAGAGGGCGGGGATTGCCACGCCGTGGCCGAGGGCCAGCTTCACGTGCCAGGTGCCCCGGGAGCCGACGCCGATGATCCCCAGCCGCACCGGCCGGGGGGTCTGGTCTTGGGCCCGGGCGAAGACGCGGGTCGAGGCGGCGACCGCGGCAGCGGCGGCACCCCCCTTGAGAAACTCGCGGCGATCGATCGAAGACGACATGGCCAGCCTCCTTAGAGACAACGAGACGGGGGGCGGGTTGCTCGCACGGCCCGCCATCATAGCGCACCGGCGGGCGGGAGGCAAGTTCTGCGGCATTCGGGATTTGTTCCGCCGAGTCTGTAGGCTTTCGTCGCCGGTCGCGCGGATGGTATAATCCGGGGAGAAGGGATTGGGAGCGAGAGTCGACCTCTTTTTCGCGCGGAGCAAGGGAAGTCGCCCCCGCCAGGCTTGCCGCCGTCTTCACCACCGGCCGATCTACCATGGATTCGCTCAAAGGTCACCTGCTGATTGCCTCGCCCCACCTGCAAGACCCGAACTTCCTCCATGCCGTGGTGCTGTTGATTCTTCACGGCGAGGACGGAACGCTGGGCGTGGTGTTGAATCGACCGGCGGGGACCACGATCCAGGAACTTTGGGACGACGTGGGCGAGGAACCGTGCCAGACGCAGAAGTCATTCCACTTGGGTGGGCCGGTTTCCGGGCCGCTGATGGCGGTCCACACGGACCCCTCCCTGTCGGAGATGGAAATCCTGCCGGGGCTGCATTTTGCCGCCCAGAAGGATCACATCAACGCGCTGGTTCGGCAGTCCGAACACCCCTACCGGCTTTTCGTGGGCCACTCGGGTTGGGGCGGCGGCCAACTGGAGAACGAACTGGCGGAAGGGGCCTGGCTGACCATGCCGGCGACGATCGAGTACGTCTTCGCCGAGGAAAGCGAGCTTTGGCGAAACGCCACCCACGCCATCGGCCGCTCGATGCTCACCTCCACGCTGAAGATCAAGGACGTGCCGCCGGACCCCACGGTCAACTGAAGGGGACCTGCAAAAAGCTTTTCCCGGTTGACCTCTTTTTCGGGTCGAGGACGATATCCACGGGGAGGACGGGTCGATGTGGCAACGAATCGCCTGGGGACTGTTGCTGACTTTCGCCTTGAGCCCGGCGGCGGCGATGGCCGCCGGGCCGGCCGACGGCGACGGCGACGGGATCGCCGATCGAGACGAAGAGGTGCTGGGCACGGAACCGGGCGCGGCCGAATCGTTCCAGACGGTGATCGACGAGGGGCTGGAATCGGAGACCCGCCGGGCACGGACCGGCTACGACCCGTCGAAGGACTTCTTGACGATCGAATTCTGCCACGTGGGCGACGACCGCTATCTCTGGCGGGCAACCTTCGCCGGGCCGCCCAAACTGGAAGACACGGTCTTCCATCTCTACGTCGATGCCGACGCCGACGAGACGACCGGCCGCAAGGGCTCGCCGGAGGCCGCCTACCGGGGCACGGAATACATGCTCACCGTGGCGGGCGGCACGGGGCATTCCAGCCACTACACGCCCGACGGCCTCTCCGGCGCGGGGCCGCCGGTGAACTTCGCCGTGGAGGGAAACCGCCTGCTCATCTCGGCCGACGTCGACCTGGGCCGCGACGCCGACGGCGTCCGCTACGACCTCTACGTGCTTTGCCACACGGTGACCAACTCGGGCCGCAGTCCGCGGATGAGCGACTCCTCGGCCAAGGTGCCGGTGGCCGGGGTGCCGCTTTCGCCGCGGAAAAAACGGATGCGGCCGCAAGACTACGGCGACAACCACCAGGTGGCGGCCACCTTCGGAATCGACCTGTTGCAGAAGACGCTGGCCGAGCGGAGCACGATCGTGGTGGGCCACGACCGCCTCGAACTGGACGGCTTCGAGATCGACAACGCCACCACCCGCAAGTGGCCGCACCTGAAGCGGATCCGCAAGGGAGCGGTGGCCTCGACCACGGCGCCCCAGGCGGGCCGCTACCATGTCGGTTTCATGATGTACGACGACGCCAGCGACGAGCGGGTGGTGATTTCGGTGGGCGGCAAGGTCCGCGGCGTGGCCGTGGCGAGGAAGGACAACAACCGCACCTGGCTCTATTGGCTGGAGCAGCCGATCGAGTTTGCCGGGGGCGAGCGGGTGGAGCTCAAGGCGGCCGGCAGCGGGGGCAAGCACGGCATCTGCAACCTGCTGTTCTTGTCCAAGCCGCCCCAGGTCCGCACGATGCGGTTTGCCGTGGAACACATGACCAGCCGGGTCGAGGTGGACCGGCCGGGCCGGGTGACACTCTCCTGGACCACGACCTGGCCCTGCCACACGCGACTGGAGTATGGCGAGTCGGGCGAGTATGGCACGGTGGTGGAAAACCAGTCGCCCTGCCTGGCGCATCGGGTGGTGCTGGAGGGGCTCGACCCGGCGAAGAGCTATCACGGCCGGGCCGCCGGCACCAGGCCCAGCGGCGAACGATTCCGGGGCGAGGATTTCGCCTTCACCGCGGTCGCCCCCCAGCCGCCGCCGTCGCGGGCGGCGAACGAGTCGATCGCGCTTCGGGTGCAAAACCCTCATCCGCTGGAAGTGCGGGGCTGGCCGGTCACCGGCGGCGTGCCCTTTCCACAAGGCGCGCTGGCCGGCCCCGAACAGGTCCGGCTGAGCGGCGGCGAGGGGGAAGTGCCCGTCCAGACAAAGGCCCTCGCCCGCTGGCCCGACGGCAGCCTGAAGTGGCTGTTGGTTTCGTTCGCGGCCGACGTGGCGGCCCGGGGCGAGGCGACCTACCGACTGGAATTCGGCCGCCGGGTGCAACGCCCGGAGGTGCCGCGGCCGATTGCCGTGCGGCAAGCCGGCCAGGGGCTGTCGATCGAAACGGGCCGGGCGCAATGGCGGATCGATCGGCAGGGGAACCTTGCCGGGGCCTCGATCGAGGACCGCGATCTGCTCCCCGGCGACCAGGTCGCCTACACCTCGGCCGAGGACGCCCAGGGGCATCTCTATCGCACCACGGCGGAGCCGGCCAAGATCGAAATCGAGGAGGCGGGCCCGGTCCGCGTGGTGGTCAAGGTGGTCTCGCCGCTGGTCGATGCCGGGGGCAACCGGCTGTTGACCATCGAAAAGCGGATCGAGGCCTACCGCGGCACGGCCTTCTTGCGCCTGCACCACACGTTCGTCGTCACTCGGCCGGAGACGTTCACCTCGATCCGCCGGATGACCTACCACGTGCCGCTGGCCGCCGAGGCGTGTTCATGGCGGGCAGGCGTGGTGGCCGGCGATGCGGTCGTGCTGGACTCCCCGGGCCAGGCCGTCCGCCAACGCTTGGACGACGAGCTGGTCGTCACCGAAAAGACGAAGGAACACCCCCTCAAGGCCCGGCTGATCGGCTCGCTGGTTTGCCGGGCGAAGGGCGGCCCGGCGGTGGCCGTGCGCGACGCCTGGCAGAACTATCCCAAGGGCTTTTCGCTGGCCGGCGACGGTGTGGGCATCGAGCTTTGTCCGCCGCTGGACGCGAAGCTTTACGACGCTTTTCCGTTTGAGAAGGAGGGACACCACCTCTACTACTACCTGCTGGGCGGAAAGTACCGGCTGAAGCGGGGCGTGGCCAAGACGCACGAGTTGTTGTTGTGCCTGGAGCCGGGCGAACGCCGCGAGCAAATCGTCGAACTGTTTCAACAGCCGCTGGTGGTCACGCCGCCGCCGGAGTGGACCTGCGCGTCGAAGGCCTTCTACGACGTGGCGCCGCGAAACACGGAGAAGTTTGCCCTCTACGAGGCCGCCATCGACCGCAACTTGACGGCCTATGCCGATCGGCGCCAGCGGCAGCACGACTTCGGCATGCTCAATTACGGCGACTGGTACGGGGAGCGGGGCTCGAACTGGGGCAATATCGAATACGACACCCAGCAGGCGTTCCTGCTGGAGTACGTTCGCTCGGGCAACCCGGCCGCCTTTTTCCTGGGCCACGCCGCCGAGTTGCACAACCGCGACGTGGACACGGTCCACTGGCACACGGACCCCGGCCAGGTGGGCGCGGTCTACATCCACCAGATGTGCCACGTGGGCGAGTATTACGATCACGGCGTGCCGGGCACGTTGGGGTTTCCCCGGGCCGGATATACCGTCAGCCACGCCTGGTGCGAGGGCCACTTCGGCCACTATTTTCTCACCGGCGACCGCCGCAGCTACGAGACGGGCATCGCCGTGGCCGACTATTTCATTCGCCGGGAACTTGGCCGTCCTTACGACTTTTCCTCCACCCGAACACCCGGCTGGCACTTGATTATGCTGGCCGCCGCCTATCATGCCACCGGCGACCCTTACTATCTCAACGCCGCCCGGGTGGTGGCCGACCGGGTGATCGAGGTGCAGGACAAGCTGCCGCGGCCGCTGCCGGAGTATCAGCGCCAGGGACGCAAGCCGTACCAGCAGGGCGGTTGGACGCGGATGCTGGTGCCGGGGCATTGCCGTTGCGAACCCAGGCACCAGGGCAACGCCGGCTTCATGATCGCGATTCTCCTTTCCGGGCTGAAATACTATTACGACATCACCGGCGACGAGCGGGCCAAGGAGAGCCTGATCCGCGGGGCCCATTACCTCTTGGACGAGACCTACAGCGACCAGACCCACGGTTTTCGCTACACGTCGTGTCCGGCGCACCGCTACGGCCACGGCGCCTCGCCGCTGATGGTGGAGGGGATCGCGCGGGCGTATCTGTGGACGGGCGACGCGCGTTTTCGCCGGGTGCTGGAGGAGGCCCTGCCGCTGAGTGCCGCCGGCAGCCCCTACGGCAAGAGCTTTTCCATGTATTACCGCACCGGCCCGCGGGTGCTGGCCGACCTGGAGGCGGCGGGCCTGGAGTTGAACGAAGTGAAAAAGTAGCACGGTATAATGACCACTCGACGCAAGGCTGGGATCGGCACGAGCCGGGGCAAGATGTTCTTCTGCCTCCTGGTGGGGCTTGGGGTCGCTTTGCCGGCCATCCGATCGCCGGGCGACCAGCCGGGCTCCGGGGCCGCGGAAATCCTGCCGCCGGACGAAAAGCCCGTGCTGCGAATGGAGACCGACGACTCGCGGGCCCGGGTTCCGCTGCTGAGTTGGGACACGGAGGGAGGGGATCGGGCGGAAAGGAACCTTTTGCGGTCGGGCAAGGCGGTGGTGCTGCGGGTTCGGTTGGCCGACGGGTGGCATTGGGCGGACCAGCTTCCGGCGACACGCGAGACCTTGGGCCGAGGGGCAACGCGGTACGTGATCACCGCGCTGCCCGGCGCCCGCTTGACTTGGGACCTGACGGCCGGGGCCGATCGCCTCCGCATCGGGCTGGGCATGGAGGGCCGCGACCCGGACCGGGTGGAAGGGGTGGAGCTGGTTTTCCCCTTCGATCCACGGGTCACGCCCACCACCGTGTTGCCCAGCCACTGGGCCGACGACGGAAGTGTGCAACTGCCGGCCGTGGTCCATGCCCCCGACTTCGGCCAGATGTTGCTGACCGATCGCCGGGGCCGTCGCCTGAAGGGTCGGCTGGAGGGTAGCCGTAGCGAGAAGACCGTGGACTTGATCGTTGAGCTACCCAAGTTGGCGGCCGGCGAGTCGTGCACCCTCGATCTGGCGCCGGTCTACCTGCCGGCTCCGGAGGGGATGCGGGACAAGGCGCTTTGGCGGGCGGCGCGGCGCGGTTGGCTGGGGGCGATCATTCCTTGTGCCCGATGGGGCGACTCGGCACGCCCGCACAGCGCCCCGGCGGGAATCCTGGCCAACAACGTGGTCAGCGATCCGGCCAGTTGTTCCTTGTGGTTCTATGCCGACCAGATGCTCTGGACCCCGAACATCACGCCGGAGATATCGACCGCGTCCCTGGTGAAGCGAACCATTGATTGGTGGCTCGATGAGCGTACGCGCCCCACGGGGGAAGTGATCGGCTACTGGGACTACGGCGGATTCCTGGACGCCAACGCGGGACCGATCATTGCCGCCTGGGACTACGTGGAAGCGACGGGGGACCGGGCGTGGCTGGCCAAACGGATCGAACGGTTGGAGTTCATCGCCGACTTTCTGGCCGCACGCGACATCGACGGCGACGGCATGGTGGAAGCGACCCAGAGCGGCAACCTGGGCACGCTCCGGCAGCCCGGCCGATCGTGTGCCTGGTGGGACGCACTCAACTGCGGTCACAAGGACGGTTACACCAACGCCCTGATCTACCGGGCATGGCGTTGTCTGGCGGAGATGGAAGGGCGACTGGGCCGTGCCCGGCAGCAGGACCGCTATGGCGGGCTTGCCGATCGGCTGAAGGCCGGCTATGCCAAGACGCTTTACAACCCCAAGACCGGATGGCTGGCCTGGTGGAAGAGCGAGGACGGCGAGTTGCACGACTATGCCACCCCGATCGTCAACGGCCTGGCCATCGAGTATGGCCTGGTGGAACCAGAGCGGGGGCGGAAAATCCTGGCCCGCCTCCGCGACAAGATGCGGGCCGTGGGATTCACGCGATTCGACCTGGGGGTGCCGTCGACGCTGATTCCCGTTCGCCGAGGAGATTACTTGCTGCCCAGCGCGCTCGGATTGCCCCAGCGCGAGGACGGCACGGACACCTTTGGCCAATACATGAACGGCGGCATCTCCGCCGGACATGCCCTCCACTGGATGGCGGCCCATTACGTCGTGGGCAAAGAGGAAGAGGGCGACAGGATTCTGCGGGCCATGCTGCGACGGCAGGCCGCGGGTGGATTTCAGAACGGGGTCACCGACGCCGCGCTGCGGGGAATCGATTGGACCGACTGGCAAGGCAACCCCACCGGCTACGAAGGATACCTGGCCGATAGTTTTCGCTTCCTCCAAGCCGTTTTGTTGCGAGAGCCGTCCTTTCGGGCTCGCTACTATCGGCCGCTGTAATGGGAAAAGGGGTGCCGGCACATTTTTTCTGTTGCGGTCGGCGAACGCGGGTGGGAGCGGCGGTTTCGGCGAGGTTGGGAGACCTGCGCCGAGCGCTGGGTCGGAAGAGGGGAAATCGTTCTGACTCCTTGTTTTACGGGAGAAAAAGCCATGGCACGATCCTCGCGACGCACGTTTTTGAAACAAACCGGGCTGGGTGCCGCCGGCGCGGGTGTGGCGATGCTGGCGCCCGGCGCCCGGGTGCTGGGGGCCAACGAGCGGGTGAACCTGGGGGTGATCGGGCTGAGCCGGGGGCGGGCGGTGGCCCAGGCCCTGGCCCAGTTGGACGACGCCCACCTGGCGTACCTCTGCGACGTCGACCGCCATCGCCTGGACGCGGTGCAGAAGAAACTCCAGGCCGACCACACGGTGGGCGATCTCCGCCGGATTCTCGACGACCAGTCGGTCGACGCGGTGGTGGTGGCCACGCCCGACCACTGGCACACGCCGGCGGCGATCCTGGCCCTGGCAGCCGGCAAGCACGTCTACGTGGAGAAGCCGCCCACGCACAACATCCGCGAGGGGCGGCTGTTGATCGAGGCTGCCCGGCGGCACGGCCGCGTGGTCCAGGTGGGCACGCAGAACCGCTCCAACGAGGGCGTGATCGAGGCGATGCAGATGATCCGCGAGGGGGCCATCGGGGACGTGCTCACGGCGAAGGTGATCAATAGCCAGCGGCGGGCCAACATCGGCCATGTCCAACCTTCCGATCCGCCCGCGTACGTCGACTACGACCTCTGGGTCGGGCCCGCGCCCTGGCTCCCCTACCAGGCCAACCGGCTGCACTACGGTTGGCACTGGTTCTACAACTTCGGCACCGGCGACATGGGCAACGACGGCGTACACGACTTGGACATCGGCCGTTGGGGCCTGGGCGTGGAAACCCATCCCAGCAAGATCAGCGGCTTCGGCAAGAAGCTCTTTTTCGACGACGACCAGGAGTTTCCCGATACGCAGTACATCACCTTCGAGTATCCGGCGGCCGGCGGCGGGCGGTCGAAACTGTTGGTCTTCGAGATGCGCATCTGGACGCCCTACCGCCAGGAGGGCTTCGAGAACGGCGATATCTATTACGGCACGGAGGGCGTGTTGATGGTGGGCAAGGGGGACGGCTACCGGCTTTACGGCAAGCGGAACAAGCTGATCAAGGAGCGCTCCTTCGGCTTTCCCCAGACGGCCCATCAGCGGAACTTCCTCGACGCGATCAAGTCGAAGGCCAAACCGAACGCCGACGCGGTGACGGGCCACCTGTCGGCGACGCTCTGCCACCTGGGCAACCTCTGCGCCCGGCTGGGGCGGGAATTGACATTCGATCCGAAGAAGGAAACGTTTCTCGACGACGCGGAGGCCAACCGGCTGGTCGGCCGTGAGTATCGCCCCGGCCACTGGGCCGCGCTCGATTGAGGAGTTGCTGTAGGGCCGGCTGTGCCGGCCGGTTGCCGCGCTTCGCAGCGGCAGTTTCGTAGGCCGGATCGTGATCCGGCATCCGGGGCTGTCCCGCCAGTTGCCGGATCGCGATCCGGCCTACGTTCTCTGAAAGGGGAGAGAAAATCATGCGACCGGAAAAGACCCTCTCGCGACGACGTTTGTTGAAGGCGACGGCGGCCGCCGCGGCGACCGCCGGATGCTCGCCGTGGTGGGTGCCCTCGGCCGCGCTGGGAGCCGGCGCCCGGGCGGCCCCCAGCGAGCGGATCACCGTGGGCATGATCGGCACCGGCCGCCAGGCCTACCTGAGGAACCTGCCCCAGTTTCTGAAAATGCCCGACGTGCAAGTGGTGGCGCTGTGCGACGTCGATTCCTGGCGCTTGGAGCAGGCGCGGCAGCGGGTCGAAAAGCAGTACGGCCGGGATCGGGCAAGCGGCGGCTATCGCGGTTGCGATACGTACGCCGACCACGGGGAGATTCTCGCCCGCCGCGACGTGGACGCGGTGATGATCTCCACGCCCGACCACTGGCACGCCCCCCTGGCGATCGAAGCGGCCGCGGCGGGCAAGGATGTCTCGCTGGAAAAGCCGATCACGCGGACCATCGCCCAGGGCCGGGCAATCGTCGCGGCGATACGCAAACACGACCGGGTGTTCCGCGTGGACAGCGAATTTCGCTCGCTGGCGAACTTCCACCGGATGGCCGAGCTGGTTCGCAACGGCCGCATCGGGCGGGTCAAGGCGATCCGGGTGGGGGTGCCGGCGGGCGACAACGTCGACTGCCCCGCCGCGCCGGAAATGCCGGTCCCCAAGGAACTCGACTACCAGCGGTGGCAAGGACCCGCGCCGAAGGCACCCTACACGCAGAATCGTGTCCACCCGCCGCGGCAGTTTGGCCGGCCGGGCTGGATGCGGGTTTTGTACTATTGCGACGGGATGATTACCAACTGGGGAGCCCATTTGTGCGACATGGCCCAATGGTGTTTCGGCACCGAGCGGACCGGGCCGGTGGAGATCGAGGGCAGCGGGGTCTGGCCGCCGGCGGGCCAACTCTGGAACGTGCTGAAGACCTTCGAGGTCCACTATCGCTTCGCCGACGGCACGCCGCTGGTCTACCGCACCGACAAGCCGATGGTGCGGTTGGAGGGGAGCAAGGGTTGGATTTCGGCCGAGTTTCCCCGCGGGCTACAGGCCCAGCCGGCATCGATCTTGGACGCCAGGATCGGTCCCCGAGAGACGCATTTTCGCACGAAGAGCGACAAGCAGGACTTTATCGACGCGGTAAAGACCCGCACCAAGACGCTGGAAGACGAGGAGGTGGGCCACCGCACCACGTCGCTCTGCCAGTTGGGCCACATCGCCGTCTACCTGGGCCAGAAGCTGGCCTGGGACCCCGACCGGCAAACGTTCGCCGGCAACGCGGCGGCCAACGAACTGGTGGAGAAGCCGATCCACGCGCCGCCGAAGGGGTAAATGAGTTTCGTAGGCCGGATCGTGATCCGGCATGTAGGGCTGTTCCACCAGTGCCGGATCGTGATCCGGCCTACGTTCTACCCGTGCAAGGGAGACCTGCGGTGGGCCGTTTCGGCGAGGTCGGGAGACCTGCGCCGAACTTTGCGGTGGGC
>CAYZWG010000142.1:0-3727 GCA_964481605.1 uncultured Planctomycetaceae bacterium
TCACCCCCGGCCCCTCTCCCCGAGGGAGAGGGGAGGAGTTTGCAAAAGTCCAGTTCCACCTGAAATGGCGCACGCCACGGTGGGCTTGCCCCACCGTGCTTCCCGCACGGCCAGTCCAGGCCGCCGCGGCAGCCAACCTGGCAGACGAGCCGCGGGCGGCATTGGCCCCATCTCTTTTCCCCCTCCCCCCTTCGGCCCAACATGCCCTCCACGCCGACGCTTGTCCTGGGAACCGGAAATCGCAAGAAAGGGCAGGAGCTGGCCGGGCTGTTTGCCCCGCTGGGGCTGGCGTTGATCACCCTGGCCGACGTCGCCTCGCCACTGGAGATCGTCGAGGACGGCCGGACCTTTGCCGAAAACGCCACACTCAAGGCGACGCGGCAGGCGACGCACCTTGGGCGTTGGGTGCTGGGCGAGGACAGCGGCCTCGTGGTCGACGCCCTGGACGGCGCCCCCGGCATTTATTCGGCCCGATTCTCCGGCCCCCATGCCACCGACGCGTCGAACAACCGCCTGCTGTTGGAAAAACTAGGAGAAACACCGCCCTCGCAACGAACCGCCGCCTACGTTTGCCACGCCACGCTGGCCGACCCCGCCGGCCGGGTTCGCGCCCAGGCCGAGGCCTCGTGTCGCGGTCGAATCGTCTTGGAGCCCAAGGGCAGTCACGGCTTCGGCTACGATCCCCTCTTCGAGGTGGTCGAGTACCACCGCACCTTTGGCCAACTCGGCCCCATCGTCAAGGCGTGTCTGAGCCACCGGGCCAGGGCCGCCCGGCGCCTGCTGCCGTCGCTGATCGAGTTGCTCGACTGCGGCCAGTGGCGTTATTGACGCTTGCATGGCCAATCAGCGGAGGGCTTCCAACGGAAGCCCGGATTTCCGGGCGTCGGTCCGGAACGACCGATCATTGGCAATGCAACGATCAATAGGAACAACCGATAACCAACTTGCCGATTTGCCGGCCCGCCCAATCACCGCGATTCCGTCCTGCCGGCCAGATAGATATCCCCCTCGCCCAGGGCGAGCGACTCGACCACGACGCGCTTCTTCTCGTCGGCCTGGGGGGCCAGGGCGATCAGGGCCACGGGGTCGCCGTCCCGCTGCTGCCATCGCAACTGGAGTTCCATCCGCCTGGCCGCCTGGGAAATCTGGTCCAGCACTTCCCCCAGCGGAAGCGGTAGCATCCCGGCGCGAACCTTGCGGATTCTCAACGCCAGCACGTTCGGCTCCGCCAGGTACGCCTCGATCGCCAGCCAGAGGACGGAGTGGAAACGGCCGTCGTCGAAACGGCAAGCCACCGTCAGCCGCTCGGGCTCGACGTGGACCCGGGGGGCAGTGAACGAGCCGGGCAGGGCTCCGGGATGGTTTTCGACCAGGTCCACGGCCAGCCAACCGTTGATCTCCTCCTCGGTGAACACGGCCTCCCAGGTGCCCTCGCGGTCCAGGTCGCTCACCAGCGCGGCGGCTTTCTGAACCATCATGTCGCTGGCGGTCCGCTGGCCGGCAGGGGAGACACCCACGGCCCGGCGGTAGAACGGCGGAACGTGCCGCACGGCCCGATAGAGCCCCAGGCCGCCCGCCAGCAGGATCGCGGCCGCCAGGACGGCCGTGCCGAGAATCGCGATTCGCTTTTTGGCCACCTGGCGCTACGCCTCGTGGGGGGCATCGGTCAAGCGTTTCCGCCGGGCCATGGTAGGCGGCCCTCTTCGGCGGGTCAATGCGAATCGAACCCCCCACGCGGCCCCGAGTTCTCTTGCCCCCCTGAACTGGTTGGCCAAGTGTTTACAGTGGGCGATACTGGACTTGAACCAGTGACCCCTAGCTTGTCGAGCTAGTGCTCTAACCAATCTGAGCTAATCGCCCAACGGTGGTCTCGCTCCCCTCCCCGGCCGCCGTCGGTGCGGTCGAGGATCGTTGATCGATGGTTGCGCGGCCAACCGGCGATGGGCCCAGGCCGCATCCGAGAAAGCCGGGCCTCCACGGCGAAGTCCTCCGTGCCTTGCCGATGCGAAGATAGCATGAGTTTGGCCCCATCCGGGGACCGCGTCAAGGGGTGGTCGGGTTGGGGGGCAAGTGGGGGCACGGTCGGCCGGATCGGCTTGTCGGCCGGCGGTGTCTCGGGTAGCCTGGGAATGCCTGCATGGCCAGCGACCGAGGAACTTTTCCGGATAGCCTCGGAGGGTGCGAGCAGAACAGGGCTCGAGCCGGCCGGTCACTGGCCCGGCAGCCGCCTATCAACCCGTTTCCTTTTCCCCGGCATTCCGCGAGGTGACCCGAGAAGACGATGAGCGACCCCTATTTTCAAAAGCTGTTTGCCCAGCGGATCGGGGGCCAGGGGTACGGCAAGGGTACCGAGATCTACAAGTTTGAGAAGATCAAGCGGGCAAAACGCCAGGCCCTGGCCGAGCATCCCGAGCGGAGGCTGATCGATTTCGGCATCGGCGAAAACGACGAGATGGCCGCCCAGTCGGTCCGCCGCGTGATGGCCGACCAGATCAACCGGCCGGAGAACCGGGGCTACGCCGACAACGGCATCGCCGAGTTCAAGCAAGCCGCCGCGCGGTTCATGGCCCGGCAGTTCGGCGTGGAACTCGACCCGGCCACCGAGGTGAACCACTGCATCGGGTCGAAGACGGCGCTGGCGATCCTGCCGGCCGTGCTGATCGATCCCGGCGACATCACGCTGATGACCGTGCCGGGTTATCCGGTGGCCGGCACGCACACGAAGTATTACGGCGGCCAGGTATACCGGCTCCCGCTGACGGAGGAAAACGGGTTTTTTCCGGACCTCGACTCGATTCCCGCGGAAATTTGCGGCCGGGCGAAGCTGCTCGTGCTCAACTATCCCAACAGCCCCACCGGCAGGGTGGCCACGCGGGAGTTTTTCGCTCGCGTGGTGGCGTTTGCCCGAGAGAACGAGGTCGTGGTGATCCAGGACGCAGCCCACGTGATGCTCACCTTCGAGGGCCGGCCGCTGAGCTTCTTGCAGGTGCCCGGCGCGCGGGAGGTGGGGGTCGAGGTCCATTCGCTCTCCAAGGGCTGGAACATGATCGGCTGGCGGATGGGATTCGTTTGCGGCCATCCGCTCTTGGTGCGGGCGTTTGCCGACGTCAAGGACAACTGCGATTCGGGGCAATTCATCGCCATCCAGAAGGCCGCCGCCGCCGCCCTGCTGGATGCTGAGATTCCCCGGCTCACGCGGCAGAAGTACCACCGCCGGCTGGTCAAGCTGGTCGAGGTGCTGCGGGCCTGCGGGTTCGATTGCCAGGTGCCGGGGGGCACCTATTTTCTCTACACCAAGAGTCCCCGGGGCCTGCACGGCGGGCCGACATTCGAGAATGCCGAGGCAGCCAGCCAGTATCTCATCACCCGACAATCGATCTGCACGGTACCCTGGGACGACGCGGGCGCGTACCTGCGTTTCTCGGTCACCTACGAGGCGGCCGACGAGGCGGCCGAAGACGCCCTCATGGCGGAGACGAAATCGCGGCTGGAGCAGATTCGGCCGGTGTTCTGAAGCCCAAGCGGGGCAACAGGTTGCGTCGCGCGGCCCCCACCTGCTGCCCCCGCGTTGGAGCAACCCCCCGCGGGGGCCCCTTGCTTGACCGATCGGACGCAACTCCTTAAACCATAAGGACTGGTGCGGGTCGCTCGACCCGCGCCGAACGGTTAGAAGACCCGCGCCGAACGTTGTCCCCCACCGGCAATGTGTTGCGGTCGACCGCCTGAG
>CAYZWG010000142.1:3827-12342 GCA_964481605.1 uncultured Planctomycetaceae bacterium
GACCCGCGCCGAACGTTGTCCCCCACCGGCAATGTGTTGCGGTCGACCGCCTGAGCGTCTTCGCGAAAACTTCACGGTTTTTTGAGGTCCGTCGTGCCATGGAGTCACCACCGATCCAACGTGCCCTGATCAGTGTCAGCGACAAGCTCGGGCTGGCCGGATTTGCCCGCGGGCTGGTCGCTGCGGGCGTGGAAATCTACTCCACCGGCGGCACCCGGCGGCACCTCGAAAGCGAGGGCATCCCGGTGGCGGATGTCTCCGCATACACCGGGTTTCCGGAGATGCTGGACGGGCGGCTGAAGACCCTCCACCCCAAGGTTTTCGGCGGCATTCTGGGCCGGCACGACAACCCGGCCGACATGAAGTCGCTGGCCGAATACGGGATCAAGACCTTCGAGTTGGTGGTGGTCAATCTCTACCCGTTCGAGCAGACGGTGGCCAAGCCGGGGGTGACCGAGGCGGAGGCGATCGAAAAGATCGACATCGGCGGCCCATCGCTGGTGCGGGCGGCGGCCAAGAATCACGCCTTCACCACGATCGCCACCTGTCCGGAACAATACTCCGCCATCTTGGAGCAGATCGCCGCCGACGGCCACACGGAGCCCGCTTTGCGAGAGAAACTGGCCGGCGAGGCGTTTGCCCACACGGCGCGGTACGACCAGGCCATCGCGGCCTATTTTGCGGGACAGACCGCCGAGGGGCCCTTCCCCGGCGGGCTGACGATCAGTCTCTCTCGCCGCAACGTTCTCCGCTACGGCGAGAACCCGCACCAGCAGGCGGCCCTCTACGCCAAGGCGAAGGCCCCCGCGGCAAACCTCGTCTCGGCCAGACAGCTTCATGGCAAGGAGCTTTCCTACAACAATCTCCTGGACCTGGACAGCGCGCTGGCGATCGTTCGCGGCTTCACCGGCCCGGCGGCGTCGGTGATCAAGCACAGCAACCCTTGCGGGGCGGCTGCCGCGGACAGCCTGGCCGAGGCGCTCAAGAAGGCCATGGCCGGCGATCCCTTGAGCGCGTTTGGCTCCGTGCTGGGGCTGAACCGGGCCGTCGATGCCGCCGCCGCCGAGGTGCTCACCGAGCCCGGTCTGTTCATCGAGGCGATCGTGGCGCCCGACTTCTCGCCCCAGGCGGTCGAGATTCTCACCACCCGGCCTAAGTGGAAGGCCAACGTGCGGCTGATGAAGGTGGGCGACCTGGGCGAACAGCCCGAGCGGTGGGTCTTTCGCTGTATCGAGGGCGGGGTGCTGATGCAAGAGGCCGACCGGACCGCCGATCCGGAAGACGCCTGGAACGTGGCCACCGAGGCCCAGCCCGCCGGCGAGCAAATGGACGACCTCCGCTTCGCCTGGGAGCTCGTCCGCCACATCAAGTCGAACGCCATCGCCGTCTGCAAGGAGCGGATGCTGCTGGGCACGGGGGCCGGACAAATGAGCCGCGTCGACTCGGTCGAAATCGCCGTGAAGAAGGCCGGCGACCGAACCCGCGGGGCCGTGCTCGCCAGCGACGCCTTCTTCCCCTTCCCCGACTCGATCGAACGCATCGCCGAGGCGGGCATCACCGCCGTGATCCAGCCCGGCGGCTCGCGACGCGACCAGCAGGTGATCGACGCCTGCAACCGCCTCGACATCCCCATGGTCTTCACCGGCCGGCGGCATTTCAAGCATTAGATTGTCGATTGAGGGCCGGGTCGCGACCTGGCATGGCAAACTTGTCCTTCGTGCTCTTCGCGGGCTTCGTGGTGAAATGGTTCCAAAACCCGTGATGACCGCGGGCAGTGTTCACCACGAAGCCCGCGAAGAACACGAAGTATCGCAGATAGCGTGGCGTTTGAGTTTTCCCAGGCCTGTAGGCCGGGTCGCTACCTCCGCAGTCGCTTTGGGCAACCCGTTTTTCCCCCCCACCCAAGCAAGACCCTCATCGCTAGCTGCCGCCCCCCCAAGGAAGGTCCGTTCCTGCACCCTCCGGTTCTCTCCATCACGGCGGCCATGTCCACCATTCTCGACAAGATCGTCGCCAGCAAGCGGGACGAGGTCGCCCGGGCCAAGTCGGCCGTGCCGATGCGTGCGCTGGAGGAGGGCCTGGCCCAGGCGCCGCCGGTACGCGACTTCTTCGCCGCGCTGGCCCGGCCGCCGGGAATCAGCCTGATTGCCGAAGTGAAAAAGGCCAGTCCCTCCAAGGGGGTGATCCGGGCGGACTTCCAGCCCGTGGAAATCGCCCTCGCCTACCAGCACCACGGGGCGGCCTGCGTCAGCGTGCTCACCGAGCGGGCCTTTTTCCAGG
This sequence comes from uncultured Planctomycetaceae bacterium, assembly GCA_964481605.1. Classification (GTDB taxonomy): domain Bacteria; phylum Planctomycetota; class Planctomycetia; order Pirellulales; family Thermoguttaceae; genus CAYZWG01. The sequence continues at coordinate 6,108 of CAYZWG010000142.1, forward strand.
GCGGCCTGGACGACCTGCGGCAAATCCGCGCCGCCGTCGATCTGCCCGTGTTGCGCAAGGATTTCGTGATCGACGAGTACCAAGTGGTGGAGGCCCGCGCCGCGGGCGCCGACGCCGTGCTGTTGATCGCCGAATGCCTCGACGCCCAGCGGCTGGCGGCGCTTCACCGGCGGATCGTGACGCTGGGGATGACGCCGCTGGTCGAGCTGTTCGATCGGGCCAACCTGGCCAAGGTACTGGCGACCGGCACGCGGCTGGTGGGCGTCAACAATCGCGATCTGAAGACGTTCGAGGTCGACATCGGGCACACGCTCCGCCTCCGCCGCGACGTGCCCGGCGACCGCCTGCTGGTGGCCGAAAGCGGCATCCACACCCGCGCCGACGCCGAACGCCTGGAGGCCGGCGGCGCGGGCGCCATGCTGGTGGGCGAATCGCTCATGGCCAGCCCGGACATCGGCGCGGCGGTGGACCGGCTGTTGGGCGGCTGAGTCGGCTCAGCCGGCGCGGGAACCGGCCAGCCGCTGGGCCACGAGCCACTCGTCGATCGGCCGGGCCCGCCGGCGAAACTCGGCCGCCGGCATGGCAACGGTGTCCCAGCTCGGCGAAATGGGCCGCGCCCGGGCCGCGTAGTCCGAACGGGTGACCGCGACGAATCCGTAGAGGGCGCCCCCGTGTTCAAACAGCCGGTCGGCCGAAAGGGGCGCCCGGTCGCCCACCACGTTGTAGGCAAACACCAACAGCCCTTGAAAGCTGGGACCGAAGAGCGACTCCCATTGGCCCAGGCTCTGGAGGTCCTCCCGCGGCGTCCAGTTCTTCCAGTATTGCCTCTGCTCCCGGCCACCGGGAAACCGGCGGCCCTTGACGTCGACCAGCCAGGTCCACGAGGCGTCCGGGGCGGCGACAATGAAGTCGAGACTTTTCAGCGACCGGCCATCGGCCAGCACGCTCCGCTTGGCCTCGTCGACGGCCACGTAGGGCACCCCGCGGGCACGGAGGTACGCCTCGAACGCCGCTTCATAATGGTTGTCGCGGTTGGCCATGGCGACGCTTGCGGCAGGTGAGAGGTTTTGCGGCCAGGCAAAACGGCTCCTCGGCCCTTCACCGCGACCCATTCTGACACAACCCCGCCGCCGCGTCTACGCAGGCCGCCGAAAAGCCGCCCACTACTTCCCTATTTTCCCACCACGGACGGCACGGATATCCCGGATCAACTCGATCATCAAGTTCCCTTGCCATACCGTGGTGTCCCATCCGAGTGATCCGAGTGATCCGTGGTTTCACAATGACATGCGGGGGCAAACCGTCCGGCTTGACGGCCGCGCCCTACAACCGAACACGGCCTACAGCCGTGCCGGCTACGGGGCACGGGGCGAACCGTAGTAGGTTGCCACCGGCAGGCCGGTTTGGCGGCCGATTCGGGCGGCCAGCGCGTCGAGTTGGGCGTCCGAAAGCGCGGCCACCCAGGGTTCGGCCGGCGGCCGGGCGATGGTGTGGACCTGGACCAGCTTGATCCGGCCGCTGGCGGCGGTGATCTCGCCCAGCCGAGTCCCGTAGGCGGCGATCTCTTCTTCCGCCGGCGGCTCGCCGTGCATTTGCATGAACAGCGATTGGATCACGATGGGGCGAACTTGCGCGGCCTGGCGGAGGTTCTCCAGGATTCGCTCGAAGCGAATCGCCGAGCGGGCGATCCGGCGGTAGTAGGCTTCCGTGCCGGCGTCCAGCTTGGCCCAGATTTCCCCGTTGTTGCGATCGAGAATCTCCAGCCCCGCGCGGACCGTATCGCGGTGGAACATGCTGGCGTTGGAGATCAGCACGAGCTTGACGTCGTCCAGCCGGTGGCGGCGGCGGACCTCGGCGGCCAGGGCGACCACCCGGTCGAAGTTGCGGTAGCTGGTCGGTTCGCCGTCGCCGCTGAAGGCGATATCGTGGAGCCGGCGGAGGTTGCCTGGCGCGGAGGAGAATCGAGCACCGTCGAAAATGCGGCCCGAGGTGACCAGCTCCACGCCGGCCTCCAGCTCGGTCTCCAGCCGCGCCAGCTCGACGAACTCCTTCCGGCCCAACTCGGTGCGATCGACCTGGCAATAGATGCAATCGAAGTTGCAGACCTTGTCGAGGTTGAGGTTCACCCCCAGGGAGATTCCCCCTGCCCGGCGGCTGAGCACCGGATAGACGTAGCGGTTCGTGGCGAAGCTGCGGGGATGGGCCTCGAAGAGCGGACCGGCAGGCTGGGGCTTTTCCGGTAGGGTCACGTCAATGCGGGAGAAAAATCGAGGTTGGAGGGAGATGGCGCGGTGAAACACCGGCGAACCAAACCCCCTGGGCCATCCACGGGGTCGTTGTTCCGGCGACCAAGGTCCCTCGTCCGCTATGCCCGGCGGATCACGGTGAACTCGTCCATCGCCAGAGAGGTCAATTCACCGTCGGGCAATTCCAGCAGAATGCAGTCGCTGAAGACCCGGTCGTCGGCGTTTCGCTGGTGGTGCAGGCCGTGCCGGCGGCGTTCCGTGCGGACGACACAGCCGCAGGTCTTGGTGGTCCAGGTCTTGGGGCCCACCGTGACTTGATGTTCCACCTCGATTCGATCGCCCGGTTTCAACTCCTCGAACCGCGTGCCGATATCACTTTCGTTGCCGGCCATTACACCACCCTCCTCGGCAAGCCCCACACGCCGTCGACGGGACGTTGGCCCCGGACGGTCGCCGGATCGATCCCTGCCCTATTTTCTCCGGGGGACGAATTTCGGCAAGACCTGTTTCTCCCGCCTCGGCTCATGGGGCGACTTCCACAGCGGGCCAGCGTGCGCCGCCCTCCCCCCGGATTGAGGCGGGGCAAAACCTTCCCCCAACCGGCACCCTCGCCCCACGGGTGGCCCCGATAGCTTTGCTATCGGGGTGCCACAGGCACAAGAGGCGTAGGGCCGGCCGTGCCGGCCGGTTGCCGCGTTTCGCAGCGTCCGCCACGTTTCGGCTCCGCACAGCCGGCCCTACGCGGCTACGCCGCCCTGATAGGCAAGCTATCAAGGCCACCCGCGGTCGGTCGAGCTCGGGCCAACCCGCCGGGCGGCTCAGACCTCCTTGGCGTCGATCCAGGACATCAGCCGGCGGAGCTGTCGCCCCACCTGCTCGATCTCGTGGGCCCGCTCCATCCTCCGAAGTGCCTTGAAACCGGGGGCATTGGCCTTGTTTTCGAGAATCCATTCCTTGGCGAACTGGCCGTTTTGAATCTCCGCCAGGATGCGCTTCATCTCGGCTTTCGTTTCGTCGGTGATGATCCGCGGACCGCGGCTGTAGTCGCCGTATTCGGCCGTGTTCGAGATGCTGTAGCGCATGTAATTCAGCCCCCCCTGGTAGATCAGGTCGACGATCAGCTTGACCTCGTGCATGCACTCGAAATAGGCCATCTCGGGCTGGTAGCCGGCCTCCACCAGGGTTTCGTAGCCGGCCTTGATCAGCGCGCTCAAGCCGCCGCAGAGAACCACCTGCTCGCCGAACAGGTCGGTCTCGGTCTCTTCGGCGAAAGTGGTCTCGATCACTCCCGCCCGCGTGCCGCCGATCCCCTTGGCATAGGCCAGGCCGATCTGTCGGGCATCGTCGCCGGCGCCGGCGCCGAGGGCGATCAGGCAGGGGACGCCGGCCCCGCGAACGTATTCCGCCCGAACCAGGTGCCCGGGCCCCTTCGGCGCCACCAGAATCACGTCCACCCCCTGGGGAATATCGAACTGGCCGAAATGGACGTTGAAGCCGTGAGAGCAGACCAGCATGTCGCCCGGCGAGAGGTTGTCGCGGATTTGGGCGCGAAAGATGTCGGCCTGGAGTTCGTCGGGCAGGAGGAGCGTGACGATGTCCCCCTGCCGGACGGCCTCCTCGGTGGCCAGCGGCTGGAAGCCGTCCTTGACCGCCTGCTCGTGGTTGGCCGTCCCGGCAGGCTCGGCCACCACGACGTTCAGGCCGCTGTCGCGCAGGTTTTGGGCATGACCGTGCCCCTGGGAGCCGTATCCCAGAATGGCGATCGTCTTGTCCTTCAAAAGCGAAAGGTCGGCGTCCTTGTCGTAGTAGATCTTGGCCGGCATGGCGTAAACTCCTGGGGGCTGGTGGTTGGGTGGTTCGTTTCCCCTTGCAAAAAGCGGGGGCCTCGCGCCGCCCGGGGCGGAGGAATATCCCCTTTTCGCGGGAGAAACGCGTTGAGTGTGCCTTTCGTCGCAGGGTGGGTGCTCCGCGGGCCGCGGATTCCGATCAAGACGCCTGGGGTGGGCCCCGATGATTCACGCCCCGGACCATGGCGATCCGACCGGTGCGAACCAACTCGATGATGCCGAACGGCCGTATCAACTCGATAAACGACTCAATCTTGCTCTCCTGGCCGGAGACCTCGATCATCAGCATCTCGGGCGCCACGTCCACGATCCGGCCCCGAAAGATCCCGGTCAACTCGCAGATTTCGTTCCGCTTGCCGGGCGGGGCGGCGACCTTCAGCAACATCAGGTCGCGCTCGACGTAATCGCTGGCACTGACGTCGTCGACGCGAACCACGGTGACGATTTTGGCCAACTGCTTTCGGACCTGCTCCAACACGGCGTCGTCGCCGACCACCACGAAGATCATCCGCGAGAGCCGCGGGTCCTCGGTTTCACCCACGGCCAGGCTGTCGATGTTGTAGCCTCGCGAGGCGAGCATGCCCGAGATGTGCGAAAGCACCCCGGGGACGTTCTGCACCAGGGCCGAAATCACGTGCCGCACGGCGGTCTCCAGCGAAAAAGGCAAAACCGGCATGATACCCCCCGTCAAGGCATCGGACAAGGGGCGGGGCGGGAAGGTTCGAACCGCCCGGACGGGGGGCAACCGGTTTTGCCGGGGGGTGCAGCAGCGGACTTCCGGCGCCAGTAAGCCGGGTCGCGGCCCGGCATGGTTGGAACTGCCGCCCGCCCCCCCGAAGCCACGTTTTTCGCGTCACAGCGGACCCAGAAAACCGCGCAACGCGAGCAGGCCACAAGGGAAATCCTTGAAACCACGAAGCCCGCGAAGCACACGAAGGCAAGAAAGAAAAAAGAGGTGTGTGAATCGACCCTTCGCTCCGCGTTTGGCACGGGTGTTTTTCCCCTTCGCGAGCTTCGCGCACTTCGTGGTTTTTCAAAAGCCTACTCGTACTGCCCCAACTTACGCCGAATCAGCCGAGTTTCCTGGGATACGATCGGGACGGTCCGAGGTGGCAACGTCGTTGGCCTTTTGTCGGGCCGCTGAAAAAAGTCCGTTCCTGCACCCTTTGCCGGATTCCCCGGCGGCAGGTCTCAGCCGGCGTGAAATCGCCGGATCATCGCCCAGGCCTCCTCGGCCGTTTCCGCCCAGCGGAACAGGTCGAGGTCCTTGTCGTCGATCGTTCCCTCGTCGGCCAGGTATTGGAAATCAATCACCCGCTGCCAATACTCCCGGCCGAAAATGATGATCGGTATGTTCTGCATCCGCCGCGTCTGGCGGAGCGTCAACGCGTCGAATAGCTCGTCGAGCGTTCCGAAGCCGCCGGGAAAAACCACCAGCGCCTTGGCCCGAAGGAGAAAGTGGAACTTTCGCATGGCAAAATAGTGGAACTGAAAACAGAGCCCCGGCGAGATGTAGGGGTTGGGGCGCTGCTCCGCGGGCAGCCGGATGTTCAGGCCGATCGACTTGGCGCCGGCCTCGTAGGCGCCGCGGTTGGCTGCTTCCATGATGCCCGGCCCGCCGCCGGTGACCACCACGTAGTCGCACTTGCCCTGCTGCTGGCAGGTGCAGGAGACCAGCCGGGCGAACTCGCGGGCCATTTCGTGATAGTGGCTCTTGGCCAACAGCCGCTCGGCCCGCTGGACGGCTCGCCGGCGGCGAGGATCATCGGGCGTATCGGACAGCCGGGTCTTGGCCTGGTCGAGGGCACGCCGGGCCGCCGCCGCGTCGGTGATCCGCGTGCTGCCGAAAACGACGATCGTGGAGACGATGCCCTCCTCTTTCAGCACCAACTCCGGCTTGAGCAACTCCAGTTCCATCCGCATGGGGCGCAAGCGGGGATCGGAGAGGAAGTCGACGTCCTTGTAGGCCACGCGATAGCTGGGCGAGTGGAGAATCTTGTCGATGTTTTCCCGCCGCTGGTTCTCGTCGGTCATCTTCTCGTCGGTCATCCGCATTGCTCCAGCAAGATCAAGTGGAAGTGTGCGCCGGCGGTTTACGCTGGCCGTTATCCCAGCAGCGGCCAACGCCGCACGGCCGCCTGC
>CAYZWG010000143.1:0-12185 GCA_964481605.1 uncultured Planctomycetaceae bacterium
AGGGCGAGGCTCCCGCTCCCGCCGGGCGGCGAGGGTAAATGCCGCCCCCCGCGGCTCGGCAGGAGCCTCGCCCCGAGCGAAACAAATCACGGTGAATGCCGCCGCCCGGCACGGCCGGCCCTACCATAAACCGCCCACCCGCCCATGGCCACTTTCGCCCATCCCGCGTTGCTTTGGGGACTCGCCCTGGCGGGCGCGGTCGTGTTGATCCACCTGATCAACATGTTCCGCCACCGGCAGGTCCGCTGGGCGGCGATGGAGTTTCTGCTGGCCAGCCAGAAGCGGCACCGCACCTGGATCGTGTTGAGGCAATTGCTGCTCTTGCTGGTGCGGATGGCGGCAATCGCCGCGATGGTGCTGTTGCTGGCGGGCCCGCGGCTGGAGAACCGCTTGGGCCGGCTCTTCGGCGGCGGGGGCGTGCACCACATCATTTTGTGCGACGACAGCTTCTCCATGGCCGACCGCGCGGGCAGCACCAGCGCGTTCGACGCGGCCCGGGCGGCGATCGAACGCATCGCGGTGGAGGCCTCCAGCGAGGCGACCGCGCAGTCGCTGACGCTATTGCGTTTTTCCCAGGCCGGACTTGGCGATTCTCCCACCGGGGCCGACCTGCTCGACCAGCCGGTGGGGGCGGATCTCTTGGACCGCTTGGGGGCCACCCTGGAGGACCTGCAAGTCTCGCACACGGCCGCCGGGCCGCTGAAGGCCTTGGACGTGGCGTTGCACCTGGTGGAGGGCTCGACCGCCCGGGCGACAGTGGTTTACCTGCTGAGCGATTTTCGCGCCCGGCAGTGGGAGCAACCGGCGGAACTGCGAAAGCGGCTGGAACGGATTCACCGGGCGGGCGGATTGATTCGGCTGGTCGGCTGCGTCGATTCCTTTCACGGGAACCTGGCGATCAGCGATCTTTCCACGCGGCCGGGGGCCCATGCCGCCGGCGTGCCGCTGGTGTGGCAGACGAGCGTGACAAACTACTCGGACGTGCCGGCGAAGGACGTGGTGGTGCGGATCGAGGCCGACGGCGTGCCCCAGCCGGCCGTGGCGATCCCCCGGATTCCGCCGGGGCAGTCGGCGGGCGAACGGTTTGCCTTGCAGTTTGCCGCCCCGGGCCAGCATGAGATCACGGTCCGCCTGGATACCGACGCGGTGGACGTGGACAACGCACGTTTCGCCGTGGTCGACCTGCCGGCGGAGTTGCCGGTGCTGGTCGTCGACGGCGATCCCCAGTCGCGCGACGCGATGTACTTCAGCGCGGCGCTTCGTCCGCAAGGGCCGGTGGGCTCGGGCATTCGGCCGCGTGCCGAGCGGCCGCGATTCCTTGCCGACAACCCGCTGGACGCCTACACGGCCATCTACCTGATGAACGTCGAGCGTTTGCCGCGAGGGGCGATCGAGGCCCTGGAGGGTTACCTGGCCCAGGGCGGAGGCGTGGGGGTCTTCCTCGGGCCTCGCTGCTCGGTGCCGTTTTACAACGATGCGTTGTACCGGGCCGGCAAGGGCTTCTTTCCGCTTCCCTTGCGGGGGCAAGAGGCCCTGCTGGTCGACCGGTTGGAGAAATCGCCGGACGTGAAGGTCACCTCCCATCCGATTTTTCGGGTGCTGGCCGGCCAGCGCAACAGTTTTCTTTCCAGCGTGACGATCCAGCGGTATTTCTCGGTGGTCGATCCCTGGCCGGCGGAGGTCGACGCCACGGTTCGGGCCGTGGCCCGGCTCCGCAACGGGGCCCCGCTGGTGCTGGAGCGGGAGTTCGGCCACGGCCGGGTGGTGGTTTTTCTGACCACGGCGGGGCCGCTTTGGAACAACTGGGCCAGGAGCAATCCGAGCTACGTGGTGGCGATGTTGGAACTTCAGGCTTACTTGTCGGCCCGCCGCTCGGTGGCCGAAGCGCGGCTGGTGGGCTCGCCACTGGAAATCGCGCTCGACCCGGCGGACTACACCCGGCAGGTTCGTGTCGTCCCGCCCGAAGAGGCTTCTCGGTCCACTGCGGATGACGCCACCGAGATCGAGGCGGCGCTGGGTGCCCACGATCAACTCCGCGCGGTTTTCTCACCGACCCGCGCGGGGGGCATTTATCGGGCCGAGTTGACTTGCAACGACGGCGGCCGCAGCACCCGCCGGTTCGCCTTCAACGTGGACCCCGCGGAGGGTGATCTGCGGATGTTGGACGGGCCCCAGTTGGCGGCGCGGCTGGAGGGAATTCCTTTCCGCTACGAGCGGGCCGAGGCCTTCCGCTGGGACGCGAAGGAGATCGCCGGCGGTGACCTGAGCGGGCCGCTGCTGGCGCTGATCGTTCTCCTGCTGCTTTTTGAGCAGTGGCTGGCCTACACGGCGGGCTACCACCGGCGCGGGCCGTCGGGCGGGAACGTGAAGGGGGGTGGCCGATGATACCCGGCAGTTGGCTGCTGGCGGCGGACCTCGAGCGGACCCTGTTTCAGTTCGGCCGGATCGAGTCGCGGGGGGACTGGATTCTGCCGATCACGGCCTGCCTGGTCTCGCTGCTTTTGATCCGATGGATTTACGCCCGGGATACGCGGGAGTTGAGCCGGCCGGCGGCCTGGGGGCTGTTGGCCCTGCGGTCGGCCGTGTTGCTGGGCCTCCTTTTCTATTACCTTCAGCCGCAATGGCGAACCCAGCGCGAGATGGTGCAGAACTCGCGGGTGCTGATGCTGGTGGACACGAGTTCCAGCATGGGGCTGCGGGACATTGATCCGGAGGGGACGCCGCGGGGGCAAAGCCGGAGCCGGCAGGTTGCCGAGGCCCTGGCCGGCTCGGGCCTTGTGGACCGACTCCGCCGAAAACACGACGTCATCGTCTATGGTTTCGACGAGAAGCTCGACGAGGTTGCCGCGTTGGAGAAGCGTTTGGGCAAGCGGCCGCAGGGGGCCGGGGTGGCGGCCGCGGAGGGTCCGGCCGGCGATCGCCGGCCGTCGGGAGCCGGGCCGCCCAATCCCGATTGGAACACCACGCTGGCTCCCAAGGGAACGGAAACCCGCCTGGGCGAGGCGCTCGGCCGACTGATTCGGCGGCAGCGGAATCTGCCGGTTTCGGGCATCGTCGTGTTTAGCGACGGCGGGCAGAACGCCGGCAAGACCCCGGCCGCCGCGGTTCGCCAAGCCCGCCAGGCAAAGCTGCCGATCTACACCGTGGGCCTGGGATCGGCCAACCTGCCGGCCGACGTGCGGGTGGACAAGCTGGAAGCGGCGGCGCGGGCCTTTCCCGGCGATCCGGTCACGATCACGGGGCTGATCCAGACCCAGGGCCGGGCGGACGGTCTGGCCGGCACCTCGATCGCGGTCGAGCTGCTCGAGCGGGCCGGCGGCCGGGATGCGCCGGGGAGCCGTGCGGGGTCGGGCAGGCTGGTGGGGCGCAAAGAGGTTGTTCTCGGTCCGCCCGGGCAGACGGTGCCGGTCGAGTTTGAGCTGACGCCCGAGGAGACCGGGTTGAAAACACTCTGTCTGCGGATCGATCCGCCCGCCGAGGACCTCAACCAGGAGGACGATTTTCTGGAAGCGGAGATCGAGGTGGTCGATCGCAAGGACCGGGTGCTGTTGTTTGCCGGCGGACCGACACGCGAATACCGCTTCTTGCGGACACAACTTTTTCGTGATCGGTCGATGGAGTTGGACGTTCTTTTGCAGACATCCCGGCCGGGCATATCGCAGGAGGCCGATCGGCTGCTGGAGGACTTTCCCGCCAGCCGGCGGGAAATGTTCGACTACGATTGCGTGGTGGCGTTCGATCCGAATTGGAAGGCGCTCGGCGGGGCACAGATCGACCTGTTGGAGACCTGGGTGGCCGAACAGGGGGGCGGGCTGATCGTGGTGGTCGGCCCGGTCTATGCGGGCGAGCCGGTGGGTGGATGGTCGCAGGACCCGGCGATGGAAAAGGTGCGGGCCCTCTATCCGGTCGAGTTCCGCCGCCAGATCACCATGTGGGACACGGAAACCTACGTGGCCAAGGAGCCCTGGCCGCTGGAGTTCACTCGCCCGGGGCTTGAGGCGGAGTTTCTTTGGCTGGGCGACACGGCCGCATCGAGCCAGCGGGCGTGGGCCACGTTTTCAGGCGTTTACGCCCATCAGCCGGTTCGCGGGGTCAAGCCGGCGGCCACCGTCTATGCCCGGTTTTCCGATCCCCGCTCGGCCCAGGGCGGAGAGCTGCCGGTCTTCTTCGCCGGCCAGTTTTACGGTTCGGGCCAGGTTTTTTACATCGGCAGCGGCGAGCTTTGGCGATTGCGCCGGGTGGACGGGGCCTATTTCGAGCGGTTTTACACCCGGTTGATTCGCCACGTTTCCCAGGGGCGGCTGTTGCGCCAGTCGAGTCGGGGCGTGCTGATGGTCGCCCAGGACCGCTGCGTGCTGGGCAGCACGGTGGAGATTCGCGCACAGTTGACCGACGCCCGGCTGGCGCCGCTGTCGGCCAAGGCGGTGCCGCTGGCGGTTTTTCTGCCGGACGGAAACGTGCGGACGATCCAGCTCCGCCCGGACTTGAGCCGGGTGGGGACGTTTGCCGGTCAACTGACCGTCTTGCAGCCGGGGACCCACCGGCTGGAGCTTGCCCTGGCCGATTCGCCCGACCAGCGGCTGACGCGGCGGCTTCAGGTGGTGTTGCCCGATCTGGAGCGGGAGAATCCCCAGCGAAACGGCCCGCTCTTGGCGGAGATCGCCGGATCGACCGGGGGCCGCTATTTCGACCGCCTGGAGGCGGCCGTCGACCCGGCTTCGCCGGAGGGGCTGGCCAACCTGCTGAAGGACCGGACGCGGACCACGATTCTGGAGGGGGCGCCGCGGCCGCTTTTGGACGCAGCCTGGCTCCCCTGGGTGATGGCCCTATTGTGCGGTTTGCTGCTGGTCGAGTGGCTCATCCGCCGCCTGATGAAACTGGCTTGAACGAGGGAGGCTGCTGAGGATTGAACGAAAAGCGACGTTGACGTTTGTCCCCACCGGCCCCGTGCCGGCGGGGAGGAGCCTGGAGTCCCGTAGGGCCGCGGCGGGGTCGGGAGACCCGCGCCGAACGCGTGACAGCGCCGTCCGTAACGGAGCCACAATGACATGCGTTCCCAAGCCGGAGCTTGGGAACGAGATCGCAAAAGCCGGCCCTACATTGTTGTATTGACACCTGCCATCATGCTTCGACCCAACCCGCCACGACTGACCGCCAGCATACGGTGGACGCTTTGCGCGCTGCGGCGGCGGATTCGGGCGTACGTCTGGCTGCAAGGTTGCTCGGCGGTGGTCGTTTACCTGGGCGTCGCTTTCTGGCTGAGCCTGGGCCTGGACCGGATGTGGGAGCCGCCGCAGGAGGCTCGCATTGCCCTGCTGGTGGCCGCCCTGGCGGGATTGGCCGCGGTGGGCTATCGGGCGATCCTCCGCCGGGTGTTTGTTCGCCTCAGCGACCGCAGCATGGCAACGCTGTTGGAACGGCGTTTTCCCGAATTCGACGACGGCCTGCTGACGGCCGTGGAATTGATCGGCCGGGACGCCGTCGAGTGCCATCCGGACATGCTGGCGCGAACCTGCCGCCAGGCCGCCGAGCCGATTCACGAGATTCGCCTGGGCGATGTTTTCGACGGCCGGCCGCTGCGCCGCGCGTTGGCGGTTGCCCTCTTGCTGGCGGTGAGCGTGGGCACGCTGGCCGCCCTGCGGCCGCACGTCGCCGGCGTTTGGGCGAGGCGGACCCTGATGCTTCGCGACGAGCCGTGGCCCCGCAAGACCCGCCTGGTGATCGACGGCTTTGCCGGCGGCACGGCCAAGGTCGCCCGGGGGGCCGAGTTCGAGGTGACCGCCAAGGCGGACCTCGAGATGCCGCTGGTTCCGCGGACGGTGCGGGTCCGCTATCGAAGCGGCGACGCCGGCTGGCTCACCGCCACGATGAGCCGCGAGGGCGAGGCCGATCCGGGGGTGGACCGATACCAGCGCTACGTGCACACCTTTCACGGCGTGGTCGAGCCGATCGCGTTGGAGATTCACGGCGGCGACGACGTGTTGCGGGGGCTGAAGGTGCGCGTGGTGGACGTTCCCACGCTCACCGAGGTGAGGCTCCATTGCCGTTTTCCGGACTACATGGAACGTGCCCAGCGAACGATTCCCGCGGTGGGCGTGACGCCGATTCCCCGGGGGACCGAGGTGACGTTCGAGGCGGCGGCCAACAAGCCCCTGGTGGAGGTCCGTATCGACACGGGGGAAAAGACGCAGAAGATCAAACCGGCGCGAAGGGAGAAGCTCGACGCCCTGGCCGATTTGGCCCACCGGCTTCACCATCGCACCTTGTCGGGCCAGCCGCCGGAGGCGCTGCTGGCGGCGATGGAGGAGCTTGCGGGGGAGGTGGCGGCGTTTGGCCGGCAGGTGGGGCAAGACGCGGCCGGGGGCGCCGCCGGAGAGCGGATCGGCCGGGCCGCGGAAAAGATTCGTGCGGCCGCCGCCCGGCTGGGCACGACCCACCGCGGGGCCGCCCTGGCGGGGCTGAGCGAGGCGGTCCGACAAATGGAGGTGGCCGCCGCCGGGCTGGAGGAGCCGCCGGCCGGCGATCCTCCGCGAGAGGTCGGCCCGGAGTATCCCTCGCTTTGGGCGGCGGCCGTGGCGCGGGCCAAGCAATCGATCGATCGGATCGACGCCGACGCGGCCGGCCGTGGCGAGGCCGCGACGTTGCTGGCCCAAGCGATCGACCGGTTGAACGAGGCGGGCGACGAGCTGACCCCCCTGCTCGGTTTCCACAGCTTTCGCTACAAGCTGCTGCCGTTGACCGAGGACAAGTCGCTCTCGATCGAGTTGCTCGATGTGGACGGGATTGGCAATCGCGAGCCGATTCGCCTGACGCTGGCGGCGACCCCGGACCAGGCGCCGGTGTTGGCCGTTCGGTTGGAGGGGATCGGCACGGCCATCACGCCCCAGGCCCGGCTGCCCGTAAGGGGACGGGTGACCGACGACTACGGCGTGGCGGAAGTCTGGTTCGAGTACACTGTGGAGGGGCAACCCAGCGGGCGGCGGATGATCGCCGCGCCGGCTGGCCAGGCCACCGACATTCCGCTGGACGACGCCCTGGACGCCGGCGAGCTGGACCTGCAGCCGGGGCAAAAAATCCTCGTCACCCTCAAGGCCGCCGACCGCTGCGACCTGGCGGGCGAGCCCAACCTGGGTAGCAGCGACCGCTGGGTTCTCGACGTGGTCACGCCGGACGAACTTCGCACCATGCTCGAAGCCCGGGAGATCGGTCTCCGGCAGCGCTTTGAAGCGATCATCCAAGGCGTCGAGGCCGACCGCCAGATGCTGGCGAAACTCCAGTTCGAGGCGCCGTGGCCGCAGCCGCCCCCCTCGGGCGTCGCCGGCGAGCCGGGCGATCGGCCCACCGGACCCGCTTCGGCCACGCCCCGGCAGCAGCGGGCCAGGCTCGCGCTGCGACTGGGTCGTGCCTTGCAAGACAGCCGCAAGGCCGCCCACGAGACGCAGGCGGTGGCCGAGGCCTTCGACCAGATTCGGGCCGAGTTGATCAACAACCGCATCTATACCGAGGAGTTGCGAATCCGCATCGAAGACCACATCGTCCGGCCCCTGGGCCGGGTCGACGAAGAGATGTTTCCGCGGCTCGGCGGCCGGCTGAAAGGGTTGCAAGAGGCACTGGCCAGCGCCGAGCGGGCCGGCGAGAACCGGGCCGGGCCGGCGCGGGCGGAAACGCTGCGGCAGTACGACGCGATTCTGGCCGCCCTGCGGGACGTGCTGGGACGAATGGTCGCGTTGGAGGATTTCAACGAAGCCATCGAGTTGCTACGATCGATCATAGCGGGGCAGGACGACCTTCGCCAACAGATCCACCGGCGGCAGAAGGAAAAGCTGCGTGAGCTTTTGGAGGACTGAGGAGTTTCCGTGGCAAGATATCCCAAGGCGGGAATGACGAGTACGATGGCCATGTTTTGGAGAAATCCAATTCGAATTGCGCGGCGTCCGCTGCCGGTGGTGTTGGTGCTGATTGCGGTTTGCCCGCTGCGGGCGGCCGAGAGCGACGGCAGCAACGCGGCGGCGGAGACGGCCGCGCCGCAGCAGGAGCAACCGCCCGAAAGCCTGGAAGCCCGGCAGCGGCACCTGGCCGACGAGTACAAGCGGCTGGAGAACGTGCTCTTGCGGATGGCCGAATTGACCGCCGCGACCGATCCCCGCCGGGCGGCCCTGTTGAAGAAGGTCGTCGCCCAGAGCAAGCAGCGACTGATCGACGTCCAGTTCGAGAAGATCGTCGAGCTGTTGGCCGGGGATCAGCTTTCCCGGGCGGAAGAAAACCAGCAGAAGGTGGGCCAGGACCTGGAGGTGTTGTTGAAGCTGCTGTTGAGCGAGAACCGCGCCAAGCGGATCGAGTCGGAAAAGGCCCGCATCCGAGCTTACCTGAAACAGCTCAATCAGATCATCAACCGGCAGAAGAGCGTGCAGGGCCGCACCGCCTCGGGGGACGATGCCAAGCCGCTGGCCGAGGAGCAGGCCCGGCTGGCCCAGGACACGGGGGGGCTGGCCAAGCAGATCCACGACAACGAAGAGTCGGGGGGCGAAGCCGGATCGCCCGGCGAGGAAAAGAAACCGGCGGACGACACGTTGCCGGGCGGTGAGAAAGAGGCCGGCAAGAAAGACGCGCCGCCAGAGGGCGGCCCCAAGGACACTTCGCCGGGCGAGAAACCCTCCGCGGAAGGCTCGTCGCAGGGTTCACCGCAGGGTTCGCCCGAGGGTTCACCGCAGGGCCAGCCGGCAGCGCCGGCGGAAGCTCCCGCGGAGACCCCGCCGGAAGAGCAGAATCCGGCGCGCCAGCGGATCGAAGCGGCGCGAAAGCGGATGCGCGAGGCGGAGCAGAAGCTGCGTCAGGCGGAGCGCGAAGGGGCCACCCAGCGGCAGGAGGAGGCGATCCGCGACCTGGAGCAGGCCAAGGCCGAACTGGAAGCCATTTTGCGCCAGCTTCGCGAAGAGGAAATCGAGCAGATGCTCACCGCGCTGGAAGCGCGGTTTGCCAAGATGCTCGAGATGCAGCGCGAGGTCTACCTGGGCACCCAGCGGCTGGACAAGGCGGCCCCCGAGGGGCTTTCCCACGACCAGGAGATTGAGGCCGGCCGGCTCAGCAGCCGGGAGGCGGAGATCGTCTTGGAGGCCGACAAGGCGCTGGTCCTGCTGCACGAAGACGGCACCGCGGTGGCCTTTCCCGAGGCCCTCTCGCAGGCCGGCGACGACATGCGGCAGGTGGTCGAGCGTCTGGCCCAGGCCAAGGTCGGCCAGATCACCCAGGGGATCGAAGAGGAGATCATCGCCGCGCTGGAGGAGATGCGCCAGGCCTTGCAACAGGCCCTGGAGGACGCCGAGCAGCGTCGCCAGCAGCAAGGCGAGATGCCGCCCGGAGAACCGCAGGACCCCTCGCTGGTCGACCTCTTGGCCGAGTTAAGAATGATCCGCGCGTTGCAACTGCGAGTCAACACCCGCACCCAGCGTTACTCGAAACTCATCACCGGCTCCCCGGCGGACAATAGCGACTTGCTCGATGCGCTGAAGCGACTGGCGAAGCGCCAGGAGCGGATTCAGCGGATCACCCGGGACTTGGAGTTGGGGAGGAACCAATGAACGGCCACGTTTCCTTCCGCTGGTTGGCGGCCCTGGCGGCCTGCGGAGTGTGGGGTCTGGGGACGGTGGCTGCGGGGCAGGCGCCGGAGGACCTTGGCGGCGTGCCCGCCTGGGGGCTGCCCGATGCGGCGAAAGTTCGGACCGGGGTGATGGCCTGGCTGGAGGCCGAGAAGGCCGATCCGGCGGTGGTCGCCCAGGTGGAAGCGATCTGGCCGGCGGACGACAAGCCGGCCGGAGGCGAGTTGCTCGAGCGGCTGGCCCAGGTCCTCGCCGTGGGCGACGCCCGCGCGGCCGAGTTGGTGGAAACCTGCTCCCATCCGGTCCGGTCGGGCCAGCCGCCGGATTTTCCCTGGCTTTCGGCCGCGGAGACGGCGCCCCTGGTGGCGGCCAATCTCCGTCTTGTTTACGGCCGTTGGTTGGTGCAGAACGCACTCTACGACGAGGCGGGCCAGGTGCTGGGCGGGCTGTCGCCGGACGACGTGGTCGACCCACCCATGCTGTTGTTTTATCAGGCCGTGGTCCATCACCAGTTGCTCCAGCGGAAGGAGGGCCTGGTGGCGGTCAAGACGCTGCTGGCCGGCGAGCCGCTCTGCCCCAAGCGTTACACCGCCGTGGCCCGGCTGATGCAGCATGACCTGGAGGGCCTCAAGGCCGATTCGCTCGATCATATCGCCCGGCGAATGGACGACGTTCGCCGCCGGCTGGAGTTGGGCCGGGCGGGGGGCAAGGTCCGCCAGGTGGAGGACGGCGTGATTGAATCGTTGGACAAGCTGATTAAGAAAGTCCAACAGCAACAGCAGCAACAAGGCTCGGCGGCGGGCACCAGCCCCCGGTCGAGCAGTCCGGCCCAGCAGAGTCGCATCCTGGGCGGGAAGGGGCCGGGCGAGGTCACCAAGCGCGACATTGGGCAGGGCTCGGGCTGGGGTGATCTTCCACCCAAGCAGCGGGAGGCCGCCTTGCAGCAGATCGGCCGGGAGTTTCCCGCCCACTATCGTGACCTGATCGAACAGTATTTCCGCAACCTGGCTGCCCAGGGGAGTCCGTCCGAATGATCCCACTCGTTTTTGCCCTGGCCGCCGGTCTGAGCGTTGCGGCGGCACCGTCCGTGGAGGTGCAACGAATCGACGGCCGCCGGGTGACCGGCACGATCGACCACTGCGACGGCGTGTCGCTTCAGTTGGCCACCGCCGAGGGTCCCCAATCCCTCCGGCTGGATCGGCTGGCATCGCTGGCGGTGGCGGGGGCGGGGAGCGGAGCTGCCGCGGG
The DNA here is from genome assembly GCA_964481605.1 of uncultured Planctomycetaceae bacterium. GTDB lineage: Bacteria > Planctomycetota > Planctomycetia > Pirellulales > Thermoguttaceae > CAYZWG01. The sequence continues at coordinate 10,845 of CAYZWG010000143.1, forward strand.
GGCCGACCTGCGGGTCCACCTGGCCGACGGATCGGTTCTTCCCGCGCGGCAATACACCAGCCGGCAGGGCAAGGCGTCGGTCGTGTTGGTCGAGGGGAGCGATCTGGAGCTTCCCCAGGCGGAGATCGTGGCCGTTCGATTTCGTCCCGCGCCGCCGGGCTCCGTGCGATCGTGGCAGGCGTTGATTGCCACCCAGACCGACGCCGACCTGCTGGTGGTGGAAAAGGGCCAGTCGCTGGACTACCTGCGGGGCCGAATCGAGGAGGTGGGCGAGGAGCTGGTCCGCTTCGAGTTGGACGGCGACCTGCTGCCGGTAAAGCGTGCCAAGCTTTTCGGCCTGCGCTACTATCGCTCGGCCCGGCCGCGGCATTCGGCTCCGGTGGCTCGCCTGACCGACGCGGCGGGGGCGGTGTGGGCCGTGGAGACGATCGAGTCGGACGGCAGCCAGGTTCGCTGGACCACCCCGCTGGACCTGGAAAGGGCCATGCCGCTAGCGCGGCTCGTGCGGATCGACTTTGCCCAGGCCAACGTCGTCTACCTGAGCGACCTGACACCCCAGTCGCACCAGTGGACCCCGTATTTTGAAGCCTTTGGAAAGGTCCCCTCGGTGGCCCGTTTCTTTGCACCCCACAACGACCGCAGCCTTTCGTCCGGCCCTCTCAAGCTGAACGGAAAGACCTACCGGCGGGGCCTCGCGCTGCACAGCCGAACCGTCCTCACCTACCGCCTGGGCGAAAACTTCCAACGGTTCCAGGCCACGGCCGGAATCGACGATTCCGTGCGGCCCGGCGGCCAGGTTCAGCTTGTCATTCGCGGCGACGATCGGGTGCTGCTGGATTCGCCGGTTTCGGGTGTCGACCCGCCGCTGCCGGTCGATCTCGACGTGACGGGGATTCGCCGCTTGACGATCGTGGTCGATTTTGGCGAGGACCTCGACGTTGGCGACCATCTCGACCTGGGCGAGGCGAGGCTGCTGAAATGACGCGATTCTTCTCTTCACGCGCTCGGCGCGGGTCTCCTGACCCCGCCGAAGCCGGGCGAGGCGAGGCTGCTGAAATGACGCGATTCTTCGGCTCACTGCTGATTACCCTGCTGCTGGCCGGGGCTGTTGCCGCCGAGACCGTCGATCCGGCCGTGCTGGAAGCGGAGGCGGCGCGGGTTGCCCTGATCGAAGGCGTGGAGGGAAGCGTGCTGTCGATCTTTTCCGCCGACGGCTCCGGCGGCGGGCCGGGGGTGGTCATCTCGCACGACGGTTTCGCCCTGACCAACTATCACGTCGTGCAGACTTGCGGCAAGGCGATGAAGTGCGGCTTGCCCGACGGAACGCTGTACGACGCGGTG
>CAYZWG010000144.1:0-5296 GCA_964481605.1 uncultured Planctomycetaceae bacterium
GCGCAAGGTAGCACCGGTTCTTGAACCGGTGTGGCTGGAGCCACAAGAGGTCAGCGCAAATCACTCCACCCATCGAATAGGAACACCGCCTGACCGTTGCCGCCCGCTGGCGGCGGGGTCGGGAGTTGTGCGAGGGTCTCCCGACCCCGCACTGAGTGCCGTCGGCGGGGTCGGGAGACCCGCGCCGAACGTTGCTCGTAGGCCGGGTCGCGACCCGGCATGGTGAAACTTCCTCTCCAGGTTCTTGCTGTCCGCCGCGACGGAGGAATCGTCAACATGATTGCCTACCGATCCAGCGTGGCCGTGGTGGCCGGTGTCGTCGTGCTGTTGTTGGGTCCCGCCGGGCACGGCGGGGCTGAAGAGAACAGGCGTCCCAACATCCTTTGGATCGTGGGCGAGAACCTCAAGCTGGATCTCGGCTGCTACGGTGCCAAGAACGTGCGAACGCCGAATCTCGATGCACTGGCGGCCGACGGCGTTCGCTACACACGGGTCTTTTCCACGTCTCCGGTCTGTGCCCCCAGCCGGTCCGCGTTCATCACCGGCATGTATCAAACGTCCACCGGCACGCATCCCATGCGCTCGCATCGCCACGACGACTTTCGCCTGCCGCCGGGCGTGCGGCCGCTGACGCACCGGCTCCGCGATGCGGGCTACTTTACGGCAAACATCACCACCATCGGAGACCACCTCGTCGGTACCGGCAAACTCGACTTGAACTTCGTCAACGAGGGGCCGATTTACCAGTCGGACGACTGGACGAAGCTGAAAACGCACCAGCCGTTCTTCGCCCAAGTCAACACGCCCGAGGTCGAGTACGATGTCTACGATCGCAAGTCGGCCGGCAAGCCGCGGGTCAAATGGGTGGGCGAGGACGAGCACCCCCGGATCGCCACGCCGGAGAACGTCACGCCGCCGCCATACTACCCCGATCACCCCATCGTGCGAGCCGAGTGGGCTCGCTATCTCAACTCGGTGTCCGGCTTGGATCGTCGTGTCGGCTGGGTGCTGGAAGGACTGGAGGAAGACGGCCTGGCGGACGACACCGTGGTTATCTTTTTCGCCGACAACGGGCGGCTCGAGGCGAGGGGGATTCACTGGTGTTATGACACGGGGCTACAGGTGCCGATGATCATCCACTGGCCAAAGCATTTTCCCCCCCCGCCGCAATATCATCCAGGAACGGCCAACGGCGCGGTGATCAGCCTGCTCGACCTCACGGCCACCACCCTGGCGATGGCCGGAATCTCGCGGCCGGCGGGGATGCAGAGCCGCATTTTCCTCGGCAAACGAGCCGACCCGCCACGCAAGTACGCCTTCAGCGCGCGGGACCGCATCGACGAGACGGTCAACCGAATCCGCTCGGTTCGCGAGGCGCGCTATCACTACCTCCGCAATTTCATGCCGCAGCAGTCGTTTGCCTCTCTCAACCGATACAAGGAAAAGTGTTTCCTGGTGAAGCCGTTGATGCGCAAGCTGTACGCGGAAAACAAGCTCACCGGGCCGGCGGCCGAGCTGTTCAAGCCGTTGCCCTTCGAGCAGCTTTACGACACCCAGGCCGATCCCCACGAAATCCACAATCTGGTCGATTCCCGGCGGCCGGCCGACCGGGAGGCGTTGCTCCGCCTGCGGGCGGCGCTGGACACCTGGATCGTGGAAACGGGTGACCTGGGCCAGTGGCCGGAACCGCCCCAGGTGGTCGCCCCGTTCGAGAAGGAAATGGACGACTGGTTCGGAACTCCCTCGTGGTACGTGCAAAAGAAAGGCAAGGGGATTCCACGGGAGGGGAAAGGGCCGATACCGTTGAATTAGGGCCCGGAGGCGCGGTCTGGCAGCGTTCGGCGCGGGGCTGCCGTTGTGCGAGGGTCTCCCGACCCCGCACTGAGTTGCCGTGCGGCCGGCGGTGCCTTCTCAACGGACGACCACCTCTTCTCCCGCCTGGAGCCCCTGGTCGATCACCACCAGTCGGCCGTTGCCCGGACCCGTCTCGACCGGGCGGATTTCCACCTTGCCCCGGTGGTAGACGCGGCAGTGCGGTTGCCCGTCCCGCTCGAACACGGCCTCGGCGGGAACCTCCAGCACGTTCTGCAAACGCGCCACCGTGATCTCCGCCTCGGCCGTCAGACGAGGGCGAAGCACCGGCGGCGGGTCTTTGATCGTGATCGTGGTGGCATAGCGTTTTTTCTCCGGGCTGGAGCGGGTGCCGGCCGTGGGGTAGGGATGCACTTTCTCCACCGTGCCCTCGAACTCGTACGTGGGGAAGCCGTCGACGTAGACGGCCACGGGCATCCCCGCCCGGACCAGGCCGATCTCGTTTTCGGGGATCGTCGCCCGCAGCAGCATCTGCTCCGGATCGCTCAGCAGGGCGATCGCCTGGTGCCGGCGGACAAGGGTTCCCTCGGCGATGATCACCGGCGGCCGGTTCCCTTCGGCGGGCAGGTGGGCGTAGAAGAGTTGGCCGGGCTGGGGCGCGCGGATCGTGCAGAGGTCGATCTGCTTCTGGATGGTCTCCAGCCGCTCGCCGGCGAGCCGCCGGGATTGCTCGGCCGAGTGGAGCATGGCTTGGGCGGTTTTCGTGTCGCTTTCCAATTGCTGAAGCCGCCGTGTCTTGGTGTAGGTTTCGAACACGTGCAAGCGGGTTTTCGCCCGCTCGAGCTCGCGTTGGGCCATTTCCACGTCGAACTCAAGCGAGGCGAGATCGTTTGCCAGGGCGGGGTTTTCCGCGGCACCCCCCCGGCGCTCTTCCAGGTCGGCCTTCGCCCGCGCCCACTTGCTCTCGGCAGCGGCGATTTCATGCTCGATCGCCTGACGCTCTTGCGGATATACTCCTTGGCGAAACTCCTCCAGTTCCGCCTGGGCTTTTTCCCAGTTGCCTTGAGCCTCGATCACGGCGGCCTCGCGGGTGTTGCACTCGATCTGCCGCTGGAGTCGCTCTTCCTCCAGAGGGGAGGCATCGAGCCGGGCCACGACCTGGCCCGCTTCCACGTGGGTTCCCTCCGGCACGAGTTCCAGGATCATCGTTCCCTCGCCGCCGGGGCTTTGCACCCCGCAGCGGAGCACGACCCGGCGGGCACTTTCGATTTCGCCCCGCGCGTTGACCTTCTGGACGAACTCGCCGCGGCCAACCCGGTAGAGGTCGCGCGGCTCCGGTTGGCCTTGCTCCCCGCAGCCTGAAGAAAGCAAGCCGCACGGCAACAGGCCGCAAAACACGAGGCAACGGAAAAGGTGACGGCCGGGCATGGAGGGAGTTTCTTGGGGTGAAAGGGTGTGGCGGGCGGAGTGGCCGCGGCCACCAGCGGGTACGGTCACTCGAACCGCACGCCGATCTCGCCTCCCAGCTTGAACAAGTGTTCCCGCGACTGGTCGTATTCCTCCGGCCCTTTCATGTGCTCGATCATCAGCGGCACCTCGCCCGGCAGAGCGGCGAGGCGTTTCAGGTAGGTGCGGTAGTCGAGCACGCCGGTTCCCAGCGGCACTTCGCGGAAGTGGACCTGCATCTCCACGTCCCAGGTCACGTCCTTGGCATGGCAACTGGCGATCCAGGGGCCCAGCTTGTCGAAACATTCGTTCAACAGGGCCGTGGTGTCGTAGTATCGCGCCGGGCAATTGACCAGGTTGCAGGGGTCGAGGTGCACGGCGAAGGCCTTGCGATCGACGGCATGAATCATCTTCACATAGGCGTCGGCGCTGTCGGGCAGGGCCCAGCCCATCACCTCGTAGGCGAAGCGGGCCCGTCGCGGCTTGACCGCGTCGACGATCTTGCGGGCGTTTTCCACGGCGGCGTCGAAGAATCGCGGGGAGAGATTGTCGGGGTGGGGACCGAACCAGACCTCGCGGTTGAACGAGCCGGCGATATCGACACAGCAGCGGGCGCCGATTTCGTCGGCCAGGGCGAGCCCCTCGGTCACCCGCTCCAAGTTGGCCTTGCGCTGGGCCGCGTCGGCCTCCAGCAGATTGGTCCAGCGACCCACCTCGGCGATCACCACGCCGTGTTTTTCGAAGGCCCGGCGGAGTTGGCCGATTCGCTCCCGCTCCTTCAGCGCGACGTTGGGGCAGTAGGCGGCACGGTAGCCCAGCCGGCGATGGGCCAGGGCCAACTCCTCCGGGTCTTGGGGAGCATTAAACACGGGCGCCCCCAGACGAATCGCGTGGGGACCGGCGACGGGTTTGGCCGTGGCCGCCCGTTGCGGGCTCGTTCCGCCCACGGCGGCAACGGCGCCCAGGGACCCCTGCAAAAACGCCCGACGGTCGATTTTCCAAGGTTGCATTTGATCCTCCCGGTCAGTGGGCTTAGGGATGCTTTCCACCCTTTTTCGGCGGGGTCGGGAGTCCGTAGGCCGGGTCGCGACCCGGCATGGATCGGGCAAGATGCCGCTGCCGCCGGTCGCAAGGCAGGCGGGTGAGGATGCGGTTTCCCGATAGGATTGAAGTCTACCCTGGGGAGAGGGTCGCCGGCAAATGGGCGGAGGCCGGGCTCGAACGGCGGTCCCGGCGATTGTCCACCCCCCGCGAGAGTGACGCGAGGCCGTCGGCGCAGAGAAACAGCCGGCCGGAATGATCTTCCTTGAACATCCCGGCCGGCACAGTACTGTATTTCGTTGTTCCCGGACCGAAAAACGTGTTCCCCCTGCCCGTTCAAGCGAGCAGAGGCGTTAGGGCCCAATGGGGACCGGCTGGCGGGCCAGGAAATCGCGCGGCCCACGCACCGTGTAGTAGGGATAGGCGACCGCGCCGGAGGGTGGCCCGGGAGCGAACGACTGGTCGGGGTGCCTCCCCAGGAGTCCCCCCGCCAGACGTCCCCCGCCCCCACAGCTTTGGCACGTTTCGGGGGCCTGCGAGCAACTGCCCAAAAGCCCCTGACCGCAATGGGGCCCGCCGAGAGTGTGGCATCCCGACAGGCCTATCAACACAACCGCCGCAAGCACCGCAACCCATGCAGTTTTCATGTTCTGGTGATTCCTTTCCACGCACGCGGGCATCCCGCCCGACGGGTCTCTCCTGAAAATCACATCGGTCCGCCGGTTCGGCAGAGTCCAGAAAATCGGCAGAAACGGTTTTCCCCTCAGGACGCCAACCGGCGAAAGTGGGCCCGGGCAGCCGGCACGAAGCTACGGGGAATCCGGCGCAAATCCATATATGGTAGCGACTTTCGGCAATAACAGGACCTCGGCCGGCTGGATGACCTGGTTCCCAAGCTCCAGCTTGGGAACCTGCGGACCGAGAGTTTCGCTCCACCGCAAGCGAAGCGGAGCCAAGTGCGGTCCCAAGCTGGAGCTTGGGACCGAGGGTGAGGCTG
>CAYZWG010000144.1:5396-12152 GCA_964481605.1 uncultured Planctomycetaceae bacterium
CGAAGCGGAGCCAAGTGCGGTCCCAAGCTGGAGCTTGGGACCGAGGGTGAGGCTGCAGCTTGGGACCGAGGGTGAGGCTGCAGCTTGGGACCGAGGATGAGGCTGCAGCTTGGGACCGAGGATGAGGCTGGAGCTTGGGACCGAGGGTACAGCCTGGTTCCCAAGCTCCAGCTTGGGAACCCGCGGACGGAGGGCTTCGCTCCACCCCCGCCCGCGCTCGACAGGGCGTTGGGCCGGCCTGTATACTTGCCCCGCCGCGGCCGACGATCCGTACGCCGCTTGCCCTCTCCCCCCACAAGGCCCAATCGCCCCCACGGCAGGAATCCGGTATGCACTCCATCGATTTCGGGATTATCATCCTCTATTTTCTCCTGGTGATCGGCGTCGGGCTGTGGTATCAGCGGCGGGCATCGAAGAGCCTGGACAGCTACTTTCTCGGCGGCAAGAGCATGCACTGGCTGGCCCTGGCAATGTCGGGCTCGGTGGCCACGTTCGACATCACGGGCACGATGTGGATGGTCTCGCTGATCGTGATGTTCGGCATGAAATCCGTCTGGAACCACTGGATGTGGGGGTTCCTCATGGCGGCTTTCTTCATGGCCTACATGGGGAAGTGGGTGCGACGCTCCAACGTGATGACCGGCGCCGAGTGGATGGTCACCCGCTTCGGCGACGGCCCCGACGGGCGAACGGCGCGGATGGCCTACAGCCTGATGGCCGTGGTCACCATGGCCGGGTTCATCGGCTACGCTTTTCAGGGGATCGGCAAGTTCGCCTCGGTCTACGTCGATTTCGGGCTCGACCCGCAAACGTCGATCCGGGTGTGTGCCCTGGCGGTTTTCGCCATCACCACCTTTTACGTGCTGCTGGGCGGGCTCTACAGCGTGGTGGCCACGAACGTGATTCAAACGGTGATTCTCACGCTGGCCAGCCTGTTCATCGCCGGGGTGGCCTACACCTCGGTGACGCCGGAAGCCATCGCCCTGGCCACGCCCACCGACGGCACCTCGCTCTCGTCGCTCGTGCCGCAATGGCACCTGGCCCATGCGGCCAACCTGCCCGCGGCCTATGCCGGCTACGAATTCTTCGGCCTGCTGGCCGTGGTGTGGGTAATCAAGGGGCTGCTGTTGAACATGGGAGGGCCGGGGCAGATGTACGATTTCCAGACCTTCCTCGCCGCCCGCGACGCCCGCGATGCCGCCAAGGTCGGAGCCGCCTGGAGTTGGTTCCTGGTCGTACGCTGGGCCATGATCATGGGCATCGCCCTGTTGGCGGTGACCGGGCTGGTCCACCAACGCGACCCGGAACAAGTGATGCCCGTCGTGCTCCAACAGTTCCTCCCCACGGGGGTTCGCGGGCTGGCCATCGCCGGCCTGCTGGCCGCGTTCATGTCCACCTTCAGCGCCACCGTCAACGCCGGCGCCTCCTACATTGTGCGCGACTTCTGGCAGCCGCTGGTGCGGCCCCAGGCGGACCAGAAGCATCTGATTCGCGCAAGCTACGTGGCAACCCTGGGACTGGTGCTGATCGGCACGATGATCGGAATGACCGTGGCGTCGATCGGGCAGATTCTCAATTGGATCATGATGGAACTGGGAGCCGCCTTCGTGATTCCCAACGTGCTGCGATGGTATTGGTGGCGGATCAACGGCTACGGATATGCCGCGGGCACCCTGGTCGGCCTGGCCGCGGCGATCGCCGTTCCCTTGCTGCCCAACACGCTGCCGCTGTATGTCACCTTCCCCACGATTTGTGGCCTCTCCTTGATCGGCTGCCTGGCCGGCACCTGGCTGACTCCGCCCACCGAGACGTCGACCCTGATCGCCTTCTTCGATCACGTTCGGCCGTTCGGCGTCTGGGGACCGATCCGGGAAAGGTCGGGCCTTTCGGCCCAACAGCTCCACGCGCCCGGCGAAAGCATGTTGCTGGCGGTGGTCAACGTGGTGCTGGCCGGGCTGGCCATCTTGGGAATCTACCTCGCCCCCATGTACTTGGTCGGCCACTGGCACACGGAGGCGATCCTCAGCGGCTCGGTCGCCGCCGCTGCCATCGTGTGCCTCTACTTCACCTGGTACCGAACCCTCCCGGCGCCGGGCCAGTAGCGGGGCGGCCCGCCGTCGATCTGGGTCCCACCGTCGATCTGGGTCCCCCCGTCGATCTGGGTCCCCCCGTCGATCTGGGTCCCACCGTCGATCTGGGTCCCAAGCTCCAGCTTGGGACCGCACGTCCGCGAAGCTCCGCGGTTCGGCGCGGGTCTCCTGACCCCGCCGAGAGAGTGGAACAACACTCTCAGCCCGCGGGTTCCAAGCTGAAGCTTGGGAACCAGATCTATTCGATAGGTGGAGTGATTTGCCCTGACCTCTCGTGGCAGAGCCACACCGGTTCAAGAACCGGTGCTACCCAGGAGACCCGCGCCGAACGCTGCTGGGCGGGAGCCGTCCCCTCATATCGAACGACCCGGTGGCGGTTTGTTGCGGCCCAAAATGTAATAAAATATCATTTTTTGTTGCATACAAACCCACCTTGTGGTAAAAACTACACGAAATGGGCCGTGTGTTGTGATTTGGTGTTGGCCGGGCAGAGCCATTTGACGCTCGGTCCCAAGCTCCAGCTTGGGACCGCACCCAGCGCGAAGCTCCGCTTCGCCTTCGGTGGAACAAAACTCCCAGGCCGCGGGTTCCCAAGCTGGAGCTTGGGAACCAGATTGTCGGCGAGGGAACCAAGTTAAGCCGAGACGGAGCACATTGGGAGACCCTTGGCCCCGGTCTTGCCGGACGCGGCTCCTTCAATCACACCCCCTTTCCAGACTCCATCGCCATGAACCAAGCGGACCGACAGCAAGCGATTGCCGAGCACGTCGAGATGATGGGGGTCTGCTCCTACCAGGACCTGGCGCGGCAGTTCGGGGTGTCGGAGATGACGATCCGCCGCGATGTCGACCGGCTGGCCGGCCGGGGCGTGGTGGTGAAGGTGCTGGGCGGGGTGCAGACCGCCCGGGCCCCCAAGCAATGGTACGAATCGCCGCTCTATCAGCGGCTCTCCACCAGCCTGGCGGAGAAGCGGCAGATTGCCGGGGAGGTGGTCCGGCGGCTGCGGGCCAACCAGACGGTTTTCCTCGACGGCAGCAGCACGTGCCTGGTGCTGGCCAGAGCCATCGCCGGCGGGTCGCGGGGACTGACCGTGGCGACCCATTCCGCGGCGGTGTGCATGGAGTTGGCCCGCTCGCACGAGAACACGATTCTCGGCCTGGGGGGCCAATTCGATCCGGCCAGCGCCTGTTTCGTGGGAGCCCGGGCCGAGGAAGAGGCCCGCCGCTTGTACATCGACACGTTCTTTTTCTCCACCAAGGGGTTTTTCCCCCAGGAGGGGACGTTCGAGTCCTCGCCCGCCACGTTTCGGTTGAAGCAACTGGTGGCCGAGCAATCGGCCAGGGTCGTGCTCTTGGCGGATCACACGAAGTTTGGCCAGCGCGCCTTGTGCAAGGTGTTGGACATATCGCAGATCGACGAGGTGGTCACCGACGCGGCGACCTCGGAGGACCAGGTTTCGCTGGTCGAGCGGAGCGGGCCGGCGATTACCGTGGCGGGTGGAAAGAAGGCGGAGGCGGCAACCCATGCCCCTTGAACCGATTCCCGAACTGATGGCCCACGCTCGCCGCCACGGCTACGCGGTGGGCTACTTCGAGGCCTGGGACCTGGCGTCGCTGGAGGGCGTCGTGGATGCGGCCGAGAGGAGCCGCGCGCCGATCATCGTGGGGTTCAACGGCGAATTCCTGGCCCGTTCGCACGGCGACGGACCCCGGCGGCTGCGGTGGTACGGGGCACTGGGCCGCGCCGCGGCCGAAACGGCCAAGGTGCCCTGCGGGGTGATTTTCAACGAGTGTCCTCAGGACGACTGGGTGTTGCGGGCGACCGAATCGGGTTTCAACCTGGTGATGCTGGCCGACCCCAGCGCCGAATACGCGGACCTCGTGCGGCGTATCGCCGCCGTGGCCGGCGTGGCCCACCAGCGGGGCGTGGCGGTGGAAGGAGAGCTAGGCCAACTGCCCTCGGGCGCCGAGGGAGAAGTCGCCGGCGAGGGCTCGCCCACCGATCCCGATCTGGCCGCCTCGTTCGTGGCCCAGACGGGAATCGACCTGTTGGCGGTGAGCGTGGGCAACGTGCACGTGCTGGTTCGCGGCCGGCGCGAGCTGGACCTGGATCGGCTGGCGGCGGTTCGCCACAAGGTGGAGGCGGCCCTGGTCTTGCACGGCGGCAGCGGAATCGCCCCCCGCTGGCTGCAAAAGGCCGTGGCCCTGGGTGTGTCGAAGGTGAACTTCGGAACCTATCTGAAGCAGCGCTTTCTGGCGGCGATCCGCGCCGGCCTGGAACGCGCCGGCCTGGACCGCGCCGGCACGAACCCGCACCACTCGTTGGGCTACGGGGGGGAAGACGACCTGGTGGCCATTGGCCGCCGCGCCGCCGGCGACGCCGTATTGGAACGGATCGGACTGCTGGGCTGTTGTGGAAAGGCGTAGATCATGGCCAGTGTGGGTTGCGCGGGAATCCTGGTGGCCGACACCTTCTGCGGCCCCATGCGGGCGCTGCCGCGGCAAGGCCAGTTGCTCAAGCTCGACGCCATGCCGTCGAAGGCCGGCGGCTGCGCGGCCAACGTGGCCATCGGCCTGGCCAAGCAGGGGCTGCCGGTGGGCGTGGCCGGATGCCTGGGCGACGACGCGGCGGCGCGGATCGTGCTCGCCGGACTGCGGGAAAACGGCGTCGACTGCCGGCACGTCGTCACGGCGGAAGGCTACCCCACGTCGCAGACCGTGATCCTCGTGGTCCGGGGCCAGGATCGTCGATACCTCCACGTGTTCGGGGCCAACGAGGCGTTCTCCTGCGAGCACCTCCCCCGCGACTGGCTGGCCGGATTGGACGCATTCTACCTGGGCGGGTTTTTTGCCATGCCCTCGATCGCCCGCGAGCCGTTGCGCGAGCTGCTGCAATTCTGCCGCCGGCGGGGCGTGGCCACGTTTTTGGACGTCGTCGTTTCGCAAGAACATGGCGGGCTGGAGCCGCTGGAGCCGTTGTTGCCGCTGGTCGATTTCTTCGTTCCCAACGACGACGAGGCCGCCCAGCTCACCGGCTGCGCCGACCCGGCCGAACAGATTCGGGCGTTTCGGTCGCGGGGGGCCGGCACGGTGGTGATTACCCGGGGCCAGGGGGGCGCGGTGGCCGCCCAGGGCGACGACCTGTGGCGATCGGGCTGCTACGACGTGGAGGTGATCGACCCTTCCGGCTGCGGCGACGCCTTTACGGCGGGGCTGATCGCGGCCGTCCTCCGCCGCTGGGAGATGCCCCGCGCGCTGGCCTACGCCTCCGCCCTGGGCGCCTCGGCGGTTCGGGCGGTGGGGTGCACGGACGGGCTGTTTACCGCCTCCCAGGCGGAAGCTTTCCTCCAGGCCCACGCGCTGCCCATCGAACATGCTTCCCTATAACCCGGTTCCCAAGTAGGGCCGACTGCTAACTTTTAACCTGGTTCCCAAGCTCCAGCTTGGGAACCCGCGGTCCGAGGGTTTTGCCGCCTTGCGGGCGAAGCGGAGCTTCGCGCCGAATGCGGTCCCTAGCTGGAGCTTGGGACCGAGACATCACGCGAGGAGTTTGTTGTTCGGTTTCCTCGCGTAGGGCCCAAGGGAAAAGACGATGCGGATCGAGATCAAGATGCCCGACCTGGGCACGAATGAAGACGAGATCAAGATCGTCCAATGGCTGATCGAACCGGGGCAGCCGGTCGCCCTGGGAGACGAACTGGTCGAGGTGGAGACCGACAAGGCGACGATGGCCGTGGAGGCGGTGGCGGCCGGTCTTTTGCAGGAGATCAAGGTCCCGGCCGAGGAGGTCGCGTGCACCGGCCAGGTGATTGCGATCCTGGAGCAGGAGGCGGCCGAGCCGGATGCCGCGGAGCCGCCGCCGCCCGCGCCGGCCATTACCGCCGCCGCGCCACCTACCAGGCACGCACCGGCCGAGCGGCCATCCTCGACCCCGTCGCGGGGTGGCTCGATGTTTGCCCGCAACCGCCGGGCGGCCGCCCAGCGGGACGCCGGCCAAGCGGACGTCGAGCGGGTGGCGATCAGCGCCACCCAGCGGATCGTGGGGCGGCGGTTGCAGCAAAGTCAGCAGACGGCGCCGCACTTCTACTTGCAGGCCTCGCTCAACGCCGAGCCGATGGCCTCCGCACGCCGGCAAGCGGAGAAACGCATTGTCTGGGATGCGTTCGTGGTCAAGGCGGTCGCGGCCGCGCTGGAAGCGTTTCCGCGAATGCGGTGCCGGATGGAAGACGAGCAGCCGATTCGCCGGTCGGCTACGGCGGTCGGCGTGGCGGTGGACGTCGACGACGACCTGTTCGTCGTGCCGGTTGACGATCCCGGCTCGAAGGGCGTGGAGGAGATTTCCCGGGCCATCATGGCGGGGGTGGAGAGCATCCGCCGTGGCGAGCCGGAGGCCCGCAAGCTCCAGCCGGCCGAGATCACGGTCACCAACCTGGGCGGTGCGGGGGTCGATACGTTTCTGCCCATCATCAACCCGCCCGAGGCGTCGATCCTCTCGTTGAGCGCGATCCGGCCGGTGGTGGTGGCCGAGGCGGGGCAGATCAAGATTCAGCGTCGGGCCAACCTGGGCCTTGCCGTCGACCACCGGATCGTCAACGGCCGATACGCGGCGCGTTTTTTGGGGGAGATTGTGGCAAACCTCGAGGCCCTTTAGTATTACTGCGCAGGGT
>CAYZWG010000145.1:0-12075 GCA_964481605.1 uncultured Planctomycetaceae bacterium
CGTCGAAGCACACCCCGCCCGACTCGAACGGGCAACCTTCGGTTCCGTAGACCGATGCTCTATCCAATTGAGCTAGGGGTGCTGGTGCGCTAAACCCTTGTGATCCAAGCACTTCCGTACATCTTCCCGGGCGGGACGGCGAGTTTGGCGATCGCGGCTCGCCGCAAGCGGCCCGAGAGGTCCATGCCGTGAACGTCGACCCTCCATCACGGGCCCATCCCACGGCACCGAAAACCGCGAGTTTCCAAACCGGCCTCGTGGCCAAGGTGACCCTGCCGAGGCAAGAAACCGCCGTTTCCACTCCGTCTTGACCGTGACCATCATATCAAGAAGCGGCCGGACAAGGAAGAGGCCCGAGGTGCCGATCCTCCGTATTTCGCGGTCCGCCGGGAAGACCATAACGTCTTCAAGGGCCGCTAGACGCTCATTGTAACCCGAAGCGTAAGCGAGGGATTCCGGGTGGTGATTCTCCCTCGCTTACGCTTCGGGTTGCGACGGCCGCCGCTCGACGAAATCAGGAAAATACCAGTATCTTGCGACTCCGGATTATCCATCCATGTGACTGCGATCCGCGTAATCCATTTCGCACAAACGACTTAACCGCCTAATCCCGACTGATACTACACACCGGGCGACACGTCGCTGAATGTGGCGAAGGGTGTGGCGCCTTGTCAAGAAGGGGCACCAGGACCCGTCCCCACGCCTTGTCTCCCCTACGGCCCGACGCTGAGCGTGAACTCTTGCTCGGCGCGGCCGCCAAATTGGTTGGCGACCTCCACTCGGACCGTGCTGCTGCCGATGTCGCCGGGGCCGGGCGTGCCCGAAAGCTGGCCGGTCTGCGCCCGGACGGCCAACCAGGGCGGCCCTTCGGTCAGGCGGAAGGCGTTTTGCTCGATATCCCAGTAGCGATAGGCATACCTTTTGTCCTGGGTGGCCGGGTCCGGCTTGCACTGGTAATCGCCCAGCGAGCCCAGGCTCTTGACCTGGTAGCGATATGGCCGGCCCACCTTGGCCGCGGTTTCCGGCTCGCTGTAGACCCAGGGATGGGGCAGTTCCACGTAGTCGGAACATCCGCTCCGGACACCGGCGGAGTCGACGGCCACCACCCGATAGAAGACCTTGTTGGCGTTTTCGGCGGTTGCCGCCGGCGAGACGACGACGATCGAGGTCTGGGTGGTGCGGCGGAGGAAATTGCCCCGCACCTTGCCGCGTCCCGGCACGTCGTGCCGGCCGGCGTGGATCGAGAAGCCGCGTTCGTCGCTGCCGTAGACTTCGTATTGAACGGGCCGGCGACCGCGGGGGTTGGGCTCCCAGCGGAGGGTGATCGTCCGGCCTTGCTGCTCGGCCCGCGGGTGGACCGGCACCCGGGGGCCCCGCCAGGTGAACGTCCAGGCCTTGCTCCAGGGGCCCCACACGCCCCAGCGATCGCAGCAGCGGAGCCGCCAGTAGTAGGTCGTGTCGGGGCTGAAGATGCCGGTGTAGGGGACAGTCCACTGGGCGGTGGGAATGATCACGTCGAGGCACGGTCGATAGGGAATCTTGAAGTCGGGCCGCCGGCTGACCTGAAAATGGTAGCGATCGGCACCGTCCACCGGCGGCCAGGAAAAGGCGACGATCGATTCATCGAGGGATGCACCGGGCTGGGGGTGCCGGGGGGCCTCGACCGGCGGCAAGGGGCGGACGGCGCCGCTCTCTTTCCATTGGTGCGTGATCCGCACGCGGTGGTCCTGCTCGGTTTGATCGCCATAGACCACGTGGTTCGTGCCCAGCGAGAGGCGAGGAAGCGACACGGGGGCGGCCAGCACGTCGGTTTCGATCTGGAGCGAACACAGATTGGCCGTGGCGCTTGCCGCCGAGCCCAGGACCGTGCGGACCAGGTAGCGGTACTTCGCCGGGCGGTTGTGGATGTCGAGGGCCTCGGCCAGGTCGACTTCGACCTGGTGCGGTCCCTTGCCCTCGCCGGCCCACAGCTCCTTCCACTTGTGCCCGTCGAGGGAGAGTGCCAGCGAGAACGTGTCTCCCTCGGCCAGCCCCAGGAACTCCGCCCGGACCGTGCCGCCACAGGCCGGGTAGGGCAGCTTGATCTCGTAGTCGAGATGTGCATCACGGGAGCGGCCGGCCAGCTTGGCCGGCCGGCCGGCGGCCGTGGCGGCGACGATGTCCACCGACGAGGCCGCCTCCGCCGCCACCGCGTCGAGCGTGAGTCGGGGACGATAGACGAACTTCGAGTTGCCGAAATACTTGGGACGGTGCGCCCGAGACTTGTTCTCGGCGCAATACTTGCCGATGTTGTCCCAGCGGAAGATGACTTTTTCGCCGGGCCGCAGCGTGTAGGCGATCTCATGCCCTCGCAGTTGGGCATCGAACAGCCGATCGTCGGGTCCGAACAGGGCCGCCGTGGCGTCGCTGCTGGTGTAGCCCGAGACCACGGTGCCGTAGTTCAGCTCGCGCCGCACCAGGTCGTGGTCGCGGGCGCAGGCGTCGCCGCTGACCGGCCGCTCGTTCTCCCGATCGAGGTAGAAGCAGTCCATGTCGATGTCGAGGAACTGGAGCTTGCCGTCCACCATTGCCTCGCACTGCACGTGGCCTTGCAAGGCCCGGTTCTTCGAGCCGATCAGGCCCGCGTGGTGAAAGAGGGAGCAGCCGGCGTTGCCGGCGTCGTCGCAGAGGTTGAAGCCGTACACATTCAGCAGCTTCACGGGGTCGTGCGGCTCGGAGTCGCCGAACAGCGGGCTTTCGTGGTAGAGGTTCCGCCGCATGTTCTCCCAGATGAAATAGGCCCGCTGCTGGTCGGTGGCGGCGCCCCGGGTGAATTCCTCCAGCAGGCTGTCGAAGGTATACCAGTTGCCCCGCTGGTTGATCACCAGGCGGGGATTGACCACCGGCACGTCGCCCGTGTTTTCGATCGAGAGGGAGACGTTGTTCTGGAAGGTAATGTAGCAATTGTTGTTGGTCAGGGTGCGGGTGTTGTCGGAGTCGAGTGTCCCGCCCATCTCGATGGTGTACTGGTGCCGGTCGGTGGTGACGAGTTCGACGTGTTTCTTGGCCGTGGCGGGAAATCGCTCCAGGCCTCCCAGGCAACTCCTCGGATTGTCGGAGGCGACTTCGTATCGGCGGCCGTTGGTGCGGGGGTCGGAGTTGTCCGAGGTGGAGAAATAGAGCGTCTCGCGTGTCCAGTGGGAAAAGCGCCCGCGGCCCTTTTCTCGGATCCGCGCGTGCACGGATCGGGCCGGGCCGAGCGGCCGGCCGTCTTCCCAGAGCGTGAGCATGGAGCGGTTGCCGGTGAACTTGTCGCCCTCCTCGCCAAAGTCCATCGAGGCGATGTAGCAATGGCCCTGCTCGGGATGGATGCACTCGGCGGGGACAAGATATCGCCGGGGCCCCCCGGCGGCCCAAGCGGTGGGGCCGGCGGCCAGCAACACGACCGAGACAAATCGCCAACACCGGCAGCCGGTTGTGTGAACCATCGTGACGCCCTCCTTGCCCACATTGTAGTATGACAGCGCCACCTAGGGCTCTTCCCCGCCGGCCCTGTGCCGGTGGGAGACGGGTTTGAGAACTACCACGCCCCCCCCACGCACGCGAGGCCAGGGGGAACCGTTGGGGGTGGCGGCCGCTGTAGTTTCCAAACCCGCAACCCACCGGCGCAAGGCCGGTGGGGGATAACACCTGAAATCCCAATGCGTTACGTTCCTCGCCCTACGGGGCTGGAGAGGAACGTGCCGGGCCGATCATACTCTGGCCATCGGTGTTCTCGATCGGCTTGGCGGGGGAATCACGCGACTACTTGGAACCGCCGCCGGCATCGCGGTTTCCGGCTGAAAGAACCTTCCCAGCGGACTCAGCAACAGCGACGGCAGCAGCACCAGGTCTCCCGCCAGCGCGGCGCCAAGCTGCAGGATCATCATCCAGGCGAAACGGTTGGTGGGCACGAAATCGCTCAACAAGAACACGGTCAACCCCAATCCACAAGTCACCGAAGTCTGGATCATTGCCGCGCCGCAGTGCTGATAGGCATGGAGAACGGCCTGTGGTCGCGTTCGTCCGGCATTCAAACCACGGCGGAAGAAGGTGAGGAAGTGCAAGGTATCGTCGACGGCAATCCCCAACGCCACGCTGGCCGTCATCACGGAGCCGATGTCCATCGGCCTTCGCAGCCACCCCATTGCACCAAACATCAAGAGCGCGGGAAAAACATTGGGGATCATCGCAACCAGTCCGGCGAGGATTCCCGCTTGGACGATGGTCATCAGAAGCGCAATGATCGCCAGTGCCCCCAGGAAGCTGGTGAACAGGTTGGCCATCAAGTGCCGTTGGATCTCGTGGACCAGCGGCATGATGCCGGTATAGCGTGCCGAGAGCCCCATCGTCGCCTCACCAGTCGAATCGCGCAGCATCGGCTCGACACGTTCCCGCACGGCGTCAAGGAAGTTGCCGTAGTCCATCTCGTCTTGGGCCTTGACGTAAGCCGTAATGCGCCACTGTTCCGCCTTGGAGTCCACCTGGAGGTATCGCATTTGGGCAAAGGTGGGTCGACTTGCAGCCAGGGCTTGATCGATCCATGGTTGGTAGACGTTCGCCGGCAGGTCGGGACGCGGGGGGAAGTTGGGGACGAAGGTCACCGCCGACATGGTACCCCGCACGTTCTCCATCCGCGACAGTTGCTGTTCGACTTGCCATACCAGCGTGAGACGCTGGCGGAGCGACATGGGACACTTCTCATCGCAATGGAGCACGATTTCAATCGGCACGGTTGGGCCGACGTGGGTCTCCAGCCAGGCGTAGTCGCGCAGGATACGGCTCTGGGGCGGGAACAAGGTTTCGATTCGCACCGACGTCTTGACGAAGCGAATGCCCAACCCCACGGCGATCATCAACACGGCACCCAGACTTACCAGGGCAAGATGGTGCCTGGCGATGAGTGTGGTGAGCCGCTGCCAGCCGGGCTGGCCCGTCGAGGCAGCCCGACCATTCGACGGGCGGGCCGGGCTGGGCCGAAGGGAAATCGGCCAAAGCGAGAGGATTCCGGGAATCAGTGCAAGCAGCAGCCCGGTCGAGAGCAGCACGCCGGCCGCCCCGTAAATGCCGAACGAGCGAATCGGCGTCAGTTCGCTGCTCGCCAGGGAAGCCAGCCCGATCGCCGTGGTGGCTGCCGAGAGCGTGATGGGAAGCCAAGCCAATTGCAACGCGCGCCCGGCGGGATCCGCGTTGCCGCTATCCTTTGTCTCTTGGAAGTAGTAGTTCATCAGGTGAATGCCGCCGGTAACCGCCAGAAATTGGACCAGCGGGGGCAGCACGATCAAAATCGCGTTCATCTTCTCGCCCCCGGCGTGAACCAGAGCGAGCGTGACCGCCTGGCCGAGAAGCGACACGCCAAATACGACCAGGGCCGCGCGAAGTGAACCCAAGCATAGATAGCAGACGAGCAACATAATCAGGGCGGAAGGAACAACGAACCGGCTGAGCGACTGCTGGCTGGCCAGATCGACCGACAGTCCGTCCATCACGGGACCGGCCAGGTGCTGGTCCTCCAGGGGAACCCGGCAGGTCTTCGCGGTCGCCGCCCGGATCAGCCCGACCAGGCGCTGCCGTTGCGCCAGGCCGGCTTCCGTAAAGCCGATAACGACACAGGTTGTCGACCCGTCAGGGCCGATCAACGTGCCCCGTAATCGCCCCAGGGCCTCATCCCGGTCCAAGGCCAGCGGGGGTAAAGTGAGCGCGTGCAGTACCTCGCGGCCCGTAAGAACCCGTTCAAAATACCAGTTGCCGTGGGCGTCGTGGAACTGCCGTCCCCGCCGCAGCAGGGCGGAGAGCTGGTCCAGCCGTGGTTCGTCCACCGTACAGCCGGGCCAACTGAGAAGCACCAGGTCTCCCGCTCCGAAGGCGTTGCGGAACTGGTCGTAGTCGTGCCGGGGTGGAAAGGAGTCGGTCACCCAATGAATGGGCGAGTTGGCGTTGGACTGAAGGGCCTGAAAGGCACTGCCGATCACCAGCGGCAACAGAACCGCGGTATAAGCCAACAGCAGCAGGTATCGCCGCTGCCGGGGTGACATCGATGATCGTCTTCCCGGATGCCCGGACCACGGACTTGGCATCGCGCGGGCTTTCTCCTTTCCCCGCATGTTTCATCGTGGGGAGAGACGGCGGGCTACCCCTCGGTTCAAGGCCGCACGGCACCGCCGGTCCGAGCCGGACGGTTCTCCTTCGCCACCCAAAGGTCCCCATAGATTGTCAGGCGATCGGCAACTCCGATCGTGCCCAGCGCGGTGGTGTACGGCTTGATGCCGAACTGCGACTGCAAGATGGCAAACCCACCGCGGATATGCAGCCAGCCGTTTTTCTCTTCTACCTCGGCGATCACCTGGCCCTTTTGGGTTACGCCGTGAAGCGTGAATTCCCCTTCAAATTGGTACTGCGGTAGTCCGCGCGGACTTTTTTCGGGGAGCAACCGGCTGGAACGAATCTTGCACCACGCCGTGGGAAATCGCTTGGTGTCCAGCACGTGGGGCCCCAGCATGTTGGCGTTGACCTTCTTCTGGGTGGAGGGATCCGTCGTCCCGGAAAGCCCGATGAACTTCCGCGCCACGGCGGTGTCGGCAAGGAACGAGACCATGTCGAACACCATCCAGCCGGCATCCTGCTCGGCCCCTAATCGAACGACGCCATTCTTGATCCGTCCCTCCACGCCGTGTTCGTGGCCCAGGCCTGTTTTGTCCACGTGGACGTACACTCGGCTGAATTCCGTATTGACCTCGCCCGGCGCGTACACCCGCTGAATCGACGCCGGGTTCCGATCCGCCCGTGGCGACTGCGCGACCGCTTGTCGGGTATTTCCCCCCACAGCCAATGCCGCAACCCAGCAGCCGGCGACGCGGATCCAGAAATCCATGCTTTGTGTTCGCATTGGGTACTTTTCGTCGACGGGTTCGGCAGGCGGCTGCGGATATTCCTCCGGCCCCGAAAGAAGGCGGCAAATGCTACCACGCGAACACCCTGGGAGGAAGGTCAACCCCGGCATTTTTTCCAGCAATGCCTGTCATCCCCCACGGGTGGCGATAGCTTTGCTAGCAGTCGAGCCTTTCCGCATCGCCCAGCGGAATCCGATCGGGAAACTCGGCTTTCCAAGACGAGAAGTTCCAACATGCCAAAATAGAAACGTTGGTGTTGGACGACCCGAAACCCACACTCTGCGATCCGTTCGCGTAACTGGATACGGTTCGGAAACAGCTTCAGGCTCTCCGCGATATAGGCGTAAACCTCGGGGTTGCCGTGCAGTAGCAGGCCCCACAAGCTTCCCCAGCTCTTCAACAGCCAGTACTGCCAGAACTGCGCCGCCCTTGCCGGCGGCTTGGAGAAATCGAGAAACGCCGCCACGCTCCCGGGTTTGAGAATCCGCTGGATTTCCCCCAACACCTGGCCGAGATCCGGTGCGTTGCGCAAGGCATACCCCCCGGTAACAATGTCCACGCAGCGGCTGGGCAGATCCGTCACGCACATATCCTGCCGAGAGAAACTCAGGTTGGACGGCGGGCCTCGCCGCACGGCAATCTGCAACATCGACTCCGTCAGGTCCAAACCGATGACCCTGCCACGCGGATACTTGCCGGCAAGCAGGAAACTCAGGTCGCCCGTACCGCAGGCCAGATCGACGCAGAGCGGTGCGTCGCCAGCCGGCAAGGCATCCACCAGCCGTCGCTTCCAGGCGGCGTCACGGCCCAAGGAGAGGATGCGAGTGATCAGGTCATACTTCGGCGCGACCTCGGTGAAAAGTTGCTCGTTGTAGTATTTCTTCTTCTGGGGCTGATGCAGATAGCCCTCGTGTTTCAAAGTGAATCTGCGGCGTATCACGCTCACTCTACCCTACCTTCACCGCCGGTGATCGGGTCGGCACTCCCGTGTCTTCGGCGACCTGTTGCGGCGACTCGCAAGAGTCTTGACCGCCGGCACAGGCAGCAGCCTTGCCTCGGCCGTTGCTTCGCGGGAGGTATCGCCACATGCCCCCGTCGTCCAGCGACTGGAACAGGTCCGCGTAAGCAGCCAACGCCTTGGCCTGGGCGGCCTTGTCGAGCCGCAGCGCCTTGGCGGCAAACTTCTCGCACCAGCCGCACTGGGCACAGTCGGCATCGCGGCAGCCGACCTCGATGAATCGCTCGATGAAACCGTCCAGAGCCCGGTTGTCAAGATAGACCGGCTGCTCGCCTTCCACGGGTCGGGTCATGCAACGAAGATCGACCACCCGCTTCAGCAGAACCATCTTGGCCGGATTCACCAGCCCTGGTCGCACCATGTAGCGGAGAAACCAACGCAGTCCCCGCCGATAGTAGCGGTCATCCTTCTTCACACCCTTGAAACCATACGGCTGAATCAGGTCCAACAGATTCCCGTCATATCGTCTCTCCACATAAGCCTTCACTCTCTTCACCAGCACCGCGGTGGGAATGTCGCGCTCAACGATCTTGAAACGGTCGTAACCCAAGTCTTCGTAGACGTGCAGGTCCTCCGGACGAATCCATTCCGAACGGATGTAGTTGATCGGATCACCCAGCTTCCACTGCGTGCATTTCAAGAAACACCAGTCGATAAAGAAGCCCTTGTTCTCGTGACGGGTTTGCGCCGTGTGGGCAATCGTGTTCATGTGGCTGGGAGACAGTGCACAGCCCATCAAGCAGTTATTGTTGACCAGCAGTTCAAGGTCGCAGCCGACTTGCTTCCTGATTTTCTCCAACGCCTTCAACTCGCGGTTCACCAGGATGCTGTCCAGCACAATGCAGTCGGCGCCGAGATCCTCCCACATCTGGGCCTTGCGAACCCGGTCGACACCGGCGAACAGCGAAATGCGGACTTTGAGTTGCGGGTAGCGGGTCTTGATCAAGCGGAGCAAATACGGCGTGGCAACCGTCACCGAATCAACCCCGATCCGGCAGACCCAGTCCAGCAGCTTTTCCATCGCTCTCTGGCCGCGGCGGGTAATCTCACGATTGCCCATGCAGGACGAGTTGAGCAGGTAGTTGAACTGGATCCCGGCTCGGTGGGCTCCGGCCACGTGGTCAGCCAGTCGCCTCCGGGTGACCGGGGCAAGCTGGTAGGGAGCGCGGCCCCCGCCCACGGCGTCTTCTCTCAGCTTGCCATACAGCTCAAGAACCGGAAAACCCCGGATACTCTCGATCAACTCGGACTCGAAGTTGGTGGCAACACTCAGACGCATCTCCGTTCCTCCTCCTTGAGTTTTCGCACGCCCGTGCCGGAAGCAAGAACCAACACGTCCCCGGTCGAGAGGCTTACCGGGTCGGATGTATATTACAACAGGCAAGCTTGTCATAAATGACGTTTCGTGTCAATACGAGACCCATTGTCGGTGAGGTGACGGGTGCAGGAACAGACTTCCGGAAGGTGGTTCGAGGTGGTGGTTTCAAGTGGGAGATTCTGAGAGCTGTAGGCCGGGTCGCGCTGCCGGCATCGTGAAACGGGCTCTTCGTGTTCTTCGCGGGCTTCGTGGTGAAATGATTGCAGAACCCGCCATGATCGCGGGCCGTGTTCACCACGAAGCCCGCGAAGAACACGAAGGAAGTAGCGTAGGCAGCGTGGCGTTTGCGTTTTTCCAAGCCGAGCAAGCATGGGGAAAATGCGAGGCGCGTGGGCCGGGCCGCCATCTCCGCAGCCGCTTTGGGCAACCCATTTCCCCCCATCGTTAGCTGCCGCCCTGCAAAAAAAGTCCGTTCTTGCACCCTGAGGTGACGCCGATTTGCCGGACACTCCAAACGCTTATTCCAGCCGCTATATTCAGTAGCAGGGGAGGTACGCCATGGCGAGAAAATCGAGCCACGGGAAGAGTCGTACGGAACATCGTGCTTGCCGTGACGAGCTGAAACCCGAAAAATCCCCCCCCCTCGCTTACGCTGCTTGTCCAAGCAACTCGGTCAAACTACACTGATCCAGGACGATGGTCTCCCTTGGCCGGCCGGATTTACGCTCCGGCCTTTTCCAGGTTCTTTTGTCCGGCGATTGTCGCTGAGCCGCAAATACCTGGTTCCCAAGCTCCAGCTTGGGAACCAACTGGCGGAGAGTCTTGCTTGCGGCACTGGCGGAGCGAAACATCGTGCGGGATGGGGCCCCAGGCCGAAGCTTGGGGCCGAGACCGTTTTGCGGCTCGGCGGGATCCTCGCGCTGGGGTCGTCTCTTGGCACTGAATCACTCCTCAACACGGGAGAATCGAACCATGCGAAATCGTGTTGTTTTTCTCGCGGCGGTGCTGGTGGGCCTATCGGCCGTCGCCGGCGGCCTGGTGGAAGCGGCCGGGGCGGCCCCGCGGGGCCCCAACCTGGTGATCATCTTCTGCGACGATCTGGGCTACGGCGACCTGGCCTGTTTCGGACATCCCACCATCGCCACGCCCAACCTGGACCGCATGGCCCGCCAGGGGCAGAAGTGGACCAATTTCTATGCCGCCGCGCCCGTTTGCACCCCCAGTCGGGCGGGGCTGTTGACCGGCCGGCTGCCGATCCGCACCGGCATGTGCAGCGACACCCGGCGGGTGCTGTTTCCCGATTCGGCCGGGGGGCTTCCGCCGGAGGAAATCACCATCGCCGACGCCCTCCGCTCGGCCGGCTATGCCACCGCCTGCGTGGGCAAGTGGCACCTGGGCCACCTGCCCCAATACCTGCCCGGCAAGCAGGGCTTCGACAGCTACCTCGGCATTCCCTATTCCAACGACATGGACCGCCGGGCCGAGTCACCCCGGGGCCGGGCCGCCTTCTGGGACCCCAAGGTCGAGTATTGGAACGTGCCGCTAGTGCGCGACGACAAGATCATCGAGCGGCCCGCCGACCAGAACACGCTCACCAAGCGCTACACCGAGGAGGCGTTGCGGTTCATCCGGACGAACCGGGAGAAACCGTTCTTCCTCTACCTGGCCCACAGCATGCCCCACGTGCCGCTGTTCGCCTCGAAGAACTTCAAGCAGACCAGCCGGCGGGGCCTGTTCGGCGACGTGGTCGAGGAGATCGACTGGAGCGTGGGCCGGGTGCTGGATACGCTCGGCGAATTGGACCTGGCCGAAAAGACCCTGGTCGCCTTCACCTCCGACAACGGACCGTGGCTGATTTTCGACCAGCTTGGCGGCTCCGCCGGCCTGTTGCGCGACGGCAAGGGGAGCACCTGGGAAGGCGGCATGCGCGAGCCCACGATCTTCTGGTGGCCCGGGCACGTTCCCCCGGGCGTGGTCCGCGACCTGGGCTCGACCCTGGACCTGCTGCCCACGGCGGCCAAGCTCTGCGGGGCCAGGTTGCCGGGCGATCTGATCCTCGACGGGTTCGATATTTCCCCTGCCCTGCTAGGCACCGGGCCCAGCCCGCGAAAGGTGATGTACTACTATCGAGGCGTGCAGCTTTACGCGGTTCGCCAGGGTCCCTTCAAGGCCCATTTCATCACCAAGCCGGCCTACGGCGCCGCCAAGGCCCAGCACCACGACCCGCCGATCCTCTACCACCTGGGCCACGACCCTTCCGAGAAGTACGACGTGGCGGCGAAGTATCCCCAGGTTGTCCAGGAATTGACCCGGCTGGCCCAGGCCCACACCAAGGCGATGGTGCCCGGCAAGCCACAGTTGGATCGACGAATCCAAGGCAAGTAGACGCAAGCAAGAGTCAGCCGGTCGACCCGGTTTCGGTCAAGCGGGTAGCCCAGGTTCTTGAACCTGGGCCGGCGCAGCCGGCAAGAGGTCAGGGGAGCGGGTGGCAACGCTCAGGCGGTGTTCCAATTCGGTGGGTGGAGTGATTTGTCCTCACCTCTTGTGGCAGAGCCACACCTCTGGTTCCCAAGCTCCAGCTTGGGAACCGCGTGCAACGTGCGGGTTCCGGCCAGTGGGTTCCCAAGCTGGAGCTTGGGAACCAGATGTGGCGTCGCTGGAGCTTGGGAACCGGGCGAATCGACCACCACACTTCCAGCCAAGGGAGAGACACGATGAACAAGTCCTGGCGCGATGCAATGCTGATCTTCGCGGCGGCCCTGCTGGTCCTGCCGGGCTGGTGCCGGCCGGCGGCGGCCGATGGGTCGAAAAAGGACCCGCCGCTGAATTTC
>CAYZWG010000146.1:0-12074 GCA_964481605.1 uncultured Planctomycetaceae bacterium
CGATAGCTCTGCTATCGGGGTGCCGCGAGGCACGGGAGGCGAGGATTGCGGCGTGTGGGAGGGCCGAGCGCACGTCGGCGGGGTCGGGAGACCCGCGCCGAACAGGTGCCTCTTGCGGCTACACCGCCCTGATAGACAAGCTATCAGGGTCACCCCCGCGCCGAACAGGTGCCTCTTGCGGCTACGCCGCCTGAGATAGACGAGCTATCGGGTCACCCGCCATATCCGTGTCATCCGTGTCATCCGTGGTTTCACAAGAGATATGCAATCCGCGAAGGTAAATCATTTGGCTTGACGGCCCCTTTCAGGGGCCTTCCTCATACCTTCGGCTCTACCGGTGGTTCTGATTCGCTCGTCCCCTCGGCCGCTGCCGCCCGGGGCGAGAGTTGCCCGCGGACCCACTCCAGCCATGCCCGCTGGGGCAGCCCATAGGGACGAAACTTCTCCGCGCTGCCGCGACTTTCGTTGTAGAGAATGGCCCGATGCACGCCCAGCCGGCTGGCGGCCGGGGTGTCGATCAGGTTGCTCGAATCCGTGGCGTTCATCTGGAACACCACCCGCAGTTCGACGTCGCGAAGTCCCTGGCGGTCGAGCGCGCGGACCACGTTGTTGTAACTGTCGCACCAGAGCAGGCAGTGAACCCCCAGGGCCGGCCCGTCGCGGAGGATTTTGGCGAACTGCTTGGCCGGGCTGGGTGGCTTGTCGTCGCCGAGCCCGCCGAAACCGTAGTCGTCCTCGTCGCGGCGAAGGTCGCGGAAACGCCCCAGATCGTAGACGACCAGGTAGATTGCCGGGGCGTCCTCCTGGTCGGCCTTCTCGCGGCGCTCGACCTCGGCCGCGATCCGGGCGATCACCTCGGCCGCCCGGCGAGGCGAGGCGACCTCGGGCCCGCCCGGAATCGCCTCCGCGAACCGCTTCCAGAAACCGGCCTCGGGGGCGTCGGGGCGAGTGCCGTCGAGCACGTGGAAACGGCCCGGCGAAGCTCCCGACTCGTCGCGGTGGCGGGCTTCCCAAGCCGCCAGCGAGACCACGCAGGCGGCCAGCACCCCCAGGGCGGACTCCTCGCGGTGGCCCACCAACAGCAGGTTGCTGCCGCTTTGGCGGGGAAACCGCACCGCCGTGGGGTCCTTGATCGCCACGGCCGCCCCCAGCCACGCCCGGGCCACCACGGCGTCTGTCGCTTCGGCGCTGCGCTGGAGCGTCGCTCGCAGCATCAGGTTCGCGCCGGGATCGGCCGGCACGTTGCCCTCGAACACGATCGGCAGCCGTGGCGTGCCGTCGTGTTGGTTGGCCAGGCATTTGATTTGTTCCAGGTAGTCCTCCCGCTGGTGTTCGGGCAGCCAGACGACCTGAAACGGATGGTTTCCCTCGAACAGTCCGTTGGCGTCGTTATAAATCGCCTCGCCCGGCCGGGCCAGCAGCCGGGCGGCCGTGTTCTCTTCGCTGAGGATCAAGTGGGCGTCGGCCTCGCTGCACTGCAAGGCGATCCGCACGGCCATCTGGCCGATCGTGCTGCGGGCCAGCGAATAGGCCCCAGCCAGCGTTTGCGAGCCCAACAGCACGTGGATGCCGAAGGCCCGGCCCTGGCGAACCAGCCGATCCAACAGCAACGCCGCGTTCTGGGCGATCGCGTCTTCCTCGACGAACAGTTCCTGAAACTCGTCGATAATCAGCAGGATGCGGGGGAGCTTCACCTCGGGCAGGGCCGAGCGGTATCCCCGCAAATCCTGCACGCCCTGGCGGCGAAACCTATCGCCGCGGCGTTTCAATTCCAGATCGAGCCGCTCCAGCACGCTGAGGCCGAACTCGCGCTCGCTTTCGATGGCGATCACCCGGGCGTGGGGAAACTGGTAGGTGGCGTAGGCCTTGAACTCGACGCCTTTCTTGAAGTCGACCAGGTAGAACTGCAACTCGTCGGGGCTGTAGCGGAGTGCGGCGGCGATCACCAGCGCGTGCAAAAGGGTCGACTTGCCCGAACCGGTCTTGCCGGCGATCAGCACGTGTTGCGAGGTTCCCTGGCCCAGGCGGAGGAATTGCAGCTTGGTCGCTCCGGCCTGGCCCAGGGGGACGTCGAGTCCCCGGCGGCTGTCCTCGGTCCACCACTGGTCCTTCTCCGGCACAACGCAGTCGAAGGGAACCTCCACGCGGCCGGCGTCCTTGACCTCGCGGCCGACGGCGCGAACCACCTGGGTGAATTTTTCCGCCTCGGGCGGCCGGTCCAGGGTGAGCACCAGCCGGCCCATTTGGGCGTGCTCCCAGACGAATCGGCCCTCGTGCCAATCGAGTCGAAACGCCTGTTCACGCAAGTCGCTCAAATGAAAATCGCGGGGCATTCGCTGCTTGGGATCGATGCTCAGAATCGTGTAGATTCCGCATCGGGCCCCGGCCGAGACAATGCTGGTCAGCCGCCGCGCGGCGGCCTCGGAAAAATTGGCGGGAAAATTGGCGATCACCAGCACCCGGTAGGGCTCGGCCAACTCGCCGGCAAAAGCGTTGTACTCCTGGATCGTTTGATACTCGTTCCGCAGGTAAACCTGGATCACCGTCTCCATGTGCTCGGTGAGGTCGGCCAACCGCCGCTCGATGTGATTGGCCTCGGTCCAGATCCGGCTGGCAACCAGTTGCTCGTCGTAGTCGGCCAGGTGCATGAAGGCGGAGAAGTTCTCGCCCAGTCCCACGGGGTCGATGATCGTGAAGCGGACCTTGCCCGGCGGATGCGAGGTGAGCATCCGCAGCATCAGCGCTTGGATCACTTCCACGGCGGCCGCCCGGCCCTCCTCGCCCGCCTCCACCAGCAGTGTCGACCGATGGGGAAACGGGGCTACGGCGGGCAGCGAGAAGTCGAGCGCCGGGGGCATCAGCCGTTGGTCGCCGGGCACCCCGCCTTCCAGTTGGCCCAGCCCGATCTCGTAGCGGCCCAGCGCGACCGCCGGCGGAACCTCCGCCGGAACCTGCCAGGCGCGCCAGTCGGTGGCGTTCCAATCGGGAAAGAACCGCCGGCAGGCCGCGTTCATCTCTTCCACCGTGGCGGCCACCCGGCCTACGCCGGTCAGCCAGCGCTGGGCCATGGCGTCCCAGTCGGCGCGATAGCGGCGGTCGTTCTCGGCGCTGGCCAGGGCATGGTCGCGGCCCAGCTTGTGCGACCGGGCGTAGTGGTCGCGCTCCAGCTTTTTCAGCAATTCGCCCTGTTTCTCCTCCGTCTCCTTCAACTGGCGATCGTGCCGGGTCTGGTATTCCTCCAGGCGGGCGGGATAGGTGTTCTCCAGCCGCTCGATTTCCTTCTGCTTGCCCGCCTCGGCCTCGCCGGAGATTCTCAGGAAGGTGTCGCTGGCGGCGTCCATGTCGCGCTGGAATTGCTCGGCGATCAGGCGGCTGGCACGCTCGCACTCCGCCTCGGCCGCAATCAACGCTTGTTGCCGTGCCGCTTGGGCATCGGCAATCGTTCGCGCCAGCGCCCCATGGGCGGCCGACGACTGCCGCCGGGCGGCACGATGGACCCAAGGGAGGACCAAGGCCCAGGCTGCCAGGCCGATGGGCATTCCCACCGCCCACCAGAACCAACTGTGAAAGCCGGCCACAAGCCCCGCCACCAGGGCGCCTAGCAGGGCAGCCGCAAGCGCCGGCGCCACCAGGCCGAATGTCGTAAAAAGACGCGGCAGTTTCTGCTCGGCCAACTCGGCCAGTCGGCTTTCCGCCTCCTCGGCCAACTCGCGGAATCGCCCCAAGGCGTCGCCTTCCGGCCGCGAGCCGGCCGGCGGCGGGGTTGGGCCGCGCCACTGGCGTCGGTGGCGCAGCAGCGTCTCGGCCCGGCTTCGCAACTCCCCCAGCGATTGTTCCCCCTCGTCCAACTCCTCGACGATTTCCTTCAGCCTCAACCCCGGCTCGTCCTTCTTGGCGTCAAAGACGGTGGTCGCTTCCCATTGGGCTTCGTCGAGTTGCCGCTGGCCCGCCTTGAGCGCCGCGTCGCAGGCGGCAATCGCCCCCCGCTTGGCCTCGTCGTAGGCCGCGGCGGCCGTGCCGTACTCCTTCTGGAACTCGTCTTCAATGCGGCCACGCTCGGCGGCGTATTCCGCCTCGGCCCGGTCCTTGCTTTCCTCGTAAGCCTGGGCGGCCGCTTCGACCGAGGCCCGGTACTCGCGATCGAGCGTCTCTTTCTGCCGTTGGAAGGCCGTGGGAATCTCGACCTCCGCGGGAGCCCGGTCGCTCACCAGGCGAACCAACTCCGAGAGAAGTTCCTCGGCTTGGGTTGGAGTAAGAGGATCGCTCATGGTTGCCTCGTCCGGCGGTTCGACACCGGTTCCCGAGCGTTTCCGCCCTGGTTCCCGAGCAATGGCTATCCGTCGCAGGCACGCCGGGCTTCGGACAATACCGCGTCCAAACGATGAATCGCGTCCAGCGCTCGCCGCAGGCGGGGTTCCAGCGGCAGCAGGTACGTCTCGTCGAACTTGCCGCTGGCGGCGTCCTGCCACGATCGGCCGGCCTCGGCCCGGGCGGCCTGGAGCGATTCGAGGGCCAGTTCCAGCTTGGCGGCCCCGCCGCTAAGGTCCCAGTATCTCATCGCCAGGGTCCTCGACCGGTTCGGTGTTTTCTGGTTCGGCGGGCTGCTCCCGAACGGCTTCGTCCGGCGAGCGTCCGGCGCCGGCCACGTTTTCCGCGGCGTCCGCCTCGACGGCGACCGGTCCCGGGCCCTTGCCGGCCGCCACATAGCCCTCCAGGGCACGGGACATCCGCTCCAGGTCGGCCAGGGCATTGGGCAGATCGTGCTCCAGCCACCGCCTCAACTGGCTCACGGCGCCGACGTACTCGTTCGCTTCCCGGTCGGCTACCCGCGACCAGTGGCGAACCGCCTCGACCTTGTGCTGGGCCAGCCGCAGCCGCTTTTGGGCGGCCTCCAGCGCTTTCTTCTCGTCGTGACAACTGGGGCGTTCGTCGGCAACGGGGAACATCAGCTTCCGTTCCAGGTTACGCCGCGCTTCGGTCACCTCGTCCCAGCCCCGGTGCACCCGCCCGTTCCAAAGCGACTTCTGGTCGTGCTCGATCCAGGCCAGCGCCCGGCGAATCTCCAACTCCAAGGCGTCCAGCGCCGAGGCGGCGTCGTCGGCGAAGCATTTCATTGCGGCGGCAAACGTTTGCACGACGTCGATCGAGGTGACGCGGGCCTGCCGGGCCATGCGGGCTTACCTTTGCTGGAGATATTGTTCGATCAGTTCGGCTTTGTGCAAGAGGTAAGGGATATGCTGCTCGGTCACCTCGAGGAACCGCGAGACGGCCTTCATGTGCTGCTCGAACTGCTCGGTGAACTTCTTTTGCTCCTGGTCGCGCCAGGTTCGCCCCAGCCCGTTCAATTGAACCGTCAGCGCCGAAGCCCGCTCCTGAACGTCGTTGTTGAATTTTTTCAGGCTGCGGGCAAAGCGGCGCAGTTCCTCGGGGTCGACGATGGCTTGCGGCATGACGGCGACCTTGCTGGTGCCAGTGGTCTTGTCGGTTTTAGTTGGACAGCGCCACTTAGCGGAGGTCAAAGAAGGTAAAACCTGGGGATTTCAGGTGTTCCCCCCACCGGCCCCGTGCCGGTGGCTTGCGGGTTTGGAAACTAGCAGCGGCCGCCACGCTCCAACGGTTCCCCGTGGGTGGCGGAGGTGCGTGGGCGCGGTAGTTCTCAAACCCGTCCCCCACCGGCACAGGGCCGGCGGGGAGGCCCCCTAGGTGGCGCTGTCCAATTAGGGGAGCGGAAAAAGGATCCTTGCCCGAGGAGAAACGCGGCGGAAAATGCGGGTTTTCCTGGCCCGCGCGATTCATTCTAGAACGACGCTCTGGTGGCGTCAAGTTTCCTGCAAGCGCGAGAATCCGCCGGCCGGCGGCCTAGGCTGCCATCCGCCGGATCATCGTGGCCACGTCCCCGGCCGCGTCGGGGATCGCCATCCGCCGCATCGCTCGGGCCATCTTCCATCGCCGCGGGGGATCGGTCAGCAAGAGGAGCAAGAGTTGGGCCAGGCGGTGGTCGGCGGCGGCGGTTTCCCGCACGTCGAGCAACAGCGCCCCACCCCCCGCAACATACACCTCGGCGTTCTTGCGCTGGTGATCGTCGCTGGCGTGAGGGTAGGGAACCAGCACCGCCGGCAGCCCGGCCACGGCCAGCTCAGCTAGGGTGCTTCCCCCAGCACGGCAGACGGCCAGATCGCTCTCGGCCAGGGCCCGGGGCATGTCGCCGATGAACTCGTGGACGTCGGCCGCCAGGTCCAGACGGCGGTAGCGGCGGCGGGTGGCCGCCGCCTCGCGGGAGCCGGCCTGGTGGACGATCTTCCAGCCCGGCAGACGGCGGCCGATCCGCCCCAGGGCCTTGGGCACGTTTTCGTTCAGCCACGCCGCCCCCGCCGATCCACCCAGCACGAGCAGTTGCCTGGCCGCCGGGCGGGCGGAATGGGCAGCTCGGGGTGGATACCCCCCAGGGGCCGCGGGACAGGCGTCGGGCCCTACCTCGACCAGCTCGGGCCGGGGCATGAATCCCCAGCGAATCGGGTTGCCCGTCTGCTTCCACGTGCAGCGGCCGCCCAGCGTTTCTCTCACCTCGGCAAAGGCGGCGCAGACGATGGTCGCCGCGGGGGCCAGCCAGCGGGTGGCCCGACCCGGCACGGCGTTCTGCTCCAACAGCACCAGCGGCACGCCACAGCGAACCGCCGCCCGGCCCATGGGAACACTGCCGTAGCCGCCCAAGCCGACCACCACCGCCACGTCGCGCTGCCGCAGGAACCGTCGCGCCTGGCGATAGCCGGCCAGGTTTTCCGCCACAAACGCCACCAGTTCGCCGGCTCGCTCCGGCAGCGGACGGCAGCGGACGGCCAGATAGTCGAACCCCGCGGTGGCCACCAGCTTGCGCTCCAGGGGCTTGCCGGTGCCGGCAAAGGTGACGTTCAGCCGGGGCGCCTCGGCTCGCAGTTGCCGGGCGACGGCCAGCCCGGGAAACAGATGGCCGGCCGTGCCGCCCCCGGCAAAGACGATTTCCCTTGGTGGGAGAGGGATCATCTTGTTTGGCTCCCCAGGGGGACAGCCCGCGGTTACGGCCGCACGGTGCGTTCCGCCGTGGCGGCGGGCGGCGCAAAACGAGGAGAACGCTCCTCGACGTTCATTTTCAACATCGCCAACCCCAACAGGGCACACAACGCCGAGGCGATCCAGAAGCGGACCACGATGCGTGACTCGGGCCAGCCGCGGAGTTGGAAATGATGGTGCAAGGGCGCGCAGAGAAAGATTCTTCGCCGTCGCCACTTGTAGTAACCGACCTGGAGGATCACGCTCAGGGCCTCGGCCACGAACACGCCGCCCACCACCACCAGCAGCAACTCCTGCCGGGTGACCACGGCCAACAGCCCCAGCAGTCCTCCCAGCGGAAGCGAGCCGGTATCGCCCATGAAGACCTGGGCCGGATGGCAGTTGAACCAGAGGAAGCCCAGCAGGGCGCCCACCATTCCGCCGGCCACCACGAACATTTCACCCACACCGGGGATGGGCGGAACATGCAGGTAGTGGGCCACCCCAACGTGGCCCGCGGCGTAGGCCACCAGGGCCATCGCCCCGGTGGCGAAGATCAGGCATCCGCCCGCCAATCCGTCCAGCCCGTCGGCCAGGTTGACCGCGTTGGATGCCCCCACGATCACCAGCACGGCCAGGGGGACAAACCCCAGTCCCAGCGGCAGCGACGTCCCCAGCACCGGCAGGTGCAGGGCGAAACCGGCCGAGGCCTGGTGTTGATAGACCACCAGCGCCGCGACGGCGGCCACCAGCGTCTGCCCCGCCAGCTTGGTGCGGACCGACAGCCCGGGGCCTCGGCTGCGGATCTTGGCCAGGTCGTCCAGCGCGCCCAGCACGCTCAGGCCCAGGGCCAGCAGCAGGGCCGTCTGCACGTAGCGGTTGGCCAGGTCGCCGAAGGCCAACACCCCGCCCACCAGCCCAGCCACGATGAACAGGCCGCCCATCGTGGGCGTGGCGTGCTTGGCCTGGTGGAGCCGGCGGAGGGTGTCGCAGGCGGAGACGTTGGGCTCGCGAAAACGGCGGCGGAGCCATCCGATCAACCGCGGCCCCACCACCAGCGCCAAGGTAAAGCCGAGAGCGGCGGCCAGGCAGCCGCGGAGCGTGATCTTCTCCAGCGCGGCCCACGGCCCCGATATGCCCGCGGCCTGCCCGGCCGTTCGCAGTTGTTCGAGGAATCGGAGGAGCATGGGCGTGCAATCATTCCGCCGGGACGGGAAAACGCGGAGGTACGGCAGAAGAGTGATCCAAGTGAGAGGGAGAACGCGTGGCGTGAAATGTGGGTGCAGCCAATCGTCTTGCCGAATCAGCCGCGATCATACCACATCTGCCTTCGTGTTCTTCGTGGCCTCCGTGGTGAAATCGTTTCCGGCTCCCGCGGCGAAGGCGGAGAGTGTTCACCACGAAGCCCGCGAAGAACACGAAGGAAAAACCGGAGAATACGGGGCGGCGAGAATCGGCTGGCCGTTTTGGGCGGAACAAAACCGGCGTATTGGCAATTGCACAGTTAATCCGTGTTGTGGTCAGCCCACGCGCGGGAAAGTAGCGCTTCCCTTTCACCGGCAAGGGCAGGCTGTCCGTTGTATCCCTGAGCAACCGGGTCGGCGCTTGCGCGCCGCCCGGCGCTCAGTCCAAAGCTCCATCGTGAAGCACTCGCCGGTGCGGTCGACCCAGAAACCGCGCGTGCCGACGAGATTCTGCTCCAACCCCAGGAGGGAGGGTCGTGTCGAATTCCCGCAAATATCGACACGGACGACGGAGCTTTCAGTTGGCTGGTGACCGGCTTGTTCTCCGGTCGGTTCGAGGTTCTCTGGTCTCCTCTTTGTCTTATGCACTCTTGCGACGTTGGTAGCCGTGCTGGCCGCGGGGATACGTGCGCAGCGCCTCCACGATGCGTTCCATTTCCAGCGTCCGGGAACCCTTGACCAGCACCACGTCGCCGGGAATCACGGTCTGGGCAAGCCGGGGCAGGGCGTCTTCCGCCGCGGCACAGAGGATTGAGCGGGCGGCCGGCATCCCCGCCGCTCGCGCCCCGGCCACCACGTAGGGAGCGTGCTGCCCACAGGCAAACAGCAGGTCGGCCCCGCACAGGCTGACCATCTGATCGCCCAGCCGGCGGTGCAACTCGGACGCCTCTTCGCCCAACTCGTTCATATCGCCGCAAACCACGATTCTGCGGCCCCGGGCGTCGAAATCGCGCAACAGCTCCAAGGCCGCGGTCATCGCCATGGGACTGGCGTTGTAGGCGTCGTTGATGATCGTCGCGCCGCGGACCTCGGTCACCTGGCACCGCATCGGCACCGGGTTGAAGTCCGCCAGGGCCCGGGCAATGGTCTTCCACTCCAGGCCGAATCGCCGCCCCACCGCCACCGCCGACAGCGCCGCCGTGAGATGGTGGCGGCCCCAGACGGGCACGCGGAACGGGGTTTGGCCCACGCGAAACCGAAGCATTCCGCCACCACACTGAATCGCTTCCGCGACCAGCCCGCATTGGGCTCCGCGGCCGACCACGGTGATCCCCGTTCGGCAGCGGCGGGCGAGACGCCTGAGCCAGGGGTCTTCGCCCAGGATGGCGTGGCCCTCCTCGGGCAGCGCCTGGAGCAGCTCGGCCTTGGCGTCGGCGATTGCCTGGCGGCTTCCGAATCCGCCCAGGTGGGCGTCGCCCACGTGGGTCACCACCCCCAGCGACGGCCGGCAAAGCTCGGCCAACGCGGCAATCTGGCCGGCACGGCTGGCCGCCAGCTCGAGCACGGCGTAGTCGTGGTCGGGCTCCATCTGGAGCATGCTCAGGGGGACGCCGACGTGGTTGTTGAAATTGTGCGGGCTGGCCGTGCCGTGGAATCGGCTTCCCAGCACGGTGTGGATCATTTGCCGGGTGGTGGTCTTGCCCACGCTGCCGGTCACGGCAATCACCGTGCCGCGGAACCGATCGCGATGCCACCGAGCCCACGAGGCCAGGGCCCCCAGGCCGTGGTCCACGCAGAGCAGCCACCGGTCCTTGGGCACCGGCAGCGGGCGGGCGGATACCACGCCGCGGGCACCGCGGGCGATCGCCTCGGGGGCAAAGTCGGCCCCGTCGTGGTTCGGCCCGGCCAGGGCCCAAAACACGTCGCCCGGCGTGATCTGCCGGCTGTCGGTGACCACCCGGCCCAGCGGCGCGCAAGTCGCTTCGATTGCCGCTTGCAGGCTGCCGCCGGTCGCTTGTTGCAGGTCGTCGAGGGTGGGCATGGTCGTGGAGCGGTGGATCGAGCGATCCCGCGAAAAAGGGGTTATCCGGTCAATGAGGGGGCGTGCGGCTGTTTTTCGTAGAGCCAGGCGCGGGCGAATTGGCGGTCGTCAAAGGGGATCTTCGATTGGCCCACGATCTGGTGGCTCTCGTGGCCCTTGCCGGCGATCAGCACACAGTCGCCCGGCTCCGCCCTGTCCAGCGCCCAGGCAATCGCCTGGGCCCGGTCGAGCAACACCTGGACGTCGGCCGGATGCTGGAAGCCTTGCAGCAGGTCGCGGGCGATCCGCTCGGGATCCTCGCTGCGAGGGTTGTCGCTGGTCACCACGGCCAAGTCGGCTTCCGCCTGGACCGTCTTGCCCATCAGCGGACGCTTCCGCCGATCGCGGTCGCCGCCGGCGCCGAACACGCAGATCAATCGCCCTTGGGTCACGTCGCGGAGGGTCCGCAACGTGCTGGCCAGGGCATCGGGAGTGTGGGCAAAATCGACGAACACGCCGAATGGCTGCCCGCACTCGATCCGCTCCAACCGCCCTGGCACGTGATCGACGTTTTCCAGACCCCGCACGACCGTGGGCAGGTCGATGCCGTAGGCCAGACCCACGGCCGTGGCCACCAGGCAGTTGTAGATGTGGTGGGTGCCGATCATCCGGGTGCGGACCGGAATGGTCTCGCTGCCCGCCGTCAGCAGAAAGGTCTGCTCGCTGGCGAAGCGTTCGATTGCCACCGCGGTGATTTCGGCGGCGGAGCGGATGCCGATGGTGAGCACGGGACCATTGATCTGGTGGAGATAGGCGGCCGACGTGCCGTCGTCGGCATTGACCACGGCAAACCCTTCGCCGGAGAGATAGTCGAACAGCCGCGACTTGGCCAGCCGGTAATCCTGAATCGAGCCGTGGTAATCGAGATGATCGCGGCGGACGTTGGTCACGCAGGCGGCGTCCAGGGTGATGCCGGCCAGCCGGGACTGGTCCAGGGCGTGGCTGGAAACCTCCAGCACGGCGTGGGTACAGCCGTTGGCGACCATCGCGGCCAGCCATCGGGCGAGTTGTTCGGCGGGGGGCGTGGTGTGGCTGGTCTCGTGAAAATCGTGTCCGTCGAAGCCGCCCAACGTTCCCACCAGCCCCGCGGGGTGGCCGGCGGCGGAGAACACACTGGTGACCAGGCAGGAGGTGGTCGTCTTGCCGTTGGTGCCGGTGATGCCCACGACCTTCAGGCGGCGACTGGGATCGCCGGCCAGGGCCTGGCAAATACGGCCAAAGGCGAAGCGGGTGTCGTCGACACCACAGACGGGCACGCCGGGGTCGACCGAAAGCGGCCGCTCGACGAGCACGCCCACGCAGCCCCGCCGCACCGCCTCGGCCACGTGGTGATGGCCGTCGTGGTGCCGGCCGGCCATGGCCACGAACATTTCGCCGGGCTGGATAGTGCGGGAGTCGCGCGAGCAACCGGAAAAGCACACGTCGTCGGCGCCGAGCAACCGGGCGTCGGGCAAGGCGTGCCGCAGGTGGATCGATAGTCCCGGCTGGGGACAGACTTGCATGGCGCTTTGGCCTCCGTGCCGACAGGCGCCTGGTGGCAAACCACGGTGATTCAGGAAAACGCGGGTTCTTCGGCCCGGCAACCCGGCGGAAAATCCCTCTTCCGCAGTGGCCGGGCAGACCCAATGGCAGCATCCCCTCTTCAGAACGGCTGTCGGATTGTGCGAATTTTCCGCCCCCTGTCAAGGCGAAATCTGTCAAGGCAGCCATGAGCCCCCCCCGATAGCGGAACGGCCAGGAACGACGCCCATCGTAACCCGAAGCGCAAGCGAGGGAGAATCGCC
>CAYZWG010000147.1:0-12037 GCA_964481605.1 uncultured Planctomycetaceae bacterium
TTCACTGGCCGAGGCCTACGAACAAACGCTGGCCGCAAACCCCTGAGCCACACCCCCCGGCTCACCTCGGGCTCGCGTGGGTGGCCGCGATAGCTCTGCTATCGGGGTGCCGCAGGCACGGCAGGTGTAAGGCCGGCTGTGCCGGCCGGTTGCCGCACTTCGCAGCGCCAGCCACGTTTCGGCTCCGCACAGCCGGCCCTACTTACTGCCGCCCACGCGGGGAGCGGGGTCGGGAGACTCGCGCCGAACAGGTGCCTCTTGCGGCTACGCCGCCCTGATAGGCAAGCTATCAGGGCCACCCGCGCCGGCCGCAAGGCCGCCGGGGGAACGACGCGGCGTGGTGTCCGGTTGGGTGTGCTCGACCGCGGCTAACCTTTTGCGCTACCGCCACTTGAGTCGGATCGTCCGAAA
Source organism: uncultured Planctomycetaceae bacterium (assembly GCA_964481605.1). Lineage (GTDB taxonomy): Bacteria > Planctomycetota > Planctomycetia > Pirellulales > Thermoguttaceae > CAYZWG01. The sequence goes on from CAYZWG010000147.1 coordinate 412, forward strand.
CCCGGAGTTGGTCCCGGCGAGTCTCTTGCTTAGAATGGAGTCGAGGCCGGGCGGATGCCTGCCAGGGCCCGGGTTTTCCTCCCTCGGCGGGCAAACCGTCCACCTTGCGCCTCTTTTTCCATTGCGTTGGACGTGGAGTGGGTTGCCGTGACCGATCGAGAACGAATGCGACTGAGGCACGCGGAACGCCAGGCCGAGGGATACTTGGAGCTGGGGATGGCGGAGCACGCCCTGGAGGTGCTCCACCGGCACAGCCAGCGGCGGCCGCTGAGTCCCCGGGGTTTGTACCTGTGGGGCGAAGCACTCCGCTCGCTGGAGCGATACCGGGAAGCCCTCGTGCCGCTGGTGGCGGCCGCCAAGGCCGCCCCCGGCGATGTCCACGTCCGCCTGGCCTTGGGCTGGTGCTACAAACGTTGCGGCAAGCTGTCGCAGGCCATCGCCGCCCTCCAGCAGGCGCTGGAAGCTTCCCCCAGGGATGCCCTGCTTCACTACAACCTGGCCTGCTACTTCAGTCTGGCGGGCAACAAACCGCAGGCCCTGAAACATCTCTCGCGCGCATTGACGCTGGAGTCCGACTACCGCCTGATGGTCGACGATGAGCCCGATTTCGATCCCATCCGCGACGACCCGACCTTTGTCGCCCTGACGAGCATCATCGTCTGAGAGCCACCCCTCTCGGTCCGCCGGGCAAGTTGTGGCCGGTCTCCCGACCGTGCCACCGGGATCGACCGTAATGGTCTCCCGCATCAAGTTGTGGCCGGTCTCCTGACCGTGCCACCGGCGGCGGGGTCGGGAGACCCGCACCGAACGAGGAGGCCACCGGCGGCGGGCTCGCCAGACCCGCGCCGAACGCTGGCAACGATCGGGCCGGGCAGCCGCCCTCGCAGGCGTGGCTGCCCGGCCCTTTCCACGTTCGTCCTGATGTTCTTCGGTTGATCGAAGATTGGGGTTTGCGCGTGCGGACACGCGGGCCCGATCAATAGTTGAATCGGACCCCCGCAAACGCACCATGCAGGACGAGTTGACCGTTGGTGTCGATATCGGCGATTTCCGGAATATCGACCACGTAGGTGGGAATCTGGTTGTCGGCCAGGGCGATTCCCGTGGCAAACAGAACTCGGTATCCGAGAAAGGCACTCCAACGGCGGGTCATCTGCCAGTCGACGCCCAGGTTGACTTCGGTGAGGAAGGAGACCACGTCTTCGGAGGAACGGACCGGGTAGCTACCGGAGACGCCGCTGGCGGCGGTGGGATTGGCCACCGTGCCGTCACCCCGGTAGAGACTGAAGTGGTGCTGCACGTGGTTGTTGTAGATACCGATTTTGGGGGTGGCGAACAGCCGCCAGTGCGGAGAGAGTTGATAGCCCAGGTCGGCCCCGGCCTGAAACCCGATGAGGTTGTTTTGCGTGGTGTCGTCGAGGTTGGCCTGGTAGAGTCCGCCGCCCTGCCCCCAAGTATAACCCTGGTCCAGGGACGCGAAGGTGAAGTCCTCCTGGAATCGGAAGTAGCGGACCCCCAGCAGCCAATCGGCCGACCAGGGTGAGCCGCCGCCGTAGGCGGTCGGACCATAGTCCTCGGCACAAGGTCCACGGCCGGCTGCCCCCTTTGCCAGCCGCCCGCTGAGGAGGTTGACCTCGACGTTGTGGAACTCGTCGCGGCGCCACACGCGGTGCTCCTGGGCGCCGTCGAAAAGGACAGTTCCGTTGACGCCGGCGAATTCAATGTCGCTGACAATCAGCGGCGTGCTCACGCTCCCCCCGGCAACGCTCTGGCTGGAGAACCCGGTGAGCGGATCGAGCGTCCAGTAGGTGGCCGCCACCCCGAACAGCCCGCAGTGAAAATACCGCCCAAAGGTTACTTCGCCGCCCACTTGCCATTGGGTAAAGGCGTCGGTGGGCAATTGGTTCGGATTGTTGTTCGTCTCGAAGGTGGTCCACAACCGATTGGGCTCGTCGCGACCCATATACAGCGCGGCCACCGAACCAAACCAGGGAGAGTCGTCGTAAGGATTACACCATTGGGTACTGTCGCAGGGCTGGGAGCCACCGCCGGTCGGTTCCGGCCAGCATCCCCCCTCCTGGAGCATTCGCGAAACGGAGTCCGGCTGGCCGCCACCGGGCCCCAACGCGCCTGGCTGGGCCGGCGTCGGCTTGGGGCTGCTCCGCTTCTGCTTCGGCCCGTTCAGCGCCAGCGACTGCCGATTGGGGTAGGCCGGATCGTAGGGCAACGCCCCGGCGCCCTGGGCCGTGGGATACGCACCCGGTGCCGTCATCACGGGGACCGAGGCGGCGGTCGGGGCCACCCCACTGAGGTCGAGCGGGGCCGCCTCGGTATCCACCCCCGGAAGCGGCAACAAGGCCGGCGCCCCGTACAGCCCAAACTGGGCCCAAGCCGTCGATCCGATCGAAACGGCCAAGATCAAGCTAGACCAAAGTCGGACGAGTTTCATCGGGAAACCTCCCCTACTGTAAACGTTCAAGATCGTGAAGAGCTTCGCCAACCTTTGGGACGGGTCGCAGCGGGAGTTCTCTGCCCACGGCAACCCACTACCTCCATCGACCGGGACCAAAACGATGCTTGGTCAATTCGGCGCTGCGGAGGCCAATTTTGTCGTACCGGGGTGGGGCAATCGGCGTCTTCGGCGTGACGCAAAAAAGACGGTGCGAGACCGAAACAGCGCTTTTCCGTAGAACCGGAATAGGCTCTCGCCGCAATCGCCAAGACCGTCAGACCCGGGGCCGAGCGTAGCGAACACCACCGAGATTACGGGTCACCCAAACCGGTGCGGTCATCCCGGCGTGCTTCCCCAGTTGCCGTAGGGCCGGCTGTGCCGGCCCAGATGATCCGAGCCGCAGCCAGGGGGTGTCTATGGCTCGGCGCAAAAAATGTGCCACACGAGCCCGAAGCGCAAAACGTTGCAGTTTTTTCGGACGGGCCATAAGTGTGGGGGGGAGACGCTTGTTGGCCGGGCGGTCCGGGGGTATCTTGGGACGTTTGGGTCCCATGGTAGACGGTCGGCAGGGCGAAGCCGCGGCCGAGCCGCCGTCACCGCGGCCCGCCGGCCGGTGTCGCCAGCCCCTCCCGCGTCGTCGATAGGAACCATTCCCATGCAGAACGGCAGCCAACGCCACCCCCACCTGAAGCAGACCGATCCCGAGTTGTACGCCCTGATCGAACAGCAGATCGAGGCCGAGTCGACCACTCTCAAGATGATCGCCTCGGAGAACTACGCCTCCTTCTCGGTGCTCGAAGCCAGCGGCTCGATCCTGACCAACAAATACTGCGAGGGGTACCCGGCGGCGCGCTACTACGAAGGCAACCTGGTGGTCGACCAGATCGAGCAATTGGCCATCGATCGGGCCAAGGCCCTGTTCGGCGCCGAACACGCCAACGTACAATCCTACTCCGGCTCGCCCGCCAACCAGGCCGTCTATCGGGCTCTGTTGAAACCGGGCGACAAGGTGATGGGAATGCCGGTCCCCGAAGGTGGACACCTCACCCACGGCTGGAAGGTCAATTTCTCCGGTCGCGATTATGAGCAGGTTCCCTACGGACCCGATCCCCACACCGGGCTGCTGGACTACGACCGGATTCGCGAGATCGCCAAGAGGCAACGGCCCAAGATGATCTGGACTGGGGCGACCGCCTATCCGCGGAAGCTGGAATACGACAAGTTCGCCGAAATCGCCGCCGAGGTCGATGCCTACCTGGTCGCCGACATCGCCCACATCAACGGCCTGATCGTCGCCGGCGTACACCCCGATCCGGTTCCCTATTGCGACGTCGTCTCCAGCACGATCCATAAGATGCTGCGGGGACCCCGGGCCGGTTTCCTCCTCTCCCGCCGGGAAGACCGCTACCAGGAAAAGTACCACCCGGGCAGCAAGTTCAATCTCGCCAAGCGGGTGGATCGGGCCGTGTTTCCCGGCTTGCAAGGCGGGCCGCACATGAACACCATCGCGGCCATGGCCACCTGCTTTCGAGAAGCCGGCACGGAAGCCTTTCGCCGGTACGGCCGCCAGGTGGCCAGCAATGCCAAGAGCCTGGCCCAAGGATTGCTCCAGCGGGGCCACCAACTGGCCGGCGGCGGTACCGACACCCACCTGCTGATCCTCGACTTCCGCCAAAGCCGCTACACCGGCAAGGATGTCTCCCAGGCCCTGGCCCGGGCGGGAATCATCGGCAACTTCAACATGGTGCCGGGCGATCACCGCAAGCCCTTTGTCACCAGCGGCGTGCGGCTGGGGACGCCCGCGATCACCTCGATGGGCATGAAAGAGCCCGAGATGGACCGCATTGCCGGATGGATTGATACCGTCTGCCGCAATATGGAAAATATCGACGCCACGGCCGAGAGGGTTCGCGCCGAGGTCGCCGAGCTTTGCTCGCAGTTTCCCATCCCCGGAATCCGCCAGGCCCCCGTTCCCGCACAATCATCGCAATCATCATAGGGCCGGCTTTCAATCCCTGTTCGGCGCGGGTCTCCCGACCCCGCCGAAAGCACCGTTTTTCAGTCCCTGTTCGCCGCCGGACCCGCGGGGGACAACGCCATGCTTTCGCTTTGGGCAGCGCTCGACGAGCGCGACGTGGAGGCCTACGTGGGGACCTTGATCCTCCCCTCCTACCTGGCCCACCTGCGACTGGAACCCTTCTCCTGGCCGGCCCAGCCGTCCAGCCGCGACGGGCGAGAGGCGCTGAAACTGACCTACAGCGGCCAGGGGCGGCTGGAAGAGTTGGCGTTGGAGCCGGGCGATCACGTCCTGGCCATGATCCGCTCCGTATGCCCCGGCGTGGAGACCTCGCGGCTTCACCTTCCCCGAGACGACGCCGCCTGGCATTGGCCGGCGGCAGGGGCCGCCACGGGCCAGTGCCGACTGCGGGTCTACTTTGCCCCCGCCGCCCAAGCCCTGGGCCAGAGCGGACCCGCTCCCCCGCCCGAATCGGCTTACGTCTCCGTCACCCGGCAGCACGTCTTCATCGGCCGTGCACTGATCGAACGATACGTGGAAGCCTGGCTGAGGTGGCTGGGGATTGCCGAATCCCCCACCGATTTCGACCTGGCCACGCCCGACGGCGGAGTGGGCTTCCACGGGCAGCACGTGGGTGGCTGTTTGCTGCTGGACGACGATGCCATGGTGGAAGACCTGGTACGCTTTGCCGGACTCCAGCCGGCGCTGGCCGAGTTGCGGCACGAGGTGAGGGTCGCCGGCCAGCCCCAGCGGCAGCGCCCCGACCACCTCGGGCCCGACGGGGTCCACTTCCACCTGATCTGCCGCGACGAACTCGCCCCAGGCAACGGGTGACTTCGGTTTCACTCCGGCCCTACGCTCGGCGGTAGGAAACCCGGCTCAACGCCTCCGGCCGTGTCGGCATTCTGCCACGCCGGTGTTTCCAGAAGTCAGCGCCCGCGAGACCGGCACTGTCGGGCGATTTCTCCGGCCGGCCGGCAAGATCGGCCCAACCGCTACAACGGGGCCTGGCAGGGGACGGTAGCCGGCGGCGGCGCGCCGTTTGCTCGACCAGAGGGCATCCGGCGACGATCGGCCGCCGCCTTGCCGAGGAAACCCCGCCCCCCCGAGGAAACACCGTGCTTGTTCCGCTGAATTCGGCATCGACGACGATTTCCCCACCATCGCGAGCCCCGTCATGGCGGCCGGCGGGGACTGCCCCGGAGGCCACCACCACGCCGCGGCAAGAAACGTCGACCGGGCGCATCCGGCCCGTTCGCCACCCGAAACCCTCGCTGGCCCAGCGCCGGCTGGCGGCGGGCCAACCGATCGTCTCGCCCGAGGGGAACAGCTCGCCCCTGTACCGCGCTTTCAAGCGCGGCCTGGACATCGTCGGGGCACTGGTGCTGTTGTTGCTCTTGTCGCCGGTGCTGGTGACCACGTTGCTCGTTCTGCTGGTCACCACGCGGGGCAAACCGCTGTTTTTTCAGGAGCGGCTGGGATACCTGGGGCAGCCGTTCACCCTGCTGAAGTTTCGCACCATGGTGGTCGATGCCGCGGCCGTCCAGCACCGCGTGGCCAACCAACAAGACGGACCGATCTTCAAGAATCGCCGCGATCCCCGCATCACCCGAATCGGCCGGTTTCTGCGGACCACCAGCATCGACGAGATGCCCCAGTTGATTCACGTGCTGTTGGGACAGATGTCGCTGGTGGGGCCCCGGCCCCCCGTGGCCAAGGAGGTGGCCCAATACGAGCCCTGGCAACGCCGGCGCCTGGCCGTCAAACCCGGTTTGACTTGCCTCTGGCAGGTGAGCGGCCGGTCGGACGTGGGATTTCTGGACTGGGTGCGGATGGACCTCTGGTACGTTGCCCACCAAGGGATCGGCACCGACCTTGGCCTGCTGGTCCGCACCCCCTGGTGCGTGCTCACCGGGCGGGGGGCCTACTGACGGCCGGCGGTGCCATGGTGGGGTGGTCGCTCGGACCGGATCTCGCACCCCGTGGCGTTTTCGCTTTCTGGACGGGTTTGGGCGGGTCGATTAGAATATGGCCGTGCGGGGTGGCTGGATCGAGTGAGCTACGAGCGGGGCAATGGGCGAAACCGAGTCGTTCGGGTCGTCGCGCCCTGGCCACGTGGCCACGTTGCCCGATGGGCTCCGCAGCAGGACACAGAATCCGTGAAAAATCCGGACGCCAGCAACAACAAGGCCGGCTCGGCCCAGGAGGAATCGCTCTCCAGTTGCATGTTGGGGCGGGTCAAAGCCCGCGATCCGCAGGCCTGGGGGCGGATGGTCCATCTCTTCGGGCCGATCGTCTACCGTTGGGCCCGGCGGGCCGGTTTGCAGGCGGCCGATTCTGCCGACATCGTCCAGGAGGTGTTCCGCGCGGTGGCTCTCTACATCGCCGACCTGGACGAGCAGCGGCCGGGCGACAGCTTCCGCGGCTGGCTGTGGACAATCACGCGGAGCAAGCTGTCCGATCATTTCCGCAAGCAGGCCTCCACCCCCGTCAGCGGCGATGCGGTGATGGAAGCGACCGAGGCCTTCGAGCCCGAGTTCGAGGAACCCGACGACTTGCACACCCCCTCGCCTGACGTGGCGATGGTCCACCGCGTGCTCCAGGCGATTCGCCCCGACTACGAGGATACGACCTGGGAGGCCTTCTGGCAGATGACCGCCATGGGACGCCCGGCCGCCACGGTGGCCGAATCGCTGGGCATCAGCAAGAGCGCGGTCCGGCAGGCGAAATACCGCGTGCTGAAACGACTTCGCGAAGAGGTCTCCGGAACGTAATCGGACAGCGCCATTTAGGGCCCCTCCCCGTCAAGGTCGACCTATTGTTCCGCCAGGTGGACCTGATGGGCCGAGGGAAACGGGTCGTTCTCAACCTGCTTGGCCAGCGCCTGATCCCTGCCCAGCCCGGTCCAGGCGGAAAGCGGAGAGCCGGTCGTCCGGCAGCCGCCCAGACCCAATAGAAGCACCACCACCCACACGGTTCGATTGCCCATCGCCACTCCCTTTTCCCCAGTTGACCGTGCACTACGGGCGAATCGGCTCCAACTCCATCCATTCCTTGACCGACTTTGGCGGCGGGGGTTCCTCGGTCCGAAAGAGCGACGAAATCCACCCCCCACCCTTGTCTTTTCTCGTCTGCCGTGCGTGGGCCCGGTGGGAAGACTCGCCCCCCCGCCAGGGCAAAAGTCTACCGGACGGGCCGCCGAAGGAACTGCACCCGGCCACCAGCAGCAAGACGGCCGTCACCAGGAGGAGGCGTTTGCCGGTCCGGCTGAAATCGAACGTCTTCAACCCGAGTTTCATCGCGAAACTCCTTCGAGACCTTTCCCATCCGGCGACCCATCCGCCACGCTCGCCCACTGCGGCAAGCCGGCACACGGCCCCGGATGTGCTTGTCAAGGATCCCCCCGGCAAAACGAGGGGCAGGAGTTTCTCAGAATCGAACCCGCAAGTCCAGGTCGATTTGGCCGCCTTTTTTGGCGGCCTACAGACTCGGCGGAGAGCCTACAAGCTGCGAGACCGGTCAGCTTGCCGTCCCCAGTTCGGACCGGGGCCGCCGCGCCCGACCATTGCGGGGGTGGCCCCGCCCGGCCACCGCAGGGCAGCGACGCGGCCCTCGCAAGCTGCCCACCCGGGACGGCATCGACCGCCCAGCGGCGGTTGGCAGCGTCGCCGCCGGCTCGCGCACGGCCGCTCGGCAGGTGACACCCTGTGGCGTACACCATGCGATTCGCCTGGCACGATGTAGCGACGCAGCCCGGGTGGCCATCGCCGCCAGCGGCACGACGCAGCCGAAGTGGGCACGGAGAAAGCCGTCCAGGAGCGTGTGACGGCAGAAGTCGCGGGCGAATCTTCCCGCACGCTCCAGCGCCACCACCAGGCCGAACCACGTGCGGAAGTCGAGATGCCAGAGATTGCGCTCGACGGTCCAGACCGCCCAGGCAAGCCGGGGCGCGGTCCCCAACAGTGACGCCGAGGCGGCCTGTAGGGCAAGCAGGCCGAACAGCGAGGCCTTCAGGCTTGGTGGCTGGCCCGCCCCGGGACGGCTCGGGCGGGGCTGCCCGGCACAACCCTGGCAGATCATCCACGGCATCATCGGGCCCAGCAGGGCGACCGTGGAGTGGATGGCAGGTTGGCAAAACGTGGCTTGCATGACGCGAAACCAAAACAGCAAGGCAAAAGGTCCGGCCCGTGGGGCGATGCAACAAGGCCCCGACAACCTCCAGGGCGGGATTCTCCGGCCGATATCACGCGCTATCGGCGAAGAATCGGCGAAGAATCGGTGAGAAATCGGCGAAAATCGGCGAAATGGCCGTCTCGCGGGCGTCCTCCGGCCGGTCGATTCACCCCGAGTCGCCCCCACCGGAGAGGCTCGCTCAGCCCCTGGAGACCGGGAAATCGCGTCTTTCCACCTGTTTGGCCAAGCAGTATGATGAGCGATTCCGCCGCCGGAGCCGTCCCCCAACCCTGAAACCCTCGAACCCTGAACCTTCCCCATGAAGACCGACGAACTGCGGGAAAAGTACCTCGCCTTTTTCGAGACCAAGGGCTGTGTTCGGTGTCCCAGCGACGTGCTGGTGCCCCGCTGGGACCCCTCCGTGCTGTTCACCCCGGCCGGGATGAACCAGTTCAAGGACCACTTTCAGGGCCGCTGCAAGCTGGAGTTTACCCGCGCCACCACCTGCCAGAAGTGCCTGCGGACCGGCGACATCGAGAACGTGGGCCGAACCGCCTACCACCACACGTTCTTCGAGATGCTGGGCAATTTCAGTTTTGGCGACTATTTCAAGCGGGAGGCGATCCGCTGGGCCTGGGAGTTTCTCACCGGGCGGCAGTGGCTGGGCATCGACCCCGCGCGGCTCTCGGCCACCGTCTACCTGGACGACGACGAGGCGGCCCGCATCTGGCTGGACGAGGTCAAGCTGCCGTCGGAGAAGCTCCAGCGAATCGGCGAGGACGAGAATTTCTGGCCGGCCAACGCTCCCAGCCTGGGGCCCGACGGCGTCTGCGGGCCGTGCAGCGAAATCTACTGCCACACCGACCAGGGCGAAGTCGAGATTTGGAACCTGGTGTTTACCCAATTCAACCGGGTGGGCGATCCGCCGGACAATCTGCGGCCGCTGCCCAGCAAGAACATCGACACGGGCATGGGGCTGGAGCGGACGGCCGCCGTGCTGCAAGGGGTCCAGACGAATTTCCACATCGACATCCTCCGGCCGATCGTCGAGGCGGCGGCCGAGGTGTGCGGCATCCGCTACGAGCCGGATTCCCCCCAGGGGCGGCGGCTGCGCCGCATTGCCGATCACGTTCGGGCCTGCACGTTCGCCGTCCACGAGAACGTCTATCCCGGCCCCAACAAGGAGAAGTACGTCGTCAAGCGATTGTTGCGGCGGGCCGTGCTCGAAGGCCGTCAGCTCGGCGTCCGCGAGCCGTTCCTCTTCCGGCTGGTGCCCAAGGTTGCCGAGATGATGAAAAACCCCTACCCCGAACTGGGCGATACGGTGGAGCGGGTGGCCCAGGTGATCCGGGGTGAGGAGGCCAATTTCCTCGGCACGATCGACGCCGGGCTGACGCGGATCGAGCGGCTGTTCACCCAGATGAAGTCGTCGGGCCGGGGAATGGTCTCCGGCGCGGACGCCGCCGAGATGTACCAGACTTACGGGTTTCCGCCCGAGCTGTTCGAGTCGATGGCCGCCGAGCAGAACCTCACCTTCGACTGGGACGGCTTCGAGGCGGAGATGAAGCGACACGGCGAAATCTCCGGCTCCGCGGGAAAAGCCGCCCTGTTCAAGTCGGGACCGCTGGAGGCGATTAAGCGGGCCGTCCACCGCAGCGAGTTCGTCGGCTACGAAACGACGGAAGCGCTCGACGCCAAGGTGCTGGCGATCGTCGCCCGCGACAAACCATGCGACAAGCTCGCCCAGGTCGACCACCAGCAGCCGGTCACCGTGATCCTTGACAAGACACCGTTCTACGGCGAGATGGGCGGCCAGGTGGGCGATTCGGGGGAACTGCTCGGCGAGGACTTGCGCTTCGAGGTCACCGATACCCAAGTCGACGGCGAGTTGATCCTCCACGTGGGACACCTTCGCCAAGGCGAGATTTCGCTCGGCAAGCGCGTCGCGGCCAGGGTCGACCCCGCGCGGCGGCAGGCCATCCGCCGTGCCCATTCGGCCACCCACCTATTGCACTATGCCCTGCGAAAACACCTCGGCGGCCACGCCGAACAGCAGGGCTCCAAGGTCGATGCGGATTGGCTGCGGTTCGATTTCACCAACCCCAAGGCGGTCTCTGCGGATCAACTCGCCCGGATTGAAGCCGAGGTCAACGCCCGGGTGATCGAAGCCGCGCCCGTGGCCTGCGAGAAGATGCCGCTAGCGCAAGCCCGGTCCGCCGGGGCGACGATGCTCTTCGGGGAAAAATATCCGGAGGTGGTGCGGGTGGTCTCGATGGGCGACTACAGCAAGGAACTCTGCGGCGGCACGCACTTGGCGAGCACGGGCCAGGTGGGGCTGGTGAAGATTCTTGCCGAGGAGAGCGTCTCCGCCGGCACGCGGCGGATCACGGCCCTGACCGGCCCGGCGGCGCTGGAACACGTGGGCCGAAACGAAGCCGCCCTGGCCAAGACGGCGGCCGTGCTGAAGGTGCCCGGCGGCGAGGTCCCCGCGCGGGTCGAGACGCTGGTCAAGGAAGTCCGCAGACTGAAAAAGAAGCTGGCTGCCGAGCCCGTGGGAGAAGGCATTTCGGCCGAGCGGTTGCTCTCTCGGGCGACGCGGCTGGGCGACGTGCAAGTCGTGGTGGCCGAAGTGCCCGGAGCCAACGCCAACGCCCTGCGAGGATTGATCGACCAATTGCGTCGCCAGGCGGCCCCGGTGGCGGTGATGCTGGGCACGCGGCAGGAAGAGGGCAAGGCGATGCTGGTGGCGGGTCTCAGCCGCGACCTGGTCGCCCAAGGCGGCGACGCGGTGAAATGGGTTCGCGCCGCGGCGGCCAGGATTCAAGGCGGCGGCGGCGGCCGCCCCGACATGGCCCAGGCTGGGGGCAAGAACGCCGAGCAGATGCCCCAGGCACTGCAAACCGCCCGCCAAGCAGTGGCCCAGATGCTCGGCCAGTAGCGGCGCCGGTTCTCCGTTCGGCGCGGGTCTCCCGACCCCGCCGCTG
>CAYZWG010000148.1:0-11981 GCA_964481605.1 uncultured Planctomycetaceae bacterium
GCCAGGTGGCTGCCCAGCGCCGCTTTCATGCAGTGGTTGGCGGCCAGCGCGTCGGCGAAACGCTCGGGATGGCCGCATCCCAGGTAGACCACGTCGGTATCGGGCGGCAGTTTTTCGTCGTGCAGGGGCGAAAAATCGACCACCTTCGACCCGTGCAGTTCCAGCAGGTCCAGCGTGCAGGGAAAATAGCAATGGAATGCTTCGTCGTAGGCCACCGCCACGGTCAGCTTGCGCGGCAATAGCTCCGTCCATCCGGCCTCCGCGCCGCCGCGGGCGAAAGCCTTGCTGGCGGCAATCCGGCGAATCTCCTGCGGACGCCAGTACCTGACGAAACGATCGCCCAAACGGCGGCAGAATTCCCGCGAAAGCCGGCTGCCCCGGGGCGTGGCAGAGAGTTCGTCCCGCAGGTCGCCCGATTCCTCCAGGGCCCCCAGCACCGGAATCCCCCAGAGGATTTCCAAATCGGTCGACCATGCGCTCAAGGCCCGCGTGTCGGCGGCGCGATCCAGCAACAGCCCGTCGACGGCGGCCGGCCGAGTCGGCAAACGGCACCGCCCCAAGCGGGAGAGATCGACCACGGCCAGCCGCGGCAGATCGAGCCAACGGCAGAGTTGATCCAGGCTGCCACCGGACCGCGGCAGGCCGGACGGGTCCTCGAACTGCCCTTCGATCACCGCCACGTCGGCCGCCCCGAAGCCCCGTGCGAACAGGCCGCGGCACACCTCCTGCGACATCAACCAGGTGTCCAGGTGCCGCTGAGGCAGTCCGCAAATGGTGGTCGCCGCCGGATACGAGGGGAAATGGGCCCGCGACGAGAAACTCTGCACCTGCAAGCCTTCGCGGCGCAGCCCCTCCAACAATCCCCACACCACCAGCCGGCGGTCGGCGTCGGGCTGGATCGAGCCAACCGCCAAACGAGGCAATCGTGACATCCGGTTCACTTCCCTTGTTCGAGACATCAAGGCGGGCACGGCCGGGGCGTGGCAGGCGGCGCCATCTCACTCTCGGCCATTACGTGCCGTACAACCCTACGAGCTTGTCGCCCCAGACCGTCCGGATGTATCCCCAAAACTCTACTTATTCGGCGCAACTTCGGGCCTGGAAAGAAAGCGGGCGGGCATGCGCGGGGTCCCCCGGGCAAACCTCCCTCCCACCGGCACAGGCGAAACGCCCTCGGGGGCGGCCCCCCGCGGCGAGTCCCCCGACCCCTTTCGATCGATCCCCCGCCGGGCCCACCAGGGCATTTTTCGGAGCGAGCCCGCGCGAGTCAACCTCACACGCGTCGCAAACTCTTCTTTTTTGGGGACTTTCCGAGGGCATTCCCCTGAAAATCGGGCGCATGCGGAATCGGCGAAGAACCCGGGGGGGCGCGATCGCCCGTTCTCGCCCGGTTCGGCGAGGAACCATCCATCGCCCTCAGCCGCCCGGTTAGCCCAGCCCCACGTAGACGGTCTTGGTCTCGGTATAGGCCTCGATGCCTTGCCGGCCCAGTTCGCGGCCCATGCCGGACATCTTGAAGCCGCCAAAAGGTGCCGCCGGGTCGTACTGGTGGTAGGTGTTGATCCAGATCGTACCCGCGCGAATCCTGGCCGCCAGGTGGTGGGCCTTGGTGACGTCGCGAGTCCACACGGCCGCCGCCAGGCCGTAGCGGGTGTCGTTGGCGCGGCGGACCACCTCGTCCAGGTCGGAAAACCGCATCACCGACAGCACGGGTCCGAAGATTTCGTCCCGGGCGATGGCCATCGCGTCGGTCACGTCGGCAAACACGGTGGGCTCGACGAAGTAGCCCAGACGACCCCAGCGGCGACCGCCCGACAGGCAGGCGGCGCCTTCCGACTTGCCCACATCGATGTAGTGCATGATCTTGTCGAACTGGGCCCGGTCGATCTGCGGGCCCTGCTCGGTCTGGGGGTCGAAGGGGTCGCCCAGGCGATAGGCGCGATTCCGCCGCACGAGCCGCTCGAGCATTGCGTCGTGGATCGAATCCTCGACAAACAGGCGGCTGCCGGCGGTGCAGCATTGGCCGTGGTTGAAATAGAGCGCCCGGTGCGCGCCGTCCACGGCCGCGTCCAGGTCGCAGTCGGCAAAGACCACGTTGGGGCTCTTGCCGCCCAGTTCGAAGGCGACTCGCTTCAAGGTGGGCGCCGCCTCGCGCATGATCGTCTGGGCCGTCTTGTACTCGCCGGTAAAGGCGATCTTGTCGACGCCCGCGTGCCGCACGATGGCTGCCCCGCTGTGGGGTCCGTCGCCCGGCAGGACGTTGACCACGCCGTCGGGAAAGCCAGCTTCCTGGGCAAGCTGGGCCATCCGCAACGCGGTCAGCGGTGTCTGCTCGGCCGGCTTGAGAATTACGGTGCATCCGGCGGCCAGTGCCGGGCCCCATTTCCAAGCCAGCATCAGGAGGGGAAAATTCCAGGGAATGATCTGCCCCACCACGCCTACCGGCTCGCGACGCGTGTAGGCCAGGAACTGGCCCCGCACGGGAAGCGTGTCGCCGTGAATCTTGTCGGCAAATCCCGCAAAGTATCGGAGGCACTCCACCGTCATCGGCAGGTCGACGGTTCGCGAGTCGCCCAGCGGCTTGCCGTTGTCCAGCGTCTCTAGCGCCGCCAATTCCTCCGCCTCCTGCTCCACGCGATCGGCCAGCCGATACAGCAGACGACCTCGATCCCGCGCGTCGATTCGCGACCAGGGCCCGTTCTCCAATGCCTGGCGGGCAACCCGGACCGCGTTGTCCACGTCTTCGGCGGTCGCTTGGGCGACCTCGGCAATCACCTCCTCGGTGGCCGGATTGATCGTGGCAAACGTCCGGCCGTCGGAGGCCGGCACCCAACGCCCTCCGATAAAGCACTCGGTATGTCGAATTTCCGGCTTCGTCGCCGGATCAGCGGCTGTTGCCATGATGTGTCTCCCCACGGGTAATCACGCCGCACCGAGGTGCGGACTCGGTCTTGTCATGCTCCCCCGCACGCGCGGGCCAAGCTGCCTCGCCTCGCGGGAATTCTATTGTCGATCGCCTGCCGCGGCTTCTGTCTTCGAGCGACCCCCTACAGCGAAGCGGTTTCACAAGGGAGAATTCCACGTGGGCAGGCCGTGGCCGAGCGAGGGACACTTGGAAAACTCCGGCCGTTGCACCTTGCGTCGACCCTGGACAATTCCTCCTCCGGGGCGAACAATAGAAACGACCGGCGAGCCCGGGGAGGGTCGCCCCGAGCGGGTCCTGGCCGGTTGCCGTTTCCCCCACCCGAGAGGTCGAAACTCGATGGCCACCGTGACGATTCCGCTGATCTACAGCGAATTCACCGGCGGCGCGCGGCGGGCCGACGTGGAGGGCTCCACGATCCTGGAAATCATCGCCGCGCTGGATCGGCTTCACCCGGGCCTGGCGGCGAAGGTTCGCGACGGCGAGAACCTCAGTCCCACGATCGCCATTACGGTTGACGGCAAGATCGCCGCCCAAGGACTGGCCACGCCGGTGGCTCCCCAGAGCGAGGTTTGCATGTTGCCGTCGTTCGGCGGGGGCTGAATCGCAATACGGTTGAAATAGGCGCAACCGCCGTAGGCCGGATCACGATCCGGCAACGTTCGGCGCGGGTCTCCCGACCCCGCCTGTTGCGCCCTCGTTCGGCGCGGGTCTCCCGACCCCGCCGTAAGCCGGATCACGATCCGGGCTGCGGCGATTCTTCCGCCGGCGGCTTCCGCGATGCCTGGCGGAGCGATTCCAGCAGCCGCGGCCACTGGCGGTTTTCCGGCTCGATGTGGATCAACTGCTCGACACAGGCCAACGCCCGGGGCCAGTCTTCCTGCTGGGCATAGAGAATCGCCAACGCGTGGATGAACTGGGTCGACTGGGGCGAATCGCCCCCGGAAATGCGGATCGCCGTTTTGAGGGCATCCGCCGCCTCGTCGGTCCTGCCCAACTTTTGCAGGGCCAGGCCGTAGTTGTAATGGATGCGGGGGTTGTCCGGTCCCAGCCGGGCGGCATGGCCCAGCATCTCGGCGGCCTCCTCCATGCGGTCGTCGTTCTCGGCCAGCAGCAGTCCCAGCGAGTAGTAGACTTCGCCCAGGTCGGGCTCGATCCGGAGAATCTCGCGGAACAGCGCCTCCGCCTCGTGCTTGCGGTCCTGCTGATCGCAGAGCATGGCCAGGTTGATCCTGGCCGGCACAAAGAGCGGATCGAGCCGGATCGCCGTGCGATACTCGGCCTCGGCCTTGGCGGCGTACTGGGGATCGAGCCGGGTTCCGTCGCCATAGTGATATTGCCCCAGGTTGGCGTAGACCACGCCGATGTTCAAGTGGGCCGCCGCCTGGTCGGCCACCGCCTTCTGCCCGGCCAGGTATTCGTCCAGGGCCTGCTGAAAGGCGCGCAAGTCTTGCTGGGCGAAGCTCCGCCGCGGCACCCGCGTGAGCAGTCGCGCCGCCTCGGTGCGGACCGCGCGGACCGGATCGTGCAGCATCGGCGCCAGCCGGCGGTGCAGTTGCGGCCAGGGCAGCCGCTGCAGACTCCGCACCGAGGCGGCGCGGACCAACTCCTCCCGGTCTTCCAGGCCCGCCACGGCCGCCGCCTCGGCCGATCCGCCGCGGTAATGCGACAACAGGGCAATCGCGCTGGCCCGGATCATCGCCCGCTGGTCCTTCTGCCGAGTGACGTCCACGAGCTTCTGCTCGCCTTCGGGCGCGAAGCGGCGGGCCGCCGCGATTCCGTAGGCGAAATGGGCCTTGCCGATCTCTTTCGGCTCACCGTACCAGGTGCGACACTGCCGGGCGGCCCACTCGGCCGTCTCGCCCTTGTGCGGATCATGGTGGCAAAGGTTGCAGGCGTTGGGAATCTTCAGGCTCACCGTCAGGTCGGGCCGGGGAACCCGCAGACTGTGGTCCCGCCGCGGGTCGACCACCATGTACTTCGTCTGCGGCATGTGGCACTCGACGCACTTGGTCCCCGGCCGCGAAGCGTCCGGGTGGTGGTGGTGTGCCTGGGTGTCGTACTTGCCCCGCTCGTGGCACTGGCAGCAGAGCCGATTGTCGTTGAACTTCACCCGCGTGGTGTGCGGATCGTGGCAGTCGCTGCAGCGAACCTGTTTGTCGTACATCTTGCTCTGGATGAACGAGCCGTAGACGTAGTCCTCTTCCAGGATTTGCCCGTCGGGGTAATAGAGGTCGCCGTCCAGCAACTCGGGCAGATAGTGGTCCAGCAGCTTTCCGCCAAAATGATGCTGGGGATAGACGATTCGCCGCCGGGCGTGGCAGGGGGCACAGGTTTCGATCTGCACCCGCGGATTCTTGTCGTTCAGGTCCGCCAGCCCATAGCCGTAGCGGCGATCCCAGAAGCCGAATTTTCCGTCCCCGCGGGCGATACGCACGTGCAGACTTCCCGGACCGTGGCAAGTCTCGCAACTCACGTCGATCTCGGACCAGGTCGTATGGTAGGCGTTGTCCTCGATGCTGTAGTTCTTCTTCAGGTTCGTGGTGTGGCACTCGGCACACATGTAGTTCCAGTTCTGCAGCGGGCGGGTCCAGTGGAGCGGATCGTCGTGGGGAATCGGTTCCTTGGGGTAGAGGTGGAACCATTGCTCCTTTTTCGTATCCCAGGCGATCGGCAAGCACTGCACCCGGCCGTCGTCGAACTCGACCAGGTATTGCTGTAGCGGATGGACGCCGAAGACGTACTTCACCTCGAAGGTCTCCATCCGGCCGTCGCGGTTGTCGGTGCGGACGAAAAACTTTCCCCCGCGGCGGAAGAATTTCGAGGTGACGGCGAAATCGACGTCCACGCGGCCCTCCCGCTTGAGCTTCCGCAGCGCGTCGCCGATGGCCCGCTGGGCATCGGCCACGTCGCAGGGCCGCACCACGGCAAGCCATTGCATTTGGGCGGTGCAGGCGTCCGCGGCGGCCGGGTCCATCAGCTTCAGCACCCGCTCCTCCAATTCCTTGGGGGAGTCCTTCAGGGCCATCGCCCAAACGTCCGGCGCCACGGTTTCGGTGGCCAGCCGCAGGTCTTCCTCGCTGAGCTTGAGGAGGTCGTCGAAGGCCACATGGGTGAACTCGGCATCGTCGAAATCGCCCAGCACGGTGGCCTCGGTGGCGTAGTCCATGGCCAGATCATGATCCGAGCCGGTCCAACGTTGCAACTCTTCGCGGTGGCATTCGGCGCACGCTTGCCGGCCCACGTAGGTTGCCACCTGGCCCTCGGGCAGACACCGCCACCAGTCGATGCCGATCACGGCCGCCGCGACCAGGGCGATCGACAAGAAAGCGGCCGAGAAGGCGAAAACGACAAGACGAAGGGCGGGACGTTGGGGCATCGCGGTCGGCAAAAAAGAGAAAGATGTCTCCCGCGGCCCGCGTCGGCCTTCAAAGCTGCCGGTCGGCCTGCGTGCAACAGGTGGCGATCTTCAAAAGACGTTTCCTCAGGCGACCCCGCCCGGCGACGGCCGCACCTATCAGCATACCGCCGGCAGCCCGCCCTTGGCAACTTGACCGTTGTGGCCGTGCCGAGAAGACATTCAACCCCCCGCTGCCGGCCGACACCCAATCGACGCCCCAAAGGAGCCGAAAACTAATCCTGCTGGTCCGAAACAAGCTCGAACGTACAACAGGGGGCGCCCTCGTGGCGGCAGGCCGTCCGCACCACGGGGACTCCCACCACGGCGGTCATCACCTCGCGGTCGACGCAGCAGACCGTGCCGGTCTCTTCGTACATGCTGATAAAGGGGCAACTCCGCTTGTGGACGAGAATGTGGCCGTCTTCGTGCTCTCGCACCTCCAGCAGCCCCCCCTCCTGCTCCAGCAGTTCGATCATCTCCCGCAGTCGTTCGGAGGGCTCCGTGGCGGTGATGCGGCGGCGGTAATGGTCGGCCAGGGAGGCGGAAACGTGGTCGAGGACCTCGCGGGTGAGCTCCTTGCCGCCGACTTTCGCGATGGCCCGCCAAATGGCGGGGACAACCAGTTGTTGATTGCTGGCAAACAGCAGCATCAACGCGGCTTGCGTAGCCGAGTAGAGGTGCCGAGGGCGCCCCCGGCCGGGCAGCCGTTGGGTCGTCCGCTCCACAAAGCCCGCAGCAACGAGCTCGTTCAATTGTTCGGTGACCGCGGTGCGGGTGACTTTGGTGGCAGCGATCAACTCGGCCACCGTCTTGGGAGGGGTCCCCACGAGCAACTTGACAATCCGCATTCCCGCGGCGCTGACCGTTTCCCTCGACGTGGGTGTGCCCTCCGACATGGTTCCCTCTACCTCGGTCTCTTGGCGTTTGAGGAAAGTTTTGGCCAGTTTCGACAAAACAAAATAAAAGTATACCCTTTTGATGATAACGCCACCCGGGCGGTCCCGTAAACCCTTCCCAGGGGTTGCCTGAGGATAGGCTCGTCGGGGAAGACTGTGGCGACACCCCGCCGTCGGGGGGGACCGCGTTCGGCGGGGTCGGGAGACCCGCGCCGAACACTGGTGGTCGCCCGCGCCGACCATCCCCACCGGCGGGGGGGCGATCCTCGGGGCGGGACAAGCAAAAGCGGGGGCGGAGTGGACCTGTAAGCCGGGTTCTGTTCCCGGTCGCTGGCGACCGGGCGATGGCCATTTATCTAGGGGACCGATTGCTCGGCCCCTCGAGCGGTCCACCCGGGAGTCGATCGCGGCCCGGACCAGACCGCGCCGTCGGGCCCCGCCGGAGAGTCCGGCGGAGCCGACCGCTGCTCCCTGTTTGACCTTGCTCCCGGTGGGGTTTGCCTAGCCAGGCCGGTCGCCCGGCCTGCTGGTGAGCTCTTACCTCACCGTTTCACCCTTACCACGCCGGAACGAGTCCGGCGAGGCGGTTTGCTTTCTGTTGCACTTTCCCTGGCCTCGCGGCCGGTGGGCGTTACCCATCACCGAGTCCTACGGAGCCCGGACTTTCCTCTGGCCGGCATCGGAAGGCCCGATATGGCGGACCACCGAAAATGCCGACCAGCGGCCATCCGGTCCACTCCAACCCTGACCCTATTATGGGCGTGAAAGGACGCCGGGGAAAGGGGGAAGGATTCAGTCGCTTGCGGCTCGGACGCCGCGGCCGGCACACGCTCAGCCCGCATGAAGTCGGCCCTGGTAGGTGTCGCGACGCGCAAGCTCGGTCTGGATGTCGCGGCGGACCCCCGATTTGTCCAGGCACCACGTGGGCGCCAACAGAAACTCCGGCGGGGCATCGCCGGCCAGCCGGTCGATCACCGTCGATGGACAGAGCCGTTCCAGAAAATCGACCGCCAGCCGCACGTACTCTTGGCGGTCGGGCAGACGAACCCGTCCGGCCGTCCAGTCCTCGGCCAGCCGGGTCTGTTTGACCACGGAAAGATTGTGCAACTTCACCGCGTCGATCCGCAGCCGGGCCAGTTCCCCGGCCGTCTCGAGCATCTGGTCGCGGGTCTCGCAGGGCAGCCCCAGGATCACGTGTACGCCGATCCGCAATCCCCGCTGCCGGGTCCGCCGGACGGCGTCGAGAAATGCGTCGTAATGGTGGCCGCGGTTGATCCAATCGAGCGAGTCGTCGTGGATCGATTGCAGCCCGTACTCGATCGAGACCCAAGTCCGCCGGGCCAGCCGTTGGAGCTCGTCCAGCACGGGGTCGTCGACGCAATCGGGTCGCGTGCCCACGATCAGGCCCACCACCTGGGGATGCCCGGCGGCCTCCTCCCACATCCGCTTCAACTCGTCCAGCGGGCCGTAGGTATTGGTCGAGGGCTGGAAATAGGCGAGGAATCGCTCGGCCCCGTAGCGGCGGCCAAGCCGGGCGATTCCCTGCTCGAGCTGTTCGCCCAGAGAGCGGCGCTTAAGCCGGCGGCCGGGGCTGAAACTACGGGGGTCGCAGAAGTTGCAGCCCCCGGTTCCCAGGGTGCCGTCGACGTTGGGACAAGTGCACCCGGCATCGAGGCTCAGCTTGTGCACGCGGCCGCCGAACCGCTGTCGCAGGTAGAGACCGAGCGGGTAGTAGCGGAGCCCCTCGGCCCGCCAGTCGAAACACGCCGGTTGGGGGGCAAGTGGAGTTGACCTCAATTCTTTGCCGTTCTACACTGGAGGGGGGATGGGGTTCCGTTCATCGTACGAGGGTTGCGAGTCGGTCTCAAGGGAGCCCAAGGGCCGGACCATGTATGGCCAGTTGATTCCGGTCGGGGGGGGCGACCCGATACCCCTGCTGAGCAAGTCGCTGTTGGTGGGCCGTCGCGAAAGTTGCGACGTCGTGCTGCGGTTTGCCAATGTCTCGGCGCACCATTGCCGCCTCAACGTCCACCACGGCTACTGGTTTCTGGCCGACGAGAACAGTCGCAACGGAACCCGGGTCAACGGTATTCGTGTCCGCTACAAGCGTCTCGATCCGGGCGATGTCCTGTCCGTGGCCGGGCACAAGTACGAGGTCCGCTACTCCCCGGCGGAGAACGGAAGCTGCGGGCCGCCGCCTCCGGAGGAGACCGAGGAGGACATCTTCGGCCAGTCGTTGCTGCAACGCGCCGGGCTGGAAAAGCCCAGAAACGCCCGCGATGAACCACGCCGTTGAGGGTACGCCGTCGCAAGGACGCCCCCGAGGCTGCCCGCGCGGCGCCGGTCTCTACTCGATTGGCGCGGGTCTGCCGCCCTCGACCGCTCGCCCTGCGCCTCCCAGGTGAGCGTATCGCGCCGTTGACTCCGGGAGCGGATTGACCCCGATGGCCAAGAAGAAGCAACGAAAAATTCGTGCCGATTTCAAGAAGAATCGTTCCGAGCGGACCCGCCGGAGCGATTGGACGCGCCGCTTCCAGGAGCACGGGTTCGAGGAGGAAACGCCCGTGCCGCGGGAGCGAATCAGCGGCAAGGGCGAACTCTCGCGGCGGCGGACCGTGCTGGGCGAAACGGTCGACGACGGGGATCAGCCCGGGCTGGGCCTGCGGCTGGAGGTGGACGAGTCGGTTTGCCGTGCGGGCCGCGTGTTGAGTGTGCATGGGCTGGGCAGCAGGGTGGAGGACGCCGACGGGCGTGTTTACCAATGCGTTGTCCGCCGGGTGCTGAAGACGCTCAGCACGGATCAGCGCCACGTGGTGGCGGCCGGCGACCGGGTGCTGTTTCGGCCCGCCCAGGGCACCGATCTGGACGAGGGGATCATCGAACGGATCGAGCCTCGCCGGGGGAGTTTGTGCCGTGCCAGCCGGGGACGCCAGCAGATTCTGGTGACCAACGTGGACCAGGTGTTGATCGTCGCCAGCGCGGCCGAACCGCGTTTGAAGCCCAACCTGATCGATCGCCTGCTGATCGCCGCCGAAAAGAACTCCATCCAGCCGATCCTCTGCATCAACAAGATCGACCTGGTCGATCCGGCGGAGCTTCAGCCGCTGGTGGGCGTTTACAGCCAGATGGGGTATCGTGTGCTGCTGCTCAGCGCCACCACCCGATTCGGGGTCGATCGGCTTCGCCGCTGCCTCGAATCGCGCGCGAGCGTGGTTAGCGGACAGAGCGGGGTGGGCAAGTCGTCGCTGTTGAACGCGGTGGACGACAGCCTCCAGTTGCCCGTCACCTCGGTCAGCAGGGATACCCAAAAGGGCCGCCACACGACCTCCACGGCACGACTGCTACCCTTGAGCTTTGGCGGTTACGTGGTGGATACGCCGGGCATACGGCAGTTTCAACTCTGGGACGTCAGCGCGGAAGAAGTGGCCGGGTTTTTCCGCGATCTGAGGCCCTACGTGAACCTTTGCCGGTTTCCCAATTGCACCCACACGCACGAGGACGACTGCGCGATCAAGGACGCCGTGGCCGACGGGCGGCTGGATGAGCGGCGCTACGAAAGCTATTGCCAACTGTTCGACGGGGAAGCGGTCCGGTAGGCCCTGACGGCCAAAGTGTCTGGCACCAGGACACCCAGGCGCAAGGCGATACGGCGAACGCCTCCGGTCCGCCGGACTTGACATTTGGACCGCCCGTGCATTTTATTTTGACGGCGCTCAGGGGGGGCGGTCAGCGTTTGGCGTGGGCAACCGTGGCGGGAAACAGCCGAGACAATTTTTGGAGCATGGAGAATGTGGGACGGGTTTGCGGAACTGAATCCAGTCGTTCAGACACTGTTGGGCACCCTCTTCACCTGGCTGGTGACCGCCCTGGGAGCGGCGTTGGTGTTCGTCTCCAGGAACCCCAGCCGAAAGCTGCTCGACGGCATGTTGGGAATGGCCGCCGGGGTGATGATCGCCGCCAGCTACTGGTCGCTGTTGGCACCGGCCATCGAGATGTCCGAAGGCGGCCTGCTGCCGGCCTGGGTGCCGGCTACCATGGGATTTCTGGCCGGTGGTGCCTTCTTGTGGCTGATTGACAAACTGCTCCCCCACTTGCACCCCGGCATGGCTGATCCGGAAGGGCTCCCGTCCTCCATGAAGCGGAGCACGCTCTTGGTACTGGCCATCACCCTGCACAACATTCCCGAAGGGCTAGCGGTAGGGGTGGCCTTCGGGGCCGTGGCTTCCGGGGTGGAGTCGGCCACGTTGGGGGCGGCGATCGCCCTGACCATCGGCATCGGCCTGCAGAACTTCCCCGAGGGCACGGCCGTCTCGATGCCCCTCCGACGCGAAGGCTTCGGCCGGTGGCGGGCCTTCATGTACGGCCAGGCGTCGGGGTTCGTCGAGCCCATGGCCGGCGTGGTGGGCGCGGCGGCGGTGCTGGTGGCGAAGCCGATTCTGCCCTACGCCCTGGCCTTCGCCGCCGGGGCGATGATCTACGTCGTGGTCGAGGAGTTGATTCCCGAATCGCAAGGCAGCGAGGAAGGGACCGACGTGGCCACCATCGGCGCCATGTTGGGGTTCGCCGTGATGATGGCGCTCGACGTGGCACTGGGTTGACCACGCTCAACAGAAGCAGTTCTCCGGGGGGGCACGCCGAAATATGCCGAGAAATCCGGCTTTCCCGGGCTTTCAGCCCGTCGACTTGACCGGTTTTCTGGTTCACGCCGGCAGTAGTCGTCGGGGGGGTCCCCGGCAAGTGAGGCCGGCTCGCGGGTTTCGCG
>CAYZWG010000149.1:0-3289 GCA_964481605.1 uncultured Planctomycetaceae bacterium
CCGGGCTCCCGGAAAATATCGCATGAATGCGATCACTACAAACTCGTTGCAGCGGGCAGCACCGGTTCTTGAACCGGTGTGAGCCACAAGAGGTCAGCGTAAATCGCCCTGCATCACCAACACGGAGACTTGCCCCAGCCAGAATTCACCCACGAATTTTGGTGAGGAGGCACCATTCCAGGGGAATTTCGGCCAGTGTCTTGTGGCCGGTGATCGCCTCGACTACGATAAACGGCGACCTTGAAGGGAAAGGCAACGGTTCCTGTCCGGCCGGTTCTCGGCCAAGCTCCAGTCAAGGGGAAAGGGCGATGCGCTCGGTCCAAGACTCCCGCGGTTTTACCCTGGTCGAATTGCTGGTCGTGATCGCGATCATCGGCATCTTGATCGCGCTGTTGCTGCCCGCGGTTCAGGCGGCCCGAGAAGCCGCCCGGCGGATCGCTTGCCAAAGCAACCTCAAGCAGATCGGCGTGGCACTCCACAACTACCACAACACGTTCCGCGTCCTGCCGGCTTCGACCACTTTCTGGCCGCACGGCCACACCTGGGTGCCTCCCGTGCTCCCCTACGTCGAGCAAAAGAATCTCCAGGACTTGTATCGCTGGGACGCCGACTGGGATGATCCGCTCAATCAACCGGCCATCAACACGCACTTGGCCGTCTTGCAGTGTCCCTCGACTCCCGACGGGGACGCCCGGATCGACCAGGTGCGAAGCGGGATCACGGCGGCGACCAGCGATTATGCCCCGGTTACCGGCGTTTCCTGGTTGTTGATGCAGATGGGCTTGGTGCCTCCGACGCCGGACGGGCGGGGCGTCATGTCGCATAACAGTGCCACGCGCTTCGCCGATATCCGCGACGGCACCTCCAACACGCTGGTCATCGCCGAGGACGCCGGCCGGCCGACGTTCTGGACCAGCCAGGGTCTGGGGCCCGCCACGGATTATCCGGGAAACGGGAACCTGCCCGTTATCGACGGGCGGGTTTACGGGGCCGGATGGGCGGACATCGCTTGTTCGATCCCGCTGCACGGCTTCACGTACGACGGCCTTAGCGGCCCGGGGCCGTGCCCGATAAATTGCACCAACAACAACGAGGCGTTCGGCTTTCACCCCGGCGGAGTCGACGCGGTTTTTGCCGACGGCGCGGTCCACTTTCTCTCCGAAACGATGAACATCGCCGTTTACGCCGCACTGATCACGCGAGCCGGCGGCGAAGTGGTCGGCCTGAACGGCCGGTAGCAACGGAGGATAAGAACTTCATCGGTAGGATGAGGCCAGCTTTTCCCCGGCCCGGATTCTTTACCAAGGCCGTGGCACGGGCTTCCAGCCCGTGGCTGGGCAACACAGGCAAGATGCCCGTGCCGCTGCGGCGGCGTATGAATAATCCGGGCAAGACAGTTTGGGGACAAGAAAATGAGCGGCCGCCGTGTTGCCAAGGGTCGTTTCTTTCTGACGGCCTGGCTGGTCCTCCTGTCGGGCTGCGGCGGGCCGACGCATTATCCGGTCAGTGGCAAAGTGACCCTCAACGGCCATCCGCTCCCCGACGCGATCCTCTCCTTCATGCCCGCAAGCGACGAGCAGTCCCCGTTGTTCGCCCGGACCGACGCCGAGGGAGCGTACGTCCTCGACGAAGCCGATGGCGTGGCGGGAGCCCTGGTCGGAGAATACACGGTTCGGATCACCACCTTTCGCGACGGCAACCGGAACATCGACCCACCGATCCCCTTCGTGCCGGAGAAAGTGCCCGCGAAATACAACATCCAGAGCAAATTGACCGTGGACGTGAAGCCGGAGGAGAACGTGTTCAACTTTGACATCGTTTCAAAAAAGCGGCGTCGTTCGGGGCAGGGGCCCTTTTGAGACGCATGAGGCGTGGTCGTCCAACGCCGCGACACGAACCAGGGCGACAGCCCCCCACGGCCGGCCCCGGCGTGTTTGACCCGCTCCGGCGGGTGTGGCATACTATCCGGCAGCTTTTTTGCCACCCCTGACGCGGCCCTCGATCCTCGTTCTCCGGAGACCCCGACCATGAGACGTTCCGTCACCCGACGCGACTTCCTCGCCACCTCCGCGGCCACGGCCGGACTGCTGGCGGCCGGACGGCTGCAAGCGGCCGACCGGAAACAGGGCATCCAGAAGGCCCTCATCGGGGCCCCCACCGAAAAGACGTTCAAGAGTTGGCACGACGCCGGATTCGACGGCATGGAGTCGAACGTCTGGAACACCTCTCCGGCCGAGGCGGCCAAGGGCCGCAAGATCGCCGAAAAGCTCTCCATGCGAATCCACTCCCTGCTCAGAGGCTGGACCAACTTCAACAGCCCCCACAGCGGCAAGGTGGCCGCCGACATCGAAAGCGTCCAGACGGCACTCCAGGCGGCGCAAGGCTACGGCGCCGAAACGATCCTGCTGGTTCCCTGCCGGGTGAGCGGTATGAAGATGCCCAAGCCCTGGAATTTCCAGATCGAGTTCGACGAAAAGACTTGCCACGTGAAGAAAGTCGCCAGGGGTGATAATTCCCAATATGCGAAGTACATCGAGGCCCAAAACTACGCCACCGATGCCAGCCGCAAGGCGGTCGAGAAGCTGATCCCGGTGGCGGAAAAAACCGGCGTGATCATCGCCCTGGAAAACGTCTGGAACAACCTCTGGGTGAAGCCTGCCCTGGCCGCCAGTTTTGTCGCCTCCTTCCACAGCCCTTGGGTGCGAAGCTACTTCGACATCGGCAACCACGTGAAGTACGCCCGGCCGGAGGAGTGGATCGAGACCCTGGGCAAGCTGATCGTCAAGCTCCACGTGAAGGATTTTGCTATCGACCACGCCAAGCCCGCCGGCGGCTCGTTCGTCGATATTCGCGACGGCGACGTCAACTGGCCGGCCGTGCGCAAGGCGCTGGCCAAGGTCGGTTACGACGGCTGGATGACGATCGAAGGCAGCGGCGGGCTCTCGCTGGAAGAAAAGAGCCGGCGGCTGGACCTGATTCTTGCCGGAAAGTAGATTAGCTTCCATGGCGGAAAGTTGCCGTAGGGCCGGCTGTGCCGGTCGCTTGCCGCATTTTGCAGCGAGAGTGGCCCCGGTAGCTTTGCGGGTAGCCCCGATAGCTCGCCTATCAGGGCGGCGTAGCCGCAAGAGGCATGGATAACCATGCCGCGCGGGCGGCAGTTCGGCACGTCGCAATCCTCGCCTCCCGTGCCTGCCGGCACCCCGATAGCAGAGCTATCGGGGCCACCCGCCAAGCTCCAGCCTCGACCTGGTTCCCAAGCTCCAGCCTCGACCTGGTTCCCAAGCTCCAG
>CAYZWG010000149.1:3389-11970 GCA_964481605.1 uncultured Planctomycetaceae bacterium
CGACCTGGTTCCCAAGCTCCAGCCTCGACCTGGTTCCCAAGCTCCAGCTTGGGAACCCACGCGGACAAGACGTCCGAGCCGCCGGGCTCGGCGGCGGTCAATTGGGCAACTCGCGGTAGTCGCGAAGACTGTCGCCAAGGGCGATTTCATATCGGCGGCCATCCACCTCCGACTCCACGCTGCGGTGGTTGATCCGCAGGATTTTCGCCTTCACCGAGCCCACCTCGAACGACTCGCCCTCGAAGAGACGGTACTTCTTGCCCGTGGTGCGGGCGACGATCCAGACCTGGGGCCGGCCGTCGACCTCCACGATGGCCGTCACAAAGGTGTATTTGCCGTGATCGAAGAGCGGCGGCTTGGGCGGGGAATCGCCGGGGGACGGCTCGGGGGGGGGAGGCTGATAGGGCGAGAAGATCGCTCGCCCCACGATCCGTTCGCGATACTCGTCCAGATCGGCCGCCAACTGGGAGGCTTCCGCGGAGAGCGCGTGGGGACGCGGAGCGTCGTGGGCGTCGGAGGCGCCGGCCAGCGCCAGCGCCTCGACCGAGATGTCCAGCCCCAGCCGGTTCGATCCCTCCATGGGCGTGATGTTGAGGCTGCGGATGCGGTGCAGGTGCCCGGCCGAATAGAAGCCGTGGAGCCACCGGGTAAGCTGCTCCAGCGAGCCCTCTCCGCGGACCGAGAAGGTCAGCTTCTGGCCGGTCTGGCCCAGTGGCCGCGTGTAGGCCGGGTTGACCTCGGTATGCTCAAAGCCGACGCCGTAGCTCTCGTCTTCACACAGTTTCAAGAGCCAGTTCTGGTAGAGCGAGCTGGCCACCTGGGGGTCGGAGGGGAGGGACCGCCGGTCCCACTCCCGCAACTTCTTTTCCGCCCGCTTGCCCCGCTCGACGATGGCTTGCTTCTGGTGGATCTGATCGATCAGGTTGGCGCGGTTGGCGCGGAGTTGCTTGACCGAGCCGCCCAGCGAGCCCATCAACGTCCAAGCGACGAACGGCACCAGCAGGACGCCGGTGGCGATGGCCAGCATCTTTTCCCGCTTCTTCATGGCCATCAGCGGTCCTCCCGGGTCACGAAGACCGATGAATTGAACCGCATTTGGTATCGTTCGGCCGAGCGATCCTCGCTCTTGCCGCCGCCCTTGACGTGGTGGGTCTGGTCCCGCAGGGCGCCTTCCATCTGGGCAATCGCCGCCACGCTCTTGGCGAAGCCCTTGAGTTTCATCTGCCCCCCGCCTGCGCCGGGCGAAAGATTCAACTGGGTGAGCATCACGTCCTCGGCGCCCGGCACCTTTTCCGAAAGCCACTCCAGTTGGTCCAACCAGTCGACGTCCTGCTGGGTCCACTGGGCCACCTCCTGGGCGGCCTTCTCCACGGCGGCGGCCTTTTTGGCTTCCTTTTCCAATTCAGTCAGTCGGGTTTGCAACCGCCCGACATCGCGTCGCAGGCCGCGGACCCGAAGGGCGTTGAACCCCAGCCAGGCGAAAACCAGCAGGGCGGCAACCAGCGCGGCACAGACCGCCGTATTGCGACGCCCGGCCGCCTCCCGCCGCCGCCGGGGATGGAGGAAGTCGACCGCGTGGCCCGCCTTTTCCAACTCGTCCAGAAGCGCGCCCAAAAGCGGCGCGAACCGGTCCGGGCGTTGGGGCAGGCGGCGGCGAAGCTCCCCCTTGCGCTTGAGGCCCTCAAACGGATCGAACTGTTCCACCGAGAGCGAGAACTTCTTGCCGATCCGCTCGGCCAGCGCGTCGTGCTCGGGGCTGGTGCCGCAGAGGACCAACGACTCGACGCGGCGGCCGGCCAACTGGTTGTGCGCGGCGGCCGTGGTGCGGCGGATTTCGGACAACAGCGTCTGGGCCGACTCGGCCGAGTCGAGCGGGTCGTCGGGCAGCCGGGCACACCGCAAGAGGATCGGTGTGCCGTCGACGATCACGGTCAGATCGGCCTCGTTGCCCAACAGGTCGATCAGCAGGCGGACCGCCCCCCCTCCCTCGGCCGCCTTGGCCCGGCAAAGCAGCGACGCCGCCGAGCAGGAGCGGAGCACCATCCTTTGCGGTTTCAGCCCGGCGGCGTGGCAGGTGGCCTGGATTTCGTCGACCTGCTGCGGGCTGATGGCCGCGGCCAGCACGCTTCGCTGCCCCTCGGGCGTTTCGCCGATGGAGAAGAAATCGAGCGGCCAGTCGTCTTTCAGGGTGGCGAATTCCCGCAATGCCTGAAAGCGGACCAGGTCGGGCAATTCTTCCTCGGGGGCCGGCGGCAGGGCAAGCTGCCGCAACTCGACGGTCGGTCGCCCCACCGCCACCAGGGCGTGAATCCGCCCCAGCTTGTGGGCCGCCATGGCCGCCGCAATCCGCCGGCCCACGTCGACCTCCGGCGACTCGGCACGGGGGTCCGGCGACTGGAGCGAAACGGCGAACGCCTGCTCGAACACCACCTGGCGGCCCCGGGTGCCGGCCACCGCCAGCCGGGCTTCTCTCTCGTTCCACTCGATCGCCAAGAGTCGGGCCATCGGTCGTCCTGTGGCATCAAGGCCGTTGCAGGCCAAAATCAGCAGCGCCGGTCATATCGGCAGGGGCCGCACACCGGGAGGGCGTAGGGCCGGCTGTGCCGGCCGGTTGCCGCGCTTCGCAGCGTTGGCCACGTTTTGGCCGGCACAGCCGGCCCTACGCCTCACCCTCCCGCGCCGAAAACGCCTCAATCATCGGGTGTTTCCGTGCCCAGGGTCGCCAGCGCGTAGCCCCGTCCCAGATGACTGATCTCTCTCCAAAATAACACCGCCGGCGGGCTCTGGGTACCGTCAAAAAAGACTTCAGCCCGGCAACTGGGGCCGCCGCCGTCGAAATACCCCACCACTTGGGCATGAGAAACGGCGCCCCCCGCGCAGATGTAGGGCATCAAGTCCTTCATCTCCTCCAACTCGACCAGCCCCTCGGTGAGAATCCAGGTGGGATACCGCTGGCTCTCGTCCGCCTCCAGGGGGTCGCTCTCTCGGCTGGCGACGATCTGGTCGACCGTCTCCTCGCTGATCCCGGGAATGCCCAGCATCACCGTCCGCGAAGCCTGGTTGATGTTGATCCTCCCCGACAGGGTGGGGCCGTCCTCGGTGGTCACGCTGTCCAGCAGTTTCGGCAGATACTCGGCCATGGCGGAGGCGTCGTCGGGAAAGGGGGCCTTGATCACGACCGGCCGCTGCTGCCCTTGAAACTGGGCCTGCACCCGGGCCCCCACCAGGTCCAGCACGCTGGTGAGCTTGTATTTCGGCTGGCCCGCGAGTTGCAAGTCGCCGGCGGGCACGTTCGCGCCCGGCTCGCCGCCGGTATAGGGGCCGTTCTGCCGCAGGGCGACGATGAACGTGGCCTGCTGCCGGTCGAGGGCGTCTTCCAGCGACTTTTGCAGCTTCTCCAGATCGTCGCCGTTGAGGTTGATCTTCTCCTCTCCCTCGGGGCCGAGGTTCGAGGTGAACTCGTGGACCGTAAGGTAGGCGGACCAGCCGCGATCCATCGCGCCGTCCGAGTTGTCGACCTCGCCGATCACCTCCCCGTCCGGCTCCGTGCCGTCGGCGTAGCCGTTGCGGTTGGCATCCACGCCGAACAGCAGCCAGGGGGTGACGTCGCGGACCAGCAGCAACTCGTCCAGCGTGTCGAGCGGTCCGTTCTTCGGCCGGTAGGGCGGATCGAGTGCCGAGTAGTAGTCGACCTCCGCCCCGAACTCGCGGGTTTCGTCGTCGTCGTCGATCCAGTCCAGCACGGCGTCGGCGATTTCGTCGGTCATGCCGGGCAGGGTCATCAGGATCTCGCGGCCGGTGTCGCCCGAGGCGGCCAGGCTGTTGAGGTTCCACTTGGTCGACTCGTCCTCCAGGCCGAACCGCAGGCCGGCGAATCGGCCGTCCTCGAGATACGGGGCCACCATCGCAAATCGCCCCCGCCACCGCGGATCGGTATCGTCGCGAACCAGCACACCCTGAAACTGGCTAGGGTTGTCGTACCATCCGCCCATCTCCTCCAGGGTGGTCTCGTCCTGGCTGAGGAAGAGCCGGGTCATGTCCACGCCCGAGCGGGCCAGGGCCCGGGCCTGCACGCGGCGGCCGGCAAGCTCGGTCGCTTCCCGCTCGGCCTGCATCAACTGGGAGAAGGTCAAGGTCGCCAGGCTCAAGATGCTGACCACCACGAGCACGAGGATCAGCACCATGCCCCGGCCTCTAGGCCGACGGTCGATGCGGTGCCGATCAGGTGTCGTGCCGGAACACGTCATGGTCGCGACCCTCCCAACGGGGAGCCACTCCCGGAAATGCCACTCCCGGAAATGCCGCCCGAGGTGCTCGGCGCCGCGCCGCCGCCGCTTTTCGACCCGCCGCCGGTTCCCGCGGACGAAGACCCGCCCGAGCTGCCCGTTGTTTGGCCGGATTCTCCCGCTGTCCCTTCCGCCGTCGCTTCCGAGGGTTCGGCCACCGGCAGGGCCACGGTGAGCGAATAGAGGAACGACACGGAGGGATCGATCGGGCCGGCATCGCCGCTATCCAGCAGGACGGAAAACTTGCCCAGGTTCTCCTCCCGCGTCACCACCAGCGACACGTGGACCGCCACCGGCAGGCCGCCCGACTCGTTGGAGTCCCACGACTCGACCCATTCGGTCCCGTCGAAGTAGAGAAACTCGATCGCCGTGACCTCCGGCGCGATCGGTTTCCACTGATCGTCCAGGTCGGCCAAGAGCCCCCGCTCCTCGTCCCAGGCGGAGACGGTCCGGTCCAACTCGCGTCGCACCAGCCCGCCGCGATATTCCTCGTCGCCGGCGGAGTCGACGTTGCCGGTTTCCTCGTTCAGGTAGTAGACCACGCGGCGGGTGGCGCTGAGCCGGTCGGAGAGGCTCCCGTCGCCCAGCGCGATCGTTTCCTCGTCGTATTGGTCGAGCCGGGGCAAGCGCATCACGTCCACCTGGAGCCAGTCGCTTTCGCCCACCAGCCCGGCCACGGCCAGGTCGGTTTCCGTTTGGGAATCGTCCTGCTCGGCGGCGGAAGTGTCGTCCTCGGGCGGCGTGGCCCCGGGTGCGCTCGGCCCACCGGGCGGCTGGCTAGCGCTACCCGTTCCGCTCGACCCGCCGGCCGGCGCTTGCAGCGGGCCGGCCTCCACGGGGTTGACAATCACCGCGTCCCGCAGATCGTCGGCGATGTGGTCGAGCAGCGCCCGGGCCAGTTGGGCCTCCTCCACGTGGGTGCGGCCCGTCTGGACCACCCGCAGGTGGACGTCCACCGCCGCGGCCAGCGCGACCAGCACCAGCGCGGTCAGCCCCAGCGCAAGGATTACCTCGATCAGCGTGAAGCCGGGGCGCCGATTCCAGCGGCGCGTGTTTTTCGTCCCGCCGTTCACCCTGCCTCCTCCGAGCCGCCCAGCGACATGCTCTGGTCGTCCAGCATCAGCCGGGTGAGCGAAAAGACGACCGGCTTTTTCTCCGGGGGAAGGTCCTCGGCCACGGTGACCGTCACCTGCAACAGGCCCGCCTCGTCGACCAGGGTGGACTCGATCGAATAGACCCAGGCGTATTCCTCCAGGTCGAGCGACGATTCCAGGTTGGATTCGTAGATCGGCTCGATGGGCACGTCGCTCACCGGATCGGTGGTGAG
Source organism: uncultured Planctomycetaceae bacterium (assembly GCA_964481605.1). Taxonomy (GTDB): domain Bacteria; phylum Planctomycetota; class Planctomycetia; order Pirellulales; family Thermoguttaceae; genus CAYZWG01. The sequence continues at coordinate 9,003 of CAYZWG010000149.1, forward strand.
GATGCCGGCCTCGATCTCGGCCATCTTCGACTCGCAGAGCAACTGGGCCTGGGTCAACTGGCGGGCGAGATCGGCGTTTCGCAATCCCAGCCGCGCCGCCTCGCCCAACATGGCGATGGAGATCCCCAGGATGGCGAGGGCAAGGATCACCTCCAAAAGCGAGAAGGCGGAGCGGGCCGGGCGGGAAAAAACGCGACGCAACCTCGGCCGACGGGCTTTCATCGCAACTCCTCCTCGCCGACGTACGTGTCGCCCACCGTGACCACGCCCGTCAGGCCCCGCAAGGTCAGTTGGATTCGCCGGTTGTGCGTGTTGGCCAGCACCAAGGTGGCATCGGAGGTCGTGCCGTCGGCGTGAAACAGGATGGGGTCCGACCACTCACCCTCGGCCGGCGCCGCGGTGGTCGACTGCTGGTAGAGCGCCGAGCGGGTGTCGGCGAGCGTTTCCCCCTCGACGAAGACAATGCCCTCGGGCAACGTGTGCCGGCGGCACTCGGTGGCCGCGGAGAGGTCGACCGGATCGCTGGTCTGGGCGGCCGCGGCCGAATCCGGGTACGGCGTTTCCAGCACGCTCTCCGGCGCGGGATGGGTCTCGACCTGGTAGCGGTCCTCGCCGGCCGCGTAGCGGAAGAGGCAAGTCTCTCCTGTGGACATCGCCTCGACCCGAGCCCGGACCCAATCGGTCCGCACCTTGTCGGCCGCCTTGCGCAACCGCTGGTTGGCCATCGGCTGCTCCAGCGCGGGCCAGGTGATCGAGGCCAACAGCACCAGCAGGGCCAGCACCAGCAGCACTTCCACCAGGGTCAGGCCGCGCCGGCGGCTATTCTTCCACCCAGTTGCCGATATCATCGTCGTTGCCGTTGATCATGTCGGGCCCAAAGGACCAGATATCCGGCTTGGTCTCGTCGTGAGTGCCGGGGTATTCATACTGATAGGGGCTCCCCCAGGGATCCAGCGGAACGGGCTTGCCCAGGTAGGGACCGGCCCACTTGTCGGGGTCGGCGATGTCGCTGGGCGCGGTACGCAGGGCCTCCAGGCCTTGCTGCGTGGAGGGATAGTCGTTGATGTCCAGGCGGTAGGCTTCCAGCGGCGTTTCGAAGGCGCCGATCTGCGTCTTGGTCGCGTTGGTGTAGGCGCGTTTCTGGATCGGGCCGTAGGCGGTCACCGCCAGCGAGGCGATGATCACCAGGATCACCAACACCAGTAACACCTCGACCAGGGTGAAGCCGCGGTGCCGGCGGGGTCGGTTTGCGGTCGGCATGGGAAAATGACTCCTTGTTTTCGAGTATCGGACCTGGTTCCCAAGCTCCAGCTTGGGACCCCCCGTGGCACGAGGTTTCGTTGTCAAGTGCAGGCGAAGCAGAGCTTCGCGTTGGGTGCGTTCCCAAGCCGGAGCTTGGGAACGAGTATCCCACCTGGTTCCCACCCCCACCTGGTTCCCACCCCCACCTGGTTCCCACTCCGATCTGGTTCCCACTCCGATCTGGTTCCCAAGCTCCAGCTTGGGAACCCCCCCAAGTCCCCGGGTCAAAACGCCGTGGCCATTTTCAATACCGGCAGCATCAACGCGATCACCAGCACGAGCACGATCGAGGCGAGGAACACGAGCATCAGCGGCTCGATCAGGCGGACGACGATGTCCAACTGTCGCCAGGTGCGGCGTTCCAGGCCGTCGGCCGTATCCAGGAGGACATTCTCCAGTGTATTCGATTCCTCGGCCACGGCGATCATTTCCACGATCATGGGGGGAAAATGGCCGCTGGACCCCAGCGGCCCGGCCAGCGACTGGCCGGCCGAGATATTCTCGGACGCCTCGTGGATCGAGTTGGCCAGCACCCGATTGGCCGTGGCGTCGGCCGAGATCTCCAACGAGCGAACGATCGGCACCCCGTTGCGGAGCAGTGTTCCCAGCACGCGGCAGAAGCGGGCCACCGCCAGGCTCAAGAACACGGTTCCCACCAGGGGCAGTTTGATCTTGACCAGGTCGCGGACGAGGCGGCCTCGCTCGGTCCGTAGCCACCGCCCCAACAGCACCGCCCCCACCGCCGCCGCGCCCAGGACGAACACGCCGTAGCGGCAGATCAGGTCGCTCGTGCCCAACAGCAGGTCGGTGGCCCAGGGCAATTCGCCCCGCTCGCGCAAGTTGGCGAACAGCCCTTCGAACTTGGGGACCAGGAAGACCATCAAGCCCACCACGACCATCGTCCCGATGATCGCCAGCATGACCGGGTAGGCGGCCGCTCCGATGGTTCGTTTCCGCAGGTCTTCCTGGGTCTCGGTGAATTCCGCCACCCGCATCAAGGCCTCTTCCAGGAAGCCGCCCTCGCTGCCGGCGCGAACCATGCTGATGGCCATTTCGCCGAACACGCGGGGAAACCGGGCCATCGCTTCGGCCAGCGTGGCCCCGTCCTCCACCGAGTGGTGCACCTGCTGGAGCACCTCCTTGAGGCCGGCGTGCCGGGTCTGCCGGATCAGCACGCTCAACGCCCGCAGCAGGGGAACACCGCTGCGAAGCAGGTCGGCAAGCTGTCCGTAGGTGAGGGCGCGAAGCTGGGCGGGAATCCGCCGCACCTTGGTGGCGTCGGCGATGTGCGAGCGTGAGCGAATCTCCACGGGAAACAGGGCCCGGGCCGCGATCGAGGCCAGCGCCTCGTGCTCGGTGGCCGCGGCGATCTCGCCGGTCACCTTATCGCCGGAGCCGTCGCGTGCAATGTAGCTGAAATCCGGCATAAGCGTATAAACCCTACCTGGTCCAATGGTTTTGCCCGGCCGGCACCCGCCGGCAGCGCGACCCGCGCACCCGGGGTGGCCCTGATAGCTCGCCTATCTCAGGCGGCGTAGCCGCAAGAGGCACCTGTTCGGCACGGGTCTCCCGGCTCCGCTCCACGCGCGCCTCGGCAGTCCGGCACGCCGCGAGTCTCGCCCTAGGGTGACGAAAATGTAGCGAATCGTGGAGCATTGGCCTGCTC
>CAYZWG010000150.1:0-11935 GCA_964481605.1 uncultured Planctomycetaceae bacterium
GAGCTTGGGAACGAGAACGAGCCGGTTACTACGGCCGACCCTGCGCAGTAATACTTTCTTCCGCGCGGCTTTCCTCCCGACGGCGGGAAAGCACCGCTTATGGAGTTGGCCACCCGATTCGCGTTTGCCCCATGGGCCGCAATGCCCTCGAGGGCAACCCCCTGGCGGGGTTCATGCTCACGCGGAACCGGAACGCCTTTTGCGTGGGAACAAGAGACGCCGGATTGTTGTGATCCGGAAAACGATCGGCTAAGATGTTTCCTAACGATGCACGGCCCCAGACGCCGGTAGCCAAGTCACCGGTGGTATGTCACTCGACTTTCCACGACAGAAGTTGCTGCGACGCCGATGCGGGCAGCAGGTGGGATTCTTCCGCACAAGTCCACCGTGCGGTGCCGTTGACCATTGGAGAGGAAGGCCCAGGCGAGAACCGGATGGCTATCAACGAGCGTCGAAGTCGAATCCCGCGATGGCTATGGCAAGGATTGAAGCTGGTGCTGGTCGCGGCGGTGGTGGGCAGCGTGATTTACCGGGTCGGGTTCTCCCCGGTCCCCATCACGGAACACCGAGTCGAGCAGGGTGAGATTGTCGCCGAGGTGATGGGCACCGGCACGCTTGAGGCTCGGGTCAAAGTAACCGTTAGTCCGAAGATCGCGGGCCGCATCGAAGAGATTCCTGTCGACCAAGGGGACCACGTGACCGAGGGCGAGACCCTGGTGAAGCTCGATGACAAGGAGCTCGAGCAGGAAGTTGAAGTTGCCCAGGCGACGCTGGCAGTGTCGCGGGCGGGGGTTGAACGTCTGAAAACCGACCAGGAACGGGCCTTGGCGGTGGCAGCACAAGCCAAGCGCGAACACGCCCGCGTGCAGCAACTGATCGTGCAGAATGCCGTCTCCCAATCGGAACTGGACAAGGCGGTGGAATCGGTTGCCGTTGCGGAGGCGGGGCTGGCCCGTGCCCAAGCCGCCATCTTGGAGGGCGACAAGGAGGTGATTGCCGCGGAGAAGACGCTGGCCTACCGGCACGCCCGGCTCGCCGAAACGGAGATCAAGGCAGCTTTCGACGGGCTGATTGTTCGGCGGCAGCGCGACCCGGGGGACGTTGTCGTTCCCGGCAGCCCAATCCTCTCGCTGATTTCGCTGGAAGAGCTTTGGATCAGCGCCTGGATCGACGAAACCGAAATGGCTCGGCTGGAGGTCGATCAGCCCGCTCGCGTGGTGTTTCGCAGCGAACCGGACCGTTCCTATCCGGGAAGGGTTGCCCGTTTGGGCAAGGAAGCCGATCGGGAGACGCGGGAGTTTGTTGTCGACGTTTATGTTCTCCAGTTGCCGAAGAACTGGGCCGTTGGGCAAAGGGTGGAAGTCTACATCGAGACGGCCCGCAAGGCCAACGCGACGCTTCTGCCGGCCACTTGCGTGCGGCGGCAGGCAAACGCCCCCGGTGTTTTCGTGAAGTCGGGCGATCGTGCGGTTTGGCGATCGGTAAGGCTGGGACTCCGCAGTGCGGAGATGGTGGAGCTTGTGGACGGTTTGCAGCCCGGCGAAACGGTGGTCACTGCCCAAGACCCGAAGATCACATTGACGAACGGCAAAAGGATCGCCGTGCCATGAACCTTGCCCTGCGGGACATTCGGCACAACCTGGGGCGTTTCTCCCTCACCACCATCGGTATCGGAATGTTGCTGATGATTGTGATGGGCATGGGTGGGATCTACCGGGGGATCATCGAAGACGCCACCCTCTTGATCGACCGGATCGGAGCCGATATTTGGATCATCCAACGCGACACGAGAGGCCCGTTTGCGGAAGTGTCCCGCGTCCCGGCGAACCTGGTTTATCGGGCCTCGGCCGTTCCGGGCGTGGAGGTTGCCCGGGAGTTCGTCTATCACACGATCCAGAGGGAACACGGCGGCAAACCGCTTCGGATGGCCGTGCTGGGCCTCAGTTGGCCGACCGACAAAGGAGAGTGGGTACCCCTGGTGGCCGGACGGCCGCTGGCCCGCAGCCACTTTGAAATGATCGCCGACGAGTCGCTGAAGATGCGGCTTGGCGAGCAAGTTCGCCTGGGCAAGGACAGCTACACGGTGGTTGGAATCACCACCAGCATGATCAGTTCCTCGGGCGATGGGCTGGGATTCTTCACCGTGGCGGACGCACAAGCCATTCAGTTCGATGTTCCGGGCGAGGCGGTGCGGCTGGAACGGGAAGCGCGCAAGGCTCGGGGCTGGCGGAGCCCCTTGGGCACGGAGCGGCCGATGCTGGTCGACGAGCAGACCTCCAAGCCGCCTGCCGAACTACCGGCTATTGCCCGGCCGAAAATCAGCGCGGTGATGGTTCGGGTTGCCGCGGGCACGAGCGCCGAGCAAGTGGCGACGACGATTTCGGGGTGGGAAGATGTTTCCGTCTATACGCGGGAAGGCGAAAGGCAACTGCTGCTAAAAGGATCGGTAGAGAAGATCCGTAGGCAAATCGGCCTTTTCCGCTTTCTCCTCACGGTGATCGCCGCGGTGATCATGGCCCTGATCCTCTACACGCTCACGCTGGACAAACTCCACTCCATCGCCCTGCTGAAGCTAATCGGCGCTCCCAACACGGTGATTTTGGGGCTGATCCTGCAGCAGGCGATCGCGTTGGGTGTGTTGGGATACGGAATTGCCTACCTGCTGGGCCAGAGGATATTCCCCAACTTTCCTCGCCGAGTGATCCTGACCGGACAAGATCTGCTCCAACTAGCACTTATCGTGCTTGGAATTTCGGTCTTGTCGAGTATCTTGGGCATCTGGAGAGCCTTGCGCGTCCGACCCAACGAGGCCCTTGCCTGAAGGTCCGGCCGATGAACGGCACCCTCGCCATCGAAACCGACCAAATTACGAAAGTCTACGGTAGTGGGAACACCGAAGTCGTCGCCATGCGCGACGCCTCGATGAGCGTCCGCCGCGGCGAGGTTGTCGCCCTGCTGGGGCCAAGCGGTGCGGGCAAATCCACGTTTCTCACGGCCGTGGGCCTGATTACTCCGCTCACGGCCGGTTCCATCACCATCGGTGGCAAGTTGGTTCTGGACGGCCCCTACGCACGGACCAACCTGCGGGCGTTTCGACGCAAATACATCGGTTACGTGTTTCAGAAGTCAAACCTGATCCCGTTCTTGACAGCCTGCGAAAACGTTCAGATCGCCCTGGAGCTGGGTGGCTACGCTCGCAGAGCCGCTCGCCGCAAAGCCCTGGAATTGCTCGACTACCTTGGAGTGGCCGATCGCCAGAGCAACTTGCCGTCGATGCTCTCCGGCGGCCAGCAGCAGCGCGTGGCGGTGGCCCGCGCGCTTGCCAACCGGCCAAGCGTTATCCTGGCCGATGAACCGACCGCTGCGCTCGACAGTCAGCGGGGGCGGCAAGTGATGGAACTGTTTGCCAAGGTTGCCCACGAACACGGCACGGGGGTGATCGTGGTAACCCATGACCAGCGAGCCCTGGACGTTTTCGACACGATTTACGAAATGGAAGATGGGATCATCCGGGCAACACCCGAGAACTCCGCCACCAGCGAGGATCGAAATCCATGAGCGAAGCAGCAATACCCTTTCGCGGACCGTTCCCGCACGGTCCCCTGGCGGCGTGCGTGGTGGCCACCGTCTGGTGTTTCCTGCCGCCGGCAACACGCGCCGCGGAGCCCCTGCCGCCCCGGCCCAACATCGTGCTGATCATGGCCGACGACATGGGCTTCTCCGACCTGGGCTGCTACGGCGGCGAGATCGAAACGCCCAACCTGGATCGGCTCGCGGCCGGCGGCTTGCGGTTTACCCAGTTCTACAACACGGGTCGCTGCTGGCCCACGCGGACAAGCTTGTTGACCGGCCTCTATCCGCACCAGGCGGGCCGGGCGATGAGCTTTGGCCCCACCGCCCCGCGGGCTTACCGCGGGCTGATCCCGCCGAGCTGCCGGATGATTCCCGAGGTGCTCGCCCCGCGGGGCTACCGCTGCTACCACGTGGGCAAGTGGCACCTGAACAAGCCGGGCCCCGGGCCCAACGAGACCTGGCCGCTGGGACGCGGTTTTCACCACAGCTACTACCTGGTGACGCAGGACAACTACTTCTCCCCGCGGCTGATCTACGACGAGAACCGGAAAATCACTCGACCTGGCGGCGACTACTACGCCACGGAAGTGCTCAGCCGCCGCGCGGTGGACTATTTGAAGCAGCACGCGGTCGACTATCCGCGGCAACCGTTCTTCCTCTACCTGGCCTACACCGCGCCGCACTTTCCCCTCCATGCGCTGGCCCGGGACGTGGCCCGCTATCGGGGTAAATACACCGCCGGCTGGGATGTCGTGCGGAAGGCCCGATATGATCGGATGCGAGCGATGGGGATCGTCGATTGCCGGCTTTCGGCCCGCGATCCGGACGCCGTGCCCTGGGACCGCCTGAGCGAAAGGGAAAAAGACGAATGGGACGCCCGCATGGCGACCTACGCGGCGATGATTCACTGTCTCGACCGGGGTGTGGGGTACGTGGTCCGGCAACTCGAAGCGATGGGCGCCACGGACAACACCTTGGTGCTGTTCCTCTCCGACAACGGCTCCAGCGCCGAGTACCTCATTCGCGGCGACGGTGACCAAGCGGGCGCGGCGCCGGGATCGCGCCGGTCATACCGCTGCCTCGAGGTGGGCTGGTCGAACGTGGCCAACGCCCCCCTGCGGTTCCACAAGATGTGGATGCACGAGGGTGGAATCGCCACGCCCCTGATTGCCCGCTGGCCGGCCGCGATTTCCGCACGCGGTGAACTCACCCGCCAGGTTGGCCACGTGATCGACGTCCTGCCCACGCTGATCGACGTCGCCGGTGCCGAGTATCCCGCGGAATATGAGGGCAAGGCGACCATCCCGCTGCCGGGCAAAAGCCTGCTGCCGATCTTCCGCGGGCTTCAGCGGGAGCCGCCCCGGTTCCTCTTCTGGGAGCACATCGGCAACAAGGCGATCCGCCAAGGCGACTGGAAACTGGTGGCCCAGTACCACGGCCCGTGGGAGTTGTACGACCTGGGCAAGGACCGCAGTGAAACGGTCGATCGGCGGGGCGATTTTCCGGAAAAGGCAAAGCAACTGGAGGCCCTTTGGACCGCCTATGCCGCCAAGATTGGCGTGGTCGACTGGGACACACTGCCCGCATCGAAGCGGAAGCCGCCGAACTATCGGCGAAAATAGCGGCCCCCGCCGGAGATTCTCCGGGCACCTGCCCCGCATCCGCGACCAAAAAAAGCCCGGAAAAAACCGGGCCAATTCGTCTGCCTGGGCAGTGGGTCGCGACGCCTTGCGGCCGCCAATCAGTACCCCCTAGGGGAGTCGAACCCCTGTCTTCGGACTGAGAATCCGATGTCCTGGGCCACTAGACGAAGGGGGCGGTTCAGATGGTCATTATCGGGCGACCGCGCCGAAACCTTTATCTTTATCAGTCCCGGCCGCGGCTGTCAACCGGCCCGGCGGGCTCCCCCGCGTTGGGGCCCTCCACGTCCTCTTCCGCGTACTTGCGGAATTCGTCTTCCCACTGCCGGGCGATCTTCTCCCCCACCCGCTTGCGATTCTCCGCAATCGCGTGCTGCAAGACACTACGCATTTGGCGGTCTTCCAGGTCTCGCCTGAGCGGCCAGAGTTCGGTCAGCATGGCCGACGCTTGCTGGTACTGGTGCCGCTTGGTGTAGATCCAGTATTGCCCCGCCAGGCCGAACGCTCGCAGCGGCTTCTCCATTTCGTCCACTGCCACCAGTTCCTTGAAGATCTCCATCGCCTTTTCGTCTTCTTCGCGAAGAAGGTAAAGGCCGGCCAGCTTCTGCTTGGCGGCGTAGACCCACTGGCGATCTTGCGGCGCCGGAAAAAAATCGATCAGGTCCTGCCAGGCTTCCTCGTTGGTGCCGTCGGTCATGGCCACAAGAAAGAAATGGGCCCTGGCCGAGTCCTGCTTGGGAATCGTGGGCGAGCGGTCTTCCACGCCCGCCAGGAGGGGCTTTTCCAGCACGGTCCAGTGTGCCAGGGCGCCGCCGGAAAGGAACGCCGCGACCGCGGCCGCGGCCCAAACCACCCAGCCCAGCCGGGACCATCGCGCCGACGATGCGTTCCGCATCACCGCTCCCAGCCGCTGGGTCGCCTCGCCCAACGTGCTGCCGGCCAGATCAAGGCCCTCGGTTTCCACGCCCGGCAGGTCGTCGGGCCAATCGTCTCCCACGTGTTCTTGCTGCAGGGGACGCAACTCGCGCAGCAGGTCCCGGGCCGACTGGTAGCGGGCCTGGGGCGACTTGGCCATCATCTTGTGGATGATGCGGGCCAGCTTGGGCGGCAGATCGGGGCGCAGATTCTCCAGCGGCTCGGGCCGCTTCTTCAAATGCTGCACGGCCACGCTCAACGCCGTATCGCCGGTAAACGGCGGTCTGCCGGCCAGCACGTGGTAGCAAGTCACCCCCAAGGAATAGATGTCGCTGCGATGGTCCAGCACGTGGCCTTCGGCCTGCTCGGGACTCATGTAAAGCGGCGTACCCATGGTCATGCCGACCTGGGTCAAGTTGACCCCCTTGCCGACTTCCAGCAGCCGGGCAAGGCCGAAGTCGGCCACTTTCACCTCGCCGGCGCGGGTGATCATGATGTTTTCGGGCTTGATGTCGCGATGGACGATCCGCGCCTCGGCCGCCTTGGCCAGCGCTGCGGCGACCTGGCGAATCACGATCAGCGCCAGCCGAAGATCGAGCGTGCCGTTGCGGGCCAGCCACTGCTGCAGGTTCTGGCCTTGGACATACTCCTGGGCGATGAAGTAGACGCCGTCGATGCAGCCGACCTCGTGGATTTGGACGATGTTGGCGTGGACCAGGGCGGCGGCCGCCCGGGCTTCCCGCTGGAACCGCTGCACGTAGGTTTCGTCCTTGGCCAGGTCGCTCTTGAGCACCTTGAGAGCGACACGCCGGCCGAGAGAGCGCTGCTCGGCGAGGTAGACTTCGGCCATTGCCCCGCGGCCCAGCCGGCGGAGCAAGTGGTAATCGCCCAACTGGCGGCCGGAGAGATCGACCGCCGGGGAGCGGGCCTCTTGGCTGTCGTTTTCACCCATGCGGTTATGCCCTGTGGATCGTTGCATGGCCAACGAGCGATCGGTTCGGCCCCTAGCCGGAAGACCTCGGTGCGTTGGCCGTATGGGTGTCCATAACCGGACTCGGTTCCAGTATGGATCGGATAGGGCGGGTTGGCAAGGTGGCGGATGGAAGTGCGGAGGGGAAAGGTGGTTAGGGGGGAGATGTAGGGGGGGAATCTTTCCGGCGGCCGCGGTTCTGGCCACCGGCGGTTTGGTCCGCTATGATTGACGCGCCTGCCGGTCGCATCGACCGTGGCCATCTCTCCGGTTGCGACGGCAAGCCAGCATAACCTGGTTCCCAAGCTCCGGCTTGGGAACCCGCCGACCGAGAGTCTTGCTCCACCACCGGCGAAGCGGAGCCAACGCGGAAGTGCGTTCCCAAGCTGGAGCTTGGGAACGAGACAAACCTCTTGGCACTTCGTGCCACCGGTTCAAGAACCGGTGCTACCCAATGGAGCTTGGAACCAAGACAAAGGAGAGCGAAGCGACCATGAACGCCAAAGGGTGTTTTCTTACGCTCGTCTGCCTGGTTCTCTTGGTCTTTCTCGGGTTCGGACTGGCCGTGGTTTCCGGGCTGGTCCGATCCCAGACCGCCGTTACCACGTCGGTCGCCGGGCGAAAGGTCACGGTGACGTCGTCGGGCACCCTCAACGGCATCGCCGTCTCGTCCGACGGGCGGAAGACAAGGATCACCGTCAACGGCCAGGAAGTGCGCATCGACGCCGACCAGGTCGACGTGGTGGGCGTCACCACGGTGCCCATCCCCCGGGACTGCCGCGAGATCAAGCTGCGCGGATCGGGCCGCCGTGTCCGCGTCTTTTTCGACGGAAAGGAAGCGCCTCGCTGATACGCGGGGGCCTCCCAAGAAACCCGAGGGAAAGAGGATTGCCGGCCGGGCCGATTCGCCGCTGGCGGCCAGGCCGCAAGGGGCCCTCGCGCCAGCGACCCATCAACCATCCACACCGCTACACCACCTCGAATCCTTTCCGCTGCCGGCGGCTCAACAGCCCGTCGGCCTCCTCGTCGCCGACGAAACGCTCGTTTTGCGCGTCCCAGGCGAGCTTGCGGCCCAGGCGCATGGCGATATTGCCCAGGTGGCAAGTGGTCACCGAGCGGAACTGGCTTTCCACGTCGGAAATGGGCTTCTTGTGGGCAGCGATGCAATCGAAGAAATTGCCCATGTGGTTCTTGATCGCGTCGAGCTTGCCCCTCCGCTCGGGCCGGTCGAGGTTGTCGAAGTCGTAGACCTTGAACTGTCCCCGGGGGAGTGGATCGTGGGCGAGGTCTTCCACCGGCTTGCCGGAGATCGTTCCCCGGTTGACGAAGATTCGCCCCCGGCTGCCGCTGAACATGATGCCGTTGCGGCCCGTGTCGCTGACGGTCATCACCACGCCGCTGGGATAGGTGTACTTGACGCCGAAGTCGATCGCCACGTTGTAGCCGTTGGGGACGTGGGGATACTTGGCCGTGCCCTCGATCTGGCGCGGATACTCGCCGATCCCCCATTGGGCAATGTCCAGGTGGTGTGCCCCCCAGTCGGTCATCTGTCCGCCCGAATATTCGTACCACCAGCGGAACGTGTAGAAGCAGCGCTCCTCGATGTAGGGGACGTCGGGGGTTTGGCCCTGCCAGAGGTCCCAATTGAGATGCCCCGGCACGGGCCGAACCTCGAACGGACCGCCGGTGAGATTCTTGCCCAACACGACGTCGACCCGTTCGAGCTTGCCGATCCGGCCCTGGCGAACCATCTCCACGGCCAGGCGGAAACGCTGATCGCTCCGCTGCCAGGAGCCGACCTGCACCACCCGCCCCGTCTGCTCGACCACCTTCCGCAGCAGCTTCCCCTCCTCCACGGTCAGGGTGAGCGGCTTTTCCACGTAGACATCCTTCCCCGCGCGGCAGGCGTCGGCGGCGATCTTTACGTGCCAATGGTCGGGCGTGCCGATGGTGACCACGTCCACGTCCTTGCGGTCGAGCAATCGGCGATAGTCCTCGAAGATTCGCGGCGTGCTGCCGAAGCTGGCCCGGGCCTGCTCGCGAACATGGCGATCGACGTCGGCAATGGCCACGATGTCGCCGTGAGCCCGGGCCTTGTCGGCGATCACCGTGCCCTGGTAACGCATCCCGATCGATCCGATGCCCGGCCGATCGTTGGGCGAGTTGGTCGACGCCCGGGCCTCGGCGTCGGCGGTGAAGATGTAGGGAACGACGGCGCCGGCGGCGGCGGCCGCGGCCGACCGGGTCAGAAAGGCTCGGCGGGTGGGCTTGGAAGGGCTCATGGGTCGTCTTTCGGATGGTTGAGAGGGGCGGGATGCTTGATGGGTTTCCACTGCGCCGAATCGGCAGGGCGAGGTTCGTTCCGCTCGGGGCGAGGCTCCTGCCGAGCCGTGGGGGCGGTATTCACCCTTGCCGCCCGGCTCGGCAGGAGCCTCGCCCTCCCACCGGGTACGAAACTCCCCGGCGGCCGGCCCCATCGGCTATTCAAAGCTCGGCCAGACACTTCGTCAAATACGTTCGGGCGCGGTTGATCTCGGCGGTCACCTGGTCGAGCGTCTCCATGATGGGAATGCCGCGGGGCACCGGGTGCATGAAAATCTCGGTCCGGTTGCGGTAGTCGATTTTCTTTAGTGCCGCCAGAATGGGGTGGAAGTCGAGCGAGCCGCGGCCGGGCATCTGCTCCAACTCCTGCGTCTTGGGGAGCTTCTCCATGCAGCCCTGGCCGTGTTGCCAGGCGTAGAAGTGGACCAGCTTGGGCCCCAGGTCCTCGATCAGCCGGCCCAACAGCTTGGCGTCTTGCGGCAGGTGGTAGGGAGCCAGGGCCACGCCCAGGTGGGGGCTTGCGGCCATCTCGGCCAGGTAGCGGATCGAGTCGAGCGAGGCGATCAGGGCGTGGGCGTGGTTCTCGATGCCGATCGTCACGCCGCAGGCCTCGGCCGCGGCGACGTGCGGCTTCATCTGCTCGACAAACGCGCGAACCGCCGCCTTGGCCTCGCCGCCGGTCACGTCCCGCGGGCCTCGGCTGCCGGTGACCACCAGCCGGGCGCCGAACTGCTTCAGCACCTTGAACTCGTCCTCCAGCCCCAGCGGCCCCAAGTCATAGCGGGTGGTCATCCCCAGGGCCACGTCGTGCCGCTTCAACAGCTTGGCGAATCGCTCGTGGCCCATGGCGTCCATCTGTTCCCGCTGGTCGCCGTGGCGCAACGGCCAGAGGTCGATCTCGCCGGCCCCGATCTTGTGAACCTGGGGCAGGATGTCTTCCAGCTTGAGCTTGCCGTAGAGGCTCGAGGCGAGCGCGTAGCGGAGCCCGAAGGCGCTGATTTTTTCTCCGGCCGGGCTGAAGCCGCCTCCCAGGGCGGTGGCGGCCGAGCCGGCGGCCAAGAGCCGGCACATCTGGCGTCGATTAAGTCGAGTTTCGGTCATCGCGGCACGATCTCGCGGGGGTGAACTTGTCGGGCGAAAGAGGGGTTCGGCGACGGGGGGGCTCAAAGCAAGGCCAGCAGTGGAGTATAGTCTAACGTAGCCCAGAGGTGGATTGCCAGTCTCCGCCGGGCGGGGCTCGACAATCCGTTCGTAGTGCCCCGATTCATCGGGGCCCCGCGCCGGGCAGCGTGGGTGGTGCTCGCGAAGTGTGGCAACCGGCCGGCACAGCCGGCCCTACGGCGAGGCTCGACAATCCGTTCGTAGTGCCCCGATTCATCGGGGCCCCGCACCTGGCAGCGTTCGGCGCGGGTCTGCCGACCCCGCTGCGGGACGCGACTCAAGAAAGGTGGAATGAAAATGCTTGCCCAAATGGGGATGCCGGGGCCGATCGAACTGTTGATCCTTCTCCTGGTGGGGGGCCTCTTTCTTGGCTTTCCCCTGATCATCGTGCTCTACCTGCTCTTGTCGGGGCGGTTCAGGTCGAGCGGGCCGGCGGTGCCCTGCCCCCGCTGCGGTGCCTGGACGGTGCCCCAGGCCCACTACTGCCACCAGTGTGGGCAGTCGCTCGAAGAACCGCCGGACGACGCCTCCGGGCCCTAATTCACCACGTTCCGCAGCCCCCCGTAGGGCCGGTTGCGCCGGCCGAAACGTGGCTGGCGCCGGCGAAGTGCGGCAAGCGGCCGGCACAGCCGGCCCTGCGGGGCTGCGCGGATAACATCATTATCTGCGTGTGCGACGAAAAGATCTGATGCAATAGCGGCTCAGCATGTCGTCCCGATCAACAGACTTTGCCGACTCGACCAGCATGAACTCTTTGAGCGTACGCAAGGGCATATCCTGTGAAAGTGTCCACGCTTCGCCGTCAGCAAAACCAACGAGAAAGTCGCCGTCGTCGAACGGCCCAAGTGCTTCTGAGACCTTGCCGCTGTCGCCTATGTCGGCGATCCTCAGATCACCACCCGGCCGCATCCAGTGCCAGCAAGGCGTGGCGCACTCCAACACCAGAATCGTATCCCCGTCGAGGTCCTGCAATCGAATCGAACGGCGTTCATCGAAGGCCGTCCCCGGTCCAGTTACCGCCACGAATCGCGTGTGCTGATCACTATCGGCGATGAACGAGTTCGGGCTTTCAGGGTAGTCTCTGTGTGGACCGGTGAAGTATCGTGCATTGCCGGGGGAGTCCCACGCCGAGTCGTATGCAGCCGACGCATCTTGTCCGTAGAACGATACTTGAATTCGATCGCCCAGATAAAGTCTGCATACCAGGAACCGCCAACTATGAATCGGCTCACCGTCACTTGATCTGAGAATGGCCGGAGGCAGGCTGCCGGTCAGAGCGTCATAGTTGTCGATTGCCACAAGGATGCCGTGCATGGCTATCTCGTCGCGGCGAGGCAGAGAGGGATCCGAGTAG
>CAYZWG010000151.1:0-11813 GCA_964481605.1 uncultured Planctomycetaceae bacterium
GGTTCCCAAGCTCCGGCACACGCGACCTGGTTCCCAAGCTCCGGCTTGGGAACCCGCCAGGAGGCTGGAACCTGGGACCGAGACAGGACAGGATACGGACCGAAGACGACGGCTCCGTGGACGAGGTTGTGATGAACATGAAAGAGATCGGTTTTCTGTTTCTTTTTCTCGTTGCCTGGATCGTGCTCAATCGTTGGCTATTGCCCAAGTTCGGCGTGTCGACGTGAATGTCGGAGTCTTGCGCGGTGGATCCGCGCCCGAGCAGTCGAATCGCCGACGAGCCGCCCTACGCGCCGTTGGTCGATCCCGAGCAACCCGCCGCTGAGGACAATTCACCGGGGGAGGAGTGACCATGACCATCGAACGTGGTCTTCGCTTGATTGCCGGCGCGTTCGTGTTGGGGAGCACGGCCCTGGCCGTTTTTGTCAGTCCGTATTGGCTTTGGCTGACGGCGCTGGTGGGGGCCAATCTCGTCCAGTCGGCTTTCACCAACTGGTGCCCCATGGTTTGGTTGCTGGCCCGGGCGGGACTGGCTCCCTGCGTCCCTGTCCGATCGTCGACGCAAGCCGGCGGCGCGTGACGCGGTGCCCGCCCGGTTTCTTGCCAGACGAGAGGACCTGATCCGGTGCATTACCCCTGGTGGTACGTTCCCCACTTGACGTCCCCGATGCTGATTGCGGCCGTGGCGACGGTGCACGTGCTGGTGTCGCACTACGCGGTGGGGGGCGGGCTGTTTCTGGCCGTGGAGACCGGCTACGCCCAGCGCACGGGCGACCGGCAGTACCGCGAGTACCTGAAGAAGCACGCCCGGTTCTTCGTGCTGCTGACGGTTGTTTTCGGTGCCATCACCGGCGTGGGTATCTGGTGGACGATCGGCCTGGCGTCGCCCCTGGCCACGGAAGTGCTGGTTCGCACGTTCGTTTTCGGCTGGGCGATCGAGTGGGTCTTCTTTGTGATCGAACTGGTGGCGGCCTTCATTTTCTATTACTACTGGGACCGGCTGCCTGCCAAGGTCCACCTCGCCATCGGCTGGATCTACGGGGCGGCCGCGTGGATCAGCCTGGTGCTGATCACCGGGATCACGGCCTTCATGCTCAACCCGGGGGCCTGGCTCGAACACCGCAACTTCTGGGCAGGCTTCTTCAATCCGCAATTCCTGCCCCAGACCGTCGCTCGAACCGGCGGGGCGCTGCTGTTGAGCTCGCTCTACGTTTATCTCCACGCCTCGCTCACGATCGAGCGAAGCGAGCTACGCGACCGGATCGAATCCCGCTCGGCGCGGCCGGCGCTGATCGGCTCCGTGCTGATCACCGTGGGGGGAATCGGCTGGTTTGTCTTCTTGCCCGAATCGGCCCGGGCGGTTCTTGCCGGCGCGGCCGTGCTGAACGTGTTCATGGCCTTGATTTTCGCGCTCACCGTGGCCGTGTTCGTATTGCTCTATTTGGGCCCTTATCGCAACCCGGGTTGGCTCTCGCCCGGTTTTGCCTTGGCCTTGTTTCTCTTCGGGCTGGCGGCCTTCAGCACGGGGGAGTTCGTCCGCGAGGCGGTGCGGAAGCCCTACGTGATCTACAACGTGGTGATGGCCAACCAGGTCTTGCAGGAGGAAGTGCCCGGACTGCGGAGGACCGGTTTTCTGGACGGCGGCACCTGGACCCGGGCCTACGTCAAGGCCAAGCTGGCTCGGACACACCCCGAAATCTTCCGCGGCAGCCATATTGACGCGGAGGCCCTGGTGCGACTGCCGGCGGACGATCGAGCGATGCTGGGCGAGGTCCTTTTCCAGTATCATTGCAACGACTGCCACGCCAGATCGCTGGGCTATTCGGCCGTGGGCCCGCTGGTTCGCGGCCGCTCGACGGAGATGATCCGCGACACCATCGAGCACCTGCACGAAGACCACTTTGTCATGCCGCCGTGGTCGGGAACTCCGCAAGAGGCGCAACTGCTGGCCGAGTACCTGGCCCGGGTCAAGCCGTCGCCGCCGCGGCCGCGAGGGATGTTTCCCCGATTGAACGACTCGGAGTAGCGGCCATGGCCCCCATCGACCCCACCACCCTGCCCGGTATGCCGGCCCCGTTCTGGTTCGTCGAGTTCTTCAAGGTGCTCGGCTTCACCCTGCACATGGTGCCGATGAACCTTTGGTATGCGGGCGTGGTGCTGGCGGTCGGGCTTCATGCCTGGGGACCGCGGGAGGGAAAGCGTTTTGCCTCGCGGCTGATGGTGCAGATGCCGATCCTGGTTGCCCTGGGGATCAATTTCGGCATTGTTCCGCTGCTGTTTACGCAATTGGCCTACTCCAAGGCGTTTTACCCGGCCACGATCCTCATGGCCTGGCCCTGGCTGGCGATCGTGGCGCTGCTGATTCCCGCCTATTACGGTGTTTATCTTTATGCCTGGGGCGTACGGCGGCCGGAGGGGCTTCCGCGCTGGGCGGGAATTGCCGGCTGGGTTTCGGCCGGCCTGTTCGTGGCGATCGGATTCCTCTTCGCCAACGGCTTCAGCCTGATGGCCAATCCGCCCGCTTGGCCGGCGCTGTGGATGGAGCACAGCGTGGGCGGGGCGGCCACAGGCATCGCCTTGAACCTGGCCGACCCCTCGCTCTGGCCGCGATGGCTGCTGATGTTCGGCCTGGCGCTGTTGACCACCTCAGCCTGGAGCGTGGTCGACGCGGCCTTTTTCGCCGGCGGAGAAACGACGGATTATCGGCGTTGGGTGCAAGGGTTCGCCTGGAAGTTGGCCGCCGTCGGCTTGGCCTGGATCATGGTCAGCGGGGCATGGTATTCGCTGGGCACCTGGCCGCGGCCGGTTCGCGCCGCAATGTTCCACTTGCCTTGGGGCCTGCTGACCCTGTTGACGGCGGCCGCGCCGCTGGTGCCGCCGGCCCTTCTCTGGGGAACACGCCGCGCCGCATTGACCCGGGCGGTGGCCCTCTCGGTCGCTGCCGCCCAGATCGGCGTGCTGGCGCTGAACGCCGTCAGCCGCCAGGTGGTGCAAAACATCGAGGTGGCTCGGCTGGTGGACGTGTCGCGCCAGCCGCTGGACGTGCAACTGGGCCCGCTGGTTTTGTTCCTGGCGGTTTTCCTGGGAGGGCTCGTGGTGGTGGGGTGGATGATTCGCCAGGTGGTTGCCGCGTCGTCGCCGCAAGTGCCATGAACCCCCGCGCCGTGAAACGGATACGAGGATCGCAAGAAGGTTGGCCGCCGGGATGAATGCTCTCCTGCCACCCCCCAGTTTTCAACGGTCCAGCCGGTTCCCCGGCCATGCAGGCGTCAATCATGTCCGTGGTGGAGGTGAACCATGAAGATTTGGAAGTCGTTGATTCGCATCCTTTTCCAGGTGGTGCTGCCCACGGTGATTGGCCTGGTGGCGATGTTGCTGGCGATCGCCTGGCTTTCGGGTTTCTTTGAAGAAAAGATCACGCCGGGCCGGCAGGCTTCGGTGGCTCGGCAGCTCGATCGGTCGGCCAAGGTGATGGTCGACCAGGTCCACGAAGTCTCCAAGCAGTACGTGGCCGAGGCGGTGGGCACGCTACACGCGGCGACGCGAACCGAGATCGCCGCGCGGATCATGGCCCCCATCGAGCAAATCCGCGTCAAGGCGGGCGACACGGTGAAGGCGGGCGACGTGCTGGTCCTGCTCGATCGCCGCGACATGGATGTCAAGCTGAGCCAGGCCAAGGCGGCCCTGGTCGGTGCGGAGGCCGCGCTCACCCAGGCCGAAAAGGACTACCAACGCGACGTGGAGCTTTTTCGCGAGCAGGTGATCGCCGAGTCGCAGTTCGACCAATCGACGGCCAAACGAAAAATCGCCCTGGCCAACCTGGACCAGGCCAAGCAGGCCGTGGCCGCGGCCGAGGTGATGCTCTCCTACACCACCATCGCCGCTTCCCAGGACGGCACGATCGTCGACCGGCTGGCCGAGCCGGGCGACATCGCCAGCCCCGGGGTTCCCCTGCTGGTGCTCTACGACCGCAGTTCCCTCCGGCTGGAGGTGCCGGTGATGGAGGACCTGGCCGTCAAGCTGCGTCGCGGCCAGGAACTGACCGTGAAGATCGACGCCGTGAATCGGGAGGTGAAGGCAACCGTCGACGAGATCGTTCCCCAGGCGGAAGCCGCCAGCCGCTCGTTTCTGGTGAAGATGAAACTGCCCCGGTCCGAGGGGCTGTTTGAAGGGATGTTCGGCCGGCTGCTGATTCCCGCCGGCGTGCGAACCCACCTCTGCCTCGATACCCGGGCGATCCGCACCATCGGCCAACTCGAGTTCGTCGATGTTCTCCACGACGACCACTCGCTGGAGCGCCGGTTCATTACCACGGGGAGGGCGGGAATCGCCGGGCGGGTGGAAGTGCTCAGCGGTGTGAAGGCGGGCGAGCGAGTAATCCTTCACGCGCAACAGCCGGACACGGCCGGCAAGAATGGCGGAACGGGAAATCAGGATGACCCCGGGGAAAAACGATGAACGCGGCCAACGAGAAGACCCCCCTGCTGACTCGCGTGGTTGCCCTCTTTCTTCGCGGCGACGTGGCGATTCTGCTGACCGTGGTTTCGCTCATTCTGGGGGCGGCGGCGGTGGTGCTCACGCCGCGGGAGGAAGAACCCCAGATTGTCGTACCCCTGGCCGACGTACTGATCTCCGCCCCGGGGCTTTCGGCCGAGGAGGTGGAGCAGAAAATCACCGTCCGCCTGGAGAAGCTGCTCTACCAGATCGACGGCGTGGAGTATGTCTATTCCATGTCGCGCCCGGGGCAGAGCATCGTCACGGTGCGTTTCTATGTGGGCGAAAATCGCGAGGACTCCCTGGTCAAGCTGTACAACAAGATTCGCTCCAACGTGGACCAGGTCCCGCCGTCCGTGACCGGCTGGGTGGTCAAGCCGGTGGAGGTCGACGACGTACCGATCGTCAACGTGACCCTCTGGTCCGATCGCCCCCGGCTCTACGGCGATTTCCAACTGCGACGCCTGGCCGAGGAGATGCAGGACGAGTTGCAGGCGATCCGCAACACGAACCGGGTGTGGGTGATCGGCGGCTGGCCGCGACGGATTCGCGTCCAGTTGGACCCGGTGCGGCTGGCCGCCCGGCACACCTCGGCATTGCAAGTGGCCCAGGCCCTGCGGGCCAGCAACGTGAACGTGCGGGCGGGGCGGTTCGATCAGCAGGACGAGGAGTACGTGGTCGAGGCCGGCACGTTCGTCCGCGACGCCCAGGACCTGAACGACCTGGTGGTCAATATCTCCAGCCGGCGGCCGGTCTATCTGAAGGAAGTGGCCGACGTGCTGGACGGGCCGGCCGACGTCGACAGTTATAGCTGGATCGGATTCGGCCCGGCCGCTGAGCATCCTTTTTCGCCCAAGGACGAATCGGCGGAGGAGAACCCCTCGGCCGGCGGCCGGCGCGGGGTTCCCCGGGGCGAACTCTACCCGGCCGTGCACATTGCCGTCGCCAAGCGGAAAGGCAGCAACGCGGTGTGGGTGGCCGACGCCGTGAGGCGGCGGATGCGCGAGTTGGCCAAGACGCATCTTCCTCAGGGAGTCTTCTACCGCATTACCAGGGATTATGGGGAAACCGCCAACGAAAAGGTCAACGACCTGATCGAAAGCCTGGCGATTGCCGTGTTGACGGTGATCGGATTGATCGGCCTGATGATCGGCTGGCGGGCCGCGCTGGTGGTCGCCCTGGCGATCCCCGTATGCTACAGTGCCACCTTGTTCGTGAATCTCCTGGTGGGCTACACGATCAACCGGGTGACGCTGTTTGCCCTGATTCTCTCCCTGGGGCTGCTGGTCGACGACCCCATCACCGACGTGGAGAATATCGCGCGGTACTTCGCCATGCGGGTTCTGCCGCCGCGGCCGTCGGTGCTGCGGGCGGTGCAGGAAGTCCGCCCCGCACTGGTTCTCTCCGCATTGGCGATCGTGGCCAGCTTTCTGCCGCTGATGTTCATTACCGGGATGATGGGTCCCTACATGGCCCCCATGGCGTTGAACGTGCCGCTGACAATCATGGCTTCGATGGTGGTCTCGTTCGTGATCACTCCCTGGCTGGCGATGGTGGCACTGCGAAAACTGTACGAGAATCCCCGCAACGAAAAGCCCTTCGACCTGACCAAGCGGCCGATCTATTACATCAGCCGGGCCGTGCTGGGGCCGATCATCAATCACCGCTGGCTGGCCTGGAGCACGTTGGGGTTGGTGGCCGTGTTGCTGCTGGGGGCGATGGCCCTGCCCGCCTTCCGCGTGGTGCCGCTGAAGATGCTGCCCTTCGACAACAAGAACGAATTCCAGATCGTCGTGGACATGCCCGAAGGCACCACCCTCGAAGGGACGGACGCCGCCACGCGGCGGCTGGCGGGCTACCTGGCCACCGTGCCCGAGGTGCGCGACTACCAGCTCTACGTGGGGCTGTCTTCGCCCATGGATTTCAACGGCATGGTACGCCATTATTTTCTTCGCCAGAGCGCGAACGTGGCCGACATTCGGGTGAACCTGGCGCCCAAGGAGCAGCGCGCGCAGCAGTCGCACGCCATCCTGCTCCGCATTCGCCACGACCTGAGCGAGTTGGCCCGGCGGTCCAACGCCAATATCAAGCTGGTCGAGGTCCCCCCCGGACCCCCGGTCATCGCCTCCATCACGGCCGAGGTCTACGGCCCTGACTACGCGCGGTACGACGAGCTGATTGCCGTGGCCCGCCGGGTGGAAAAACGGATGCAGCGCGAGCCGGGGATCGTCGACATCGACACCAGCGCCGAGGCGGATCAAACGCGGTTGGTTTTCGTCACCGACAAGCCCAAGGCGGCGCTGTCCGGCGTCTCCACGGAGAATATCGCCCAAACCTTGCAACTGGCGTTATCGGGCATGAAGGCCACCGTGCTCCACCAGCCCACCGAGGTCAACCCGCTCTGGGTCGAACTCCGCTTGCCCCGCTCGATTCGCTCGGCAACCGACGACCTGGAAGAGTTGTACGTGGTCGGCCAAGAGGGGCAACTGGTGCAGATCGGGGCCCTGGGCAAGTTCGTGAAGAAGCGAGAAGACAAGACGATTTACCACAAGAACCTTCGCCGCCTGGTCTATGTCTTCGGCGAAGTCGCCGGACGCCCGCCGGCCGACGCCGTGATGGACATGGAGTTCGACCGCGATTCCACCGGCGCCCACGTCCGGCCCGCGGCCACGATCCGCCCGGCCGCCGATCGAACCTGGTTTTCGCCCGGCGGCAACGACCCCTGGAGCATCCCCCGGGACTACTCCGTCCACTGGGCGGGGGAAGGCGAGTGGAAGATTACCCTGGATGTGTTCCGCGACCTGGGACTGGCCTTTGCCGCCGCCTTGGTGGGAATCTTCGTGATCCTCATGTTCGAGACCCAGTCGCGCGTGCTGCCGTTGGTCATCATGCTGGCCATCCCCCTCACCCTGATCGGCATCATGCCCGGCTTCTGGCTGTTGAATGTGATCGTCAATCACCCCGTGGGCGGCTATCCCAACCCGGTGTTCTTCACCGCCACGGCGATGATCGGGATGATCGGGCTGGCGGGGATCGTGGTCCGCAACTCGGTGGTGCTGATCGACTTTATCCACCACAACGAGGCGGCCGGGATGACGCTCCGCGAGGCGGTGATTCGCAGCGTGGCCGTCCGCACTCGGCCCATCCTGGCCACCGCCGGCACGACCCTGCTGGGCAACTGGGTAATCACCCTCGACCCGATTTTCTCCGGGTTGGCCTGGGCAATCATCTTCGGCATCCTCGCCTCGACCGCCTTTACCCTGGTGGTGATTCCCACCGTCTACTGGCTGCTCTACAGCAAACAGGCCGAAGCCGCCGAGGCCTAGCGTTCGACGCAGCGCTCCAGCGTTCGGCGCGGGTCTCCAGCGTTCGGCGCGGGTCTCCAGCGTTCGGCGCGGGTCTCCCGACCCCGCCGAAAGCGCCGGGGGTGCAGGTCTCCCAAGCGGCGACAGCCGGACCCTGGTTCCCAAGCTCCTGCTTGGGAACCGCCCCCCCGGCCAACCTGCCAACCCAAGGGTTTTCCAACGCCAACCTAGAGCGTTCCCACCGCTCGCTGCAGGCGAAAGGTGGCCAGCACGGCGTCGTAGACGGAATTGTGGTAATTGCCGTAGGAACGCCGCCGCAGGCTTTCGGCGTCGAGCACCTCGGTGTTGATGGCGGCACCGTTCTGAAAACGGATTTTCGCCGCCCGTAGGTTCTCCTCGGCCTGCGAGATCGCCTTGGCGGTCACCTCCAGGCGCTGGCGGGTCTCCCGCTCGGCCAACCAGGCGGTCTGCACTTCCAGCCGGATCACCGAGATCATGTACTGCCGTGTTCGGCTGGCGGCGCTGGCGCTGTGCTCCAGGGCGTTGCTCTTGGCCCGGGTGGCGCCGCCGTCGATCGGCTTCCATTCCAGCCCAAACATGAACGCCCCCAAGGTGTTGGGATCAATGCTGGGCGACTCCAGGTAGAGCAGTCCGCCCTCCACCCCCAGCTTGGGCCGCAGGTTGCCGCGAACACTCTCCGCCTGGAACCTGAGCGCGTTGGCTTGCGAGGCCAAGGCGGCCAGCTCCGGCCGCAGGGAGAGTGCCTGCGTGGTCAACATCTCCAGGTCACTGCTGGGGGGTGGTACTTCCCGTTCCTCGATCTCGACAGGCTGATTCAAGGGGCGGCCCAGCAGCCGGTTGTAGGTGGCCTCGGCCGTGGCCAGGGCGTTGTCCGCCTGGATGCCCAACTGCCGCGCATCGGCCAGGGCGACCTCGGCTGCCAGAAGATCGTTCTTGGGCACCTGCCCCCGCTCGAGCAACGTGCGAATCACCTTCTCGTGGGCCCTCAAGCTCTCCACGTTCGCCGCGGCCACCTCCACCGCGCGGCGGGCCCGAAGGATCGACGTATAGGCCGTGGCCACTTCCAGCTTGATGTCCAGCGTCGATCGGCGCAGATTCTCCTTGTTGGCGTTGACCTCGGCCAAGGCGGCATGGGCCGAGTTGCGAATCTGCCCTCCGGTATACAAGGGCATTTTGGCCGTCGTCGCGCTGGCGGCGAAGTTGTCGTCGAGAAACGAAAAACTCGTGCCGGCAAAGGCGAAACTGGGGTCGTCCGTGAGGAAGGTGTAGCCGGTGCGATGCGACAGGCTGGGCCAGGCCGCCCGCTTGGCCGCCACGTAGTTGCAACTGGCCGCGCTGACCCGGTCCTGCCCGGCCTGCAAGCGTTGGTCCGCGGCCAACGCGGTGGCCCAGGCCTCCTCCAGCGTCTCCGCCCGGCCAAATCCGCAAACCATCAGACCGAGCGAGCAGGCCAGCAGAAAAGTGACGAATCGGGCTCTCATGGCGAACACCCCGTGTGCGTCGATACAACCGTTCCTATCCTCCTTATCGGCATTTTCGCTACGACCTGTTCATTTCCCTTGCACAAAGGAGGGATTCACTCACCGGGACGGCGGGGTCGGGCAGCCCCTCGCCGAACCCCCCCATTTCAACGCGATTGGGTCTAACGCAGGTTCCCCTCCTTGTCGGCTTGCCAAATCTCGCCATTGCGGATGTCCATGGCGGTCAAGCATCCCTGGCCGTAGACCCAGGTGTCGAGGCACTTGAGGTAGCCCAGGTCGAGGATTTCTCCGGATTTTTGCGACGTGTGGCCGCAGAAGCAGGTCTTGCCCGAACGGTGGGGCTTGGGAATCCCGTCCGCCAGCGAGACCCACCGCAACGCTTCGGGCGGCTGCCGGCGGAGCGATCGGTTCGCCACGTAGCTGGCATGGACGAAGAATGCGTGGGGCAATTCCAGCAACGGCCGGCACGCACGGAGAAAATCGACGTGCTCGACCGGCACATCGTCCGGATGCTCGACACCGTAGGAGGCCAACGTTGCGTCGCCACCAAAGCCCAGCCAATAGTCCAGCAGGAAGTGCTCGCCGTCGAGGATTCGCAAGAGCAATTCGTCATGGTTGCCCAGGATCGGCACCAGTTGGGACGAACGGCCGAGGCCGATCAGCCGCTGGATCACGCCCCGGCTATCCGGCCCGCGGTCGATCGTGTCGCCCAGGGTGATGAAAACATCGTCGGGCCGGGGCCCGATCCGCCGCAGCAGGGCCTCCAGGGCCTCCAAGCAACCGTGAATATCGCCGATGGCAATGATCCGTTCCGCCATGGAAACGGTTCTTTCCTGTAGGGCCGGTTGTGGCGGCCGGAATGGGGTTTGGGAGTGCGTAAGTGGCGGCTGAAAAACAACTTAGCGGATTCGATTTCGACATCCGAGTTTCGTAGGTCCGGCTGTGCCGGCCGAAACGTGGCTGACGCTGCGAAGCGCGGCAACCGGCCGGCACAGCCGGCCCTACGAAACTCGAAACTTACGAAACACTCGACTCCCCCGGTACCTGGCCCAGCCCCAGTACACGGCGAATCTCGGCCGGACTGGTTCGACCCACCTCGACCGCCCGGCAGGCGCGTTGCCAGCGGGAGACCATCCCGGCCTCGGTTGCCAGCCGCTGGAGGGTGGCCGCGTCGGAGCGGGAGAGAATCGCCCGCCCCAATTCCGTCTTCTGGGCGATCAACATCTCGGCCAGCACGATCCGGCCGCGGTAACCCGTCTGGCCGCATCGCCCGCAACCCACGGCCACCCGGGCCGACTCCACCGGCAGTCCCAGCAGTTCGTCGCGCTCCGCGGCCGGCCGCGCGCAGGTGCAGAGCCGCCGGACCAGACGTTGGGAGAGGATGGCCAGTACGGCGGTCCGCAACAAGTAGGGCTCCAGCCCCAGGTCGGAGAGGCGGTTGATGGCCTCGGCGGCACTGCCGGCGTGAAAGGTGCTCAACAGCAGGTGCCCGGTGAGCGACGCCTGAAATGCGGCCTCGGCGGTGGCCCGGTCGCGGATTTCGCCGACCATGATGACTTCGGGGTCTTGGCGCATGAGAAACCGCAGGCCGGTGGCCAGGTCGAGATCGACCTTGGGGTCGACTTGCGCCTGGGCCACTCCCTCCACGGCGACTTCGATGGGGTCTTCCAGCGAGACCAGACTGCGGGTGCCGCCGCTGCGGGCGACCAGTTCCCGCAGGCAGGCGTAGACGGTTGTCGTTTTCCCGCTGCCGGCGGGTCCGGTGGCCAGGATGGCCCCCGAGGTCTCGCCCAGCAGTTGGCCCAACGAGTCGAGGATGTCTTCCGGCAGGCCGAGGTCAGCCAGCCGGAGCAATTCGCGCCCGCCGGCAAAGAACCGCACCACCACCCGTTCGCCGTGGAGCGTGGGAAACGTGCTCACCCGGACCTCGCCCCCGGCGGCACCCGCGCGAATACGGCCTTCCTGGGGCACCTCGACCCGATAGGTCAGCAAGCCGGCAAGGACCTTGAGCCGGGCCACGATGTTGGGGGCGACCTGGGAGGGAAAGGTGCCGGCCGGCTGAAGCACTCCGTCGATGCGGAACTTCAACTCCAGGCCATTCTCGCCGGGCTGCAGATGCACATCGCTGGCGTGGTCGTCGCGTCCCGCCGCCAAAAGGCGATCGACCACCGTGGTGGCGAAATCAGGGTTCGCCGGATCGAGCGATTCCAATTGTCCGGCCACAAACCGGTGGATCGAGGGTTCCATCAGCATCACTCGGGAGGAGGAACCATGCACTGCGTTCTTGTTTTTCTGGACTTTTGCAGCATGGCGACACAAGGTCCCCTCTCCCTCCGGGAGAGGGTTTTTTTGTCCCCTCTCCCTGCGGGAGAGGGTTAGGGTGAGGGCGATTGGCGGAAGAATGTCATGCCTTGCTTGCGTGCCTTCTCTCACCCCTCACCCCCGGCCCCTCTCCCAGAGGGAGAGGGGAGGAGTTTGCAAAAGTCCAGTTTTTAGACGGGATATCCAGAAT
>CAYZWG010000152.1:0-5385 GCA_964481605.1 uncultured Planctomycetaceae bacterium
CGTGGCGGCAACCGGGCGGGCCGTGAGCGGGTTGTGGGCGTGGTGCGTGCGGGGCAACGTTCGGCGCGGGTCTCCCGACCCCGCCGAGAAAGGACCGATGGTCTCCCAATCGCCACGGCTGTTGCGACTTGGGAAACCTCCGATCGGCGCTTTCGGCGGGGTCGGGAGACCCGCGCCGAACGCTGGCTCCATTCAATGGTATTGGGCCTACGGTGCTTTCCCGCCGGTCAGCGCGGCCACGATCTTCTCCACGTCGACGTGGCAGGTTTCGATGAAGGCCCGGAACCGCTCCTGCGTGCCGGCGGTGGCCGTGCCGGCGACGTAGAGGCCGGGCACGTTGGTCTGGAGCGTGCGGGGATCCAGCACGGGCACTCGCCGGTCGCCTTGCAGCTCGACGCCGGCCGCCTGGCAAAGGCTCATGTCGGCCTCGAACCCGGTACACAAGAGGACGAAGTCGGCGGGCAGACAGGTGCGAGGCCCGGCGGTCGCTTGGCCGTGGCGGGTGGGAGCCAAGGCCACGTGCCGCGGGGTAATCTCCACCGGCACGGTCGCCGGCAGGAAGTCGATCTTCCCCTCCTCCATCCACATCGTGATCTCGGCCACCAGGTGGGGTTTGGGAATCTCGGGGTCGAGAGCGTCGCGACGATAGCTGATGGTCACCCGGGCCCCCGCCCGAAAACACCGCAACGCCGTCTCCAGGGCCGAGTTCCGCCCGCCCACCACGAGCACGCGGGTGCGAAAATACTTGTGCGGGTCGGCGGGGTAATGGCTCACGTGGGGCAAGTCCTCGCCGGGGATGTCGAGGCGGCGGGCGCGTGCCAGGCCGCCGGTGGCCAGCACCACCCGACGCGCCCGGTAGACCTGCCGGCCGGCACGGTTTTCCGTTTGGATGATGAATTCACCCTTCTCCGGGGAAACGTTCAACACGCGTTCGTAAGTGCGTATCCTCAGGTCGAACTGCTCGACCACGCTTCGCAGGTAGGCCAGGTAGGCCTCGCCGGTGATCTTGGTCTGGTCGACGTTGGGGATGGGGACGCCGGCGATGGCGATTCGCTCGGGCGAGCTGAAGAAGTGGGTGTTGGGCGGCCAGCGGGCGATTGTCCGGCCGATCTGGCCGGCCTCGAAATGAACGGCCTCGACGGCGGCTCGCTTCAAGGCGGCGGCCAGTTCCAGACCGATCGGGCCGGCGCCGACGAGGGCCACGTCGTGAAGTGTTGCCTGGTTGGTGTTGGTGGCGGTCGGCATGGTGGAATACTGGGTTGTCGGTTCTCGGTGCTCCCTGCGATCAAGCATATCCGTGCGGCGTGAGGAACAAAACCCGGCCCACGGCGGATTGGCCCGTTCTCTTGCGTGCCGGGCACGGCCCTTTTATAACCAGACGAAGTTTCCACGTGTTTTCCCGCGGATGGCTCTTTCTGGTTGGGGGGAGGCCGATGGGTAGCCAGACGAATCGCCGGCGGTTCTTGCGGCAGACGGCCCTGGCAGGCATTGCGTGCGTCGGCTCGGCGACGGTCGGCCGAACGTCGCCCGGCGATGCCTTGCCGGGGGCGGAACCGTCGAAGTCGGGACGTCTCTTCCGTGCCGGAGCGGCCCAGGTCGACATTTCGCCGGAGACTCTGCCGGCCGTTTGCAGTGGCGGTTTCCTGGAGCGGAAAGGCGACACGGTGCGCGACCCGCTTTACGTCCGGGCGCTGGTTCTCGACGACGGTGCGACCCGGCTGGCGATGGTGGTGGTCGACACCCTGATGATGCCGCGGCGGATGCTCGACGAGGTGAAGCGGCAGGCGGCCGCGGCCACCGGCCTGGACGCGGATCGGATGCTGATCTCGGCCACCCACACGCATTCGGCGCCGTCGGTGATGGGGGCGCTGGGAACCGGCGTCGACGCGCCCTACGCGGCGCTGTTGCCGGGCCGGATCGTCAAGGCGATCGTCGACGCGGCGGCCAACCTGGTGCCGGCCCGGATCGGTTGGGCCGCGGTCGAAGACCCGCAGGACACGAATTGCCGCGTTTGGTTTCGGCGTCCGGACCGGATCGGCGAGGACCCCTTCGGCGAGCGGACGATCCGGGCGATGATGCACCCGGGCTACCAGAACCCGGACTACATCGCCCCCTGCGGGCCGGAAGACCCCGAGCTGTCGCTGCTCGCCGTGCAGCGGCTGGACGGCAAGCCGATGGCCGTGTTGGCCAACTACTCGATGCACTATTTCGGCGCGGCTCCGTTTTCGGCCGATTATTTTGGGCGGTTTGCCCGCCAGATGGCCGAACGTCTCTACCCCGACGTCGCTCACCCGCCGGTGGTGGCGATGATGTCGCAGGGGACCAGCGGCGACCAGCACTGGATGGACTATTCGCGGCCGCGGGTGGCGATCGACATCGACACCTACGCGGGGCGAGTTGCCGGCAGGGCGATGGAGGCGTACGCGAGGATCGACTTCCGCCCGTGGGTTCCGCTGGCCATGGCCGAGCGAACCCTGCGGCTGGGGCGAAGGCTGCCCGGCGAAGCACGGATGAAGTGGGCCCGCCAGGTGATCGCGGCGATGGGCGATCGGGCCAAGCCCAACAGCCGGCCGGAGGTCTACGCCTTGGAGCAAGTTGATTTGAGTGAAAACCCCCGGCGGGAACTGAAGCTCCAGGCGGTGCGGATCGGCGGGTTGGGCATCACGGCGATCCCCTGCGAGGTCTACGCCATCACCGGGCTGAAGCTGAAAGAGCAAAGCCCGCTGGAGCAGACGATCAACATTGAGCTGGCCAACGGGGCGGAGGGCTACATTCCGCCGCCGGAGCTATTCGTGTTTGGCGGCTACAACACGTGGCCCGCCCGAACGGCCGGGCTGGAGACGACCGCCGAGCCGAAGATCGTGGAGGCGGTGCTGGGGCTGTTGGAGGAGATTGCCGACAGTGGCCGGCGCCCCATCCGGCCGGCCTCGGGCAGCCACGCCCGGGCGGTGCTGGCGGCGAAGCCGATCGCCTATTGGCCGATGGACGAGATTCGCGGCCCGCTGGCGGCCGACCTTTCGGGACACAACCTCCGCGGTCGCTACCAGCCGGGGGTGGCTTTCTACCTGCCGGGCCCCGCCCGGGAGGGCTTTTGCGGCCCGGGGCAAACGTCGCGGGCGGTCCACTTCGCCGGCGGGCGGTTGGCGGCGGAACTGCCCGAGCTGGGCGAAACCTACAGCGTCGAAGGGTGGTTCTGGAACGGGTTGCCCAGCGACGCCAGGGCAGTCACCGGCTACATGTTCTCGCGGGGCGTGGACGGGGTGCAAGGGGCGCCCGGCGAGCACCTGGGAATCGGCGGCACGTTCAACGACGGCCAGTTGCAGGGAAAACTCTTCGTCTACAACGGCGATCAGCGGGAAGACACCGCCTGCGGCACCACGGAAATCCCGCTCAAGCAGTGGATGCACGTGGTCTGGGTGCGAGACGGCCGCCGGGTTGTCATCTATCTCAACGGCCGCACCACGCCCGAGGTGGACGCCCAACTGCCGCCCGGCTGCGGCCCCGAGGTGAAGCAAATCTGGGTGGGCGGGCGGAGCGACGGGCGGTTCGGCTGGGAGGGCAAAATCTGCCAGGTGGCATTCCACGATCGGGCACTCACCGCCGGGGAGGCCGCCCAGCACTTCCAGGCGGGTGGGCCGTGAAACCCCGGCGCGGGGCCGGAGCGGAAACGCCGAGCCCGCTATTCGGTCGATCCCGCTACCCCACCACCAGCTTCGCCACCTGAATCGCGTTTCGCCCCCCCTTGGGAAACGGCCGCGGCATCGGCTGGGCGAACCCTCGGGCGTCGATCGTGCGGCAGCGCAGCTCGTACTTGCCGGGGGCGATCCCCTCCAACAGCACGGCCCAATGGGCGATCGTGTTTCGCAAGGGCCACGCCCGCGGCTTGCCCGTGGCCGCATCGATCCGGCTCACGCCGGGCGGCAGCTTTCCCTCGGGCAGGCCCCCGCCCCAATCGTCCGGTGGCGGCAGGATGGTTGCCTCCCGCCACGGCGCCTTGCTGAAGTAGGGATCGTCTTCCGGCCAATTCTCGCCTTGCGGTGCCAGCCACACCTCGACCTTGGCCAGGCCCGACGTCCCCACCTGGGCCAACCCCGTCACCGGCAGCGGGCGGCCCGGGCGGGCCTCTGGGGGAACGTGGATGAAATGGGCGCAGGTCTTCAGCGGGCTGGTCGTGTCGTTGTTCCACTCGGCGTAGGTGTCGTTGTTCTTGAAGTCGTTGGTCAACAGCACCCGCTGGAGCCACTTGACCGACTTGTTGCCGTAGGCCTCCGGCACGAGCATCCGCACCGGCGCGCCCTCGGCCGGCGAAAGCCAATGCCCGTTGAGCTTGTAGCAGAGCAGCACCGGCTCCTCGCCCGGCGGGGCTTCCAGCACGCGGCTGATGGGAAGCGAGCTCTGGAACCGCTGCCGGGGATCGTCGTTGTGATAGCCGTAGTAGTAGACGCGGCGGACATTGGCCTTCGGCCGGGTGAGCCAGATCACGTCTCCCAGCGGCACACCCTCCCAGAGCCCCATCCCGAACGGCTTGTCGGCGTTGGTGCAGGTCATCACCTTGAGGTACCGCACCGCGCGGGTCTCGGCCAGACGCATCAGGCCGTCCCAATCGAGCGCCGTGCCGAGTTCCTTGGAGAGCGGCTTTTCGATCCGGGAATCGCTCTCCGGATCGGCGATCACTTCGAGTTGCCATGTCTGCTTGGTGAGGCCCACCTGGCGGAGTTTCTCCGGGGGCAGGGTGTTCGGCTTCGGCTTGCCCCGGCCGATGGTGCGAAAACTCTCCACGCCGGTGAGATACTCCAACTGGCCGACCGCCGCGGCCAGCAGGGCTTCCGGATCGGCGTTCTCGGCCAACAGCGGCGCGGCACTCAGCCCGGCCGCGCCGGCAACGCCCAGCTTCAAGAAAAACCGCCGCGAAACGGCGAGGTGCTCACTCATCAGACGCCCGGGCTCGGTCATCGCAAGGTCCCCTGCATTCTGCCAACAAAGGCACGCACCGCGGGCAACTCGGAACGATTGCGCCCTGAACGTTGCGGGCAACTCGAATCCATTGTTGCGGAGCGCAGCGGGGTCGTCAATAATGCAAGGGAACCGGGGGAGCACCGGGGCGGTTGGCTCCCGCTGCGTTCGGTTCCCAAGCTGGAGCTTGGGAACCAGGTGACAAGTGAGCACCGGGGAGGGCGGTTCCCGTCACGCTCGATCCCAAGCTCCAGCTTCTACGCTCGGTCCCAAGCTCCAGCTTGGGACCGCATCCGGGGCGAAGCTCTGCTTCGCCGGCGACGAAGCGAAACGCCGGGGCGTTCGGTTCCCAAGCTGGAGCTTGGGAACCAGGGGAGAAGCTGGAGCTTGGGAACCAGGGGAGAAGCTGGAGCTTGGGAACCAGATGAGAAG
>CAYZWG010000152.1:5485-11784 GCA_964481605.1 uncultured Planctomycetaceae bacterium
AAGCTGGAGCTTGGGAACCAGGGGAGAAGCTGGAGCTTGGGAACCAGATGAGAAGCTGGAGCTTGGGAACCAGGGGAGTATGGAAACCTGGTGAATGAACCGGAGCTTGGGAACGAGACACAACTCTTCTCCAACATCCAATCTTATCCAACATCCAAGGTCGCCCGATGAAGCCCTTTCTTTCCGCCTTGCTCTGCGTGGTCCTCTTTTGCCCAGCGGCAGTCGCCGCCCAATCGACTGCTGCTCGTTGGCCGGCCGAGAAGGCCAACGCCTGGTACCGGGCACTGCCCTGGATTGTCGGCTGCAACTTCATTCCCAGCACCGCCGTCAACCAGCTCGAGATGTGGCAGGCGGAGACCTTCGACCCGGCCACGATCGACCGCGAGCTGGGACTGGCCACCGCGATCGGCATGAACAGCGTCCGCGTCTACCTTCACGACCTCGCCTGGCAGGCCGACCCCGACGGCTTCAAGCGGCGGGTGGACCGCTTTCTGGCCATCGCCCAAGGCCACGGCATCCGCCCGGTGCTGGTGATCTTCGACGACTGCTGGAACGAACACCCCAAGATCGGCAAACAGCCCGATCCCATTCCCGGCGTTCACAACTCGGGCTGGATGCAGAGTCCCGGCAAGGCCGTGGTCAACGATTCTGCGCGGTGGGGCCGGCTGGAGCGTTACGTGGGAGACATCGTGGGCACGTTCGCCGGCGACGAGCGAATCCTTTTCTGGGACCTTTACAATGAGCCGGGCAACAGCGGCCAGGGGGTGAAATCGCTCAAGCTGTTGCAAGCGACTTTCCGCTGGGCCCGGGCGGCGGGCCCCACCCAGCCGCTCAGCACCGGTGTCTGGTTACACAACCATGAGCTAAACGCGTTTCAACTTGGCGCCTCGGACATCATCACCTTTCACAACTACGGCGATGCCCCCGGCTTGGTGGCCCAAATCACCGAACTGAAGAAGCTTGGCCGGCCGGTGATCTGTACGGAATGGCTGCGGCGCGGGACCAGCGACGTTCGCTCGCATCTGCCCATCTTCCGGCGAGAGCACGTCGGCTGCTACAACTGGGGTCTGGTGGCCGGCAAGACCCAGACGATCTACCCCTGGGGCTCGCCGAAGAATGCCCCCCCACCCCCGCGGTGGTTCCACGACCTGCTCCACCCGGACGGCACGCCGTTCGATCCGGCCGAGATCGCACTTTTCAAGAAGCTGACCGAGCGGTAGGTGCAGAGTTGATAGGCCGGATGGCGATCTTCATCTCGGTCCCAAGCTCCAGCTTGGGAACCAGGTGATCTTCTACGCTCGGTCCCAAGCTCCAGCTTGGGACCGCACCCGGGGCGAAGCTCCGCTTCGCCGTCTCGCGTTCGGCGCGGGTCTCCCGACCCCGCCGAGAGAGGACCAATGGTCGCCCAACCGCCACGGCTGTCGCCTCAGAGGAGACCTCCGGTCGACGCTTTCGGCGGGGGTCGGAGACCCGCGCCAAACACGGACCGCCGTGGAGCAAGACTCCCGGCCCGCGGGTTCCCAAG
The DNA here is from genome assembly GCA_964481605.1 of uncultured Planctomycetaceae bacterium. Lineage (GTDB taxonomy): Bacteria > Planctomycetota > Planctomycetia > Pirellulales > Thermoguttaceae > CAYZWG01. The sequence continues at coordinate 7,011 of CAYZWG010000152.1, forward strand.
CTGGAGCTTGGGAACCAAGTGAAGGGCTGGAGCTTGGGAACCAGGCGAAAAGTGGGACGCCGGATCGCGATCCGGCCTACGGGGATTGGGAACCAGGTGATACGGGGATCCACGCTCCCCTCAGTGGAGGGGTTTGCCGTATTGGGTTGGGTGCTCGATAATTACGACAGGTGTGGGTTGCAAAAATAAACCGACGTGGCTAACTTGGCCGTTGAGCTTCGCCATCGCCCGTGTTCTCGCCCTCGACAGGGGGAGGTCCCGATGAGACGCGCCGTGTCGCGACGTCCGCTTTCTTTGCCGCCGGCGTTGCTGTTGGTCGCACTGCTGGCCGCGTTCGGTCCGTCGATCGCCGTGGCCGCGGACTCCTCCCCGCCGGTCGATTTCGCCCGCCAGATTCGGCCCGTTCTGAGCGACAAGTGTTTTGTCTGCCACGGCAACGACGAGTCCAGCCGCGAGGCCGACCTGCGGCTGGACATCAAGGAGGGTGCCTTTGGCGATCTGGGCGGCTATCGAGCGATTGTGCCGGGCAAACCGGACGAGAGCGAACTGTGGGCCCGCATCAGCAACAAGGATGAAGACGAGCGAATGCCTCCGCCGGAGGCGGAGCACCGATTGAACGCGGAGGAGATCGAACGGATCCGCCGCTGGATTGCGGCCGGGGCGCCGTGGGACCAGCATTGGGCCTTTGTCAAACCCCGGCGGCCGGAGTTGCCCCAGGTGGAGGAGAAGGCATGGTGTCGCAACGCGATCGACGCCTTCGTGCTGGCCCGGCTGGAGCGCGAGGGCCTCAAGCCGTCGCCGGCGGCCGATCGCCGGACGCTGATTCGCCGCGTGACCCTGGACCTCACCGGCCTGCCGCCCACGCTTGAGCAAGTCGATGCCTTTCTGGCCGACCAATCGCCCCAGGCGTACGAGAAGCTAGTCGACCGGCTGCTGGCCTCGCCGCGTTACGGCGAGCAGATGACCCGCTACTGGCTCGACGCGGCCCGCTACGGCGACACCCACGGGATGCACCTGGACAACCAGCGGTCGATCTGGCCCTATCGCGATTGGGTCATCCGGGCCTTCAACGCGGACATGCCGTTCGATCGGTTCACCGTGGTGCAACTGGCCGGCGACCTGCTGCCGGAAGCGACGGTCCAGGATCGCGTGGCCACGGGCTTCAACCGCTGCAACGTGAGCACCAGCGAAGGGGGAGCGATCGACGAGGAGTTTCGCGTTCGCTACGCCGTCGACCGAGTGAAAGCGATCGGCAGCGTCTGGCTGGGGTTGACGATCGGCTGCGCGGTCTGTCACGACCACAAGTTCGATCCCATCTCGCAGAAAGAGTTCTACGAGTTGTTTGCCTTTTACAACAGCACGGCCGACAAGCCGATGGACGGCAACGCCCTGCTGCCGCCGCCGGTGGTCAAGCTTCCCACCCCCCAGCAGGCGGCCCAGGCCGAGACCTACCGCAAGGCGATCGCCGAACTGGAGGCGCAGGTCAAGGCCGAGCTGGCAAGGATCGAATACGTCGATCCGGTGGCCGGGGACGCCGTGGGCGAGATCGGCGCGGAGGACTTCGTCTGGATCGACGATGCCCTGCCCGCCGGGGCAGAGCCGCAAGGCGACGGCCCCCAGCCGTGGCAATTCGTCTCGGCCGGCGAGTTTGCTCCCCACTCGGGCGAGAAATCGACCCGCCGCACGTCCGCCGGCCGCAGCCAGCACTTTTTCACCGGCGCGGCCCAGCCGCTGGTGGTGGGTTCCGGCGACGTGTTGTTTGCCCACGTCTATCTCGACGGCGAGAATCCGCCCCGCCAGATCATGTTGCAGTTCAACGACGGCAGTTGGGAGCATCGGGTCTATTGGGGCGAAAACCTGATCGACTGGGGCAAGGACGGCTCGGCCGGCCGGCACCCCGGCGGGTCGTTACCCGCCGCGGGCGGTTGGGTCCGGCTGGAGGTGCCGGCCGCCCAGGTGGGCCTCAAGCCCGGGGCCAAGATCAACGGCTGGGCCTTCACCCAGTTTGCCGGCACGGTCCACTGGGACACGGCCGGAATCCACAGCAAAACACCCCAGGCGGGCCGCGGTTTCGAGTCGCTGGCGGTGTGGGAAAAGGCCCAGCAGGGCGGCGCCGCTTCCTCCCTGCCCAAGCCGGTGCAAGACGCGCTGAAGGTCGCCGCGGACAAGCGGAACGATGCCCAGAAGAAGCAAGTTCACGACTACTTCCTCGAACACGTCTGCTCGGCCACCCGCCACCGGTTCGATCCGCTTCACGGCAAGCTCGACGAGGTAAAGAAGAAGCAGGCGGCGCTGGAGAAGAAAATCCCCGCCACGCTGGTAATGGCGGACATGGCCCAGCCGAGGCAGACGCACGTGCTCCACCGGGGCCAATACGATCAGCCCCGCGAGACGGTCCAACCCGACGTGCCTTCGATCCTGCCGCCGATGAAGGCCGGCCTGCCCGCCAACCGCCTGGGTCTGGCCCGCTGGCTGGTCGACGCCGACAACCCGCTGCCGGCCCGCGTCACGGTGAACCGGTTCTGGCAGCACTACTTCGGCACGGGCCTGGTGAAGACGACCGACGACTTCGGCTCCCAGGGCGATCCGCCCTCGCATCCCAAGCTACTCGATTGGCTGGCCACGGAGTTTCTGGCCAGCGGGTGGGATGTGAAGAAGATGCAGCGGTTGATGGTCACCTCGGCCACGTATCGGCAGACGTCGGCCGCCTCGGGCGAGGCCTACGCCCGCGATCCGGACAACCGGCTGCTGGCCCGGGGCCCGCGTTTCCGTCTGGACGCCGAGGTGGTCCGCGACAACGCGCTGGCCATCAGCGGCCTGCTGGTGGGCACGATCGGCGGCCCCAGCGTCAAGCCCTACCAGCCGGGGGGACTCTGGAAGGCGGTGGGCTACACGTCGAGCAACACGGCCAATTTCGTGCAGGACCACGGCGAGGCCCTCTACCGCCGCAGCATGTACACCTTTTGGAAACGGACCTCGCCGCCGCCCACCATGCTGCTGATGGACGCCCCCAGCCGGGAAACGTGCACGGTCCGCCGCGCCCGCACCAATACGCCGCTGGCGGCGCTGGCGTTACTGAACGACGTGCAGTTTTTCGAGGCCGCCCGCAAGTTTGCCGAGAGGGTGATCCACGAGGCCGGCCCCACGCCCCAGGAGCGGATCGGGCGGGCCTTCCGGCTGGCGCTGGCCCGGCCGCCGACCGACTCGGAGACAAAAACGCTCTTGCGGCTTTACCAGGCCCAGCGGGCCGACTACCAGGCCGACCCGGCGGCGGCCAAGGCCACCATCGCCGCCGGCGAAGCCCCCCGCGACGAGCAGATCGACCCGGTCGAGTTGGCCGCCTGGACCGTGGTGGCCAACTGCATCCTCAACCTGGACGAAACAATCACCAAGAACTGAGTCCGGCGCGTGTTCCGTTGGCAGGGTGTGTGCTCCGCACGCACGCGCCGCAGCCGTATGCTTTTATTCCCGCCGCGTGCGTGCGGAGCACGCACCCTACTTGACCATCCGGAGGCTCCCATGGACCCTCGCCGGCAGTACGCCTTGCTCCAAACCCGACGCCAGTTCTTTGGCCGCGCCGCCACGGGAATCGGCACGGCGGCGCTGGCCTCGATCCTCGGCCGCGAGTCGCCGGCCGCGCCCGCCGAGGCGTATGTGGCCGAGCACGGCGTGCTGGCGAAACCCCATCACCAGCCCACGGCGAAACGGGTGATCTACCTCTGCATGGCCGGGGCACCCTCGCAGCTCGACATGTTCGACTACAAGCCCAAGATGGCGGAGATGTTCGACGTCGATCTGCCCGACTCGATTCGCATGGGCCAGCGGATCACCACGATGACCTCCGGCCAGGCCCGCTTCCCCGTTGCCCCGTCGATATTCAAGTTCCAGCAGCACGGCAAGTCGGGCGCCTGGCTGAGCGAGCTTCTGCCCCACACGGCCGGCGTGGTCGACGACCTGGCGATCATCAAGACGCTCCACACCGAGGCGATCAACCACGACCCGGCCATCACCTTCCTCATGACCGGCAGCCAACTTCCCGGCCGGCCCAGCCTGGGAGCCTGGCTTTCCTACGGGCTGGGCACACTCAACCGCGACCTGCCCGACTTCGTCGTGCTGCACTCGACCTGGAGCGCCAAGCGGGACGCCCAGGCGCTCTACTCGCGGCTCTGGGGCAGCGGCTGGCTTCCCTCGCGCCACCAGGGCGTGGCCCTTCGCACCAGCGGCGACGCGGTGCTTTACCTTTCCAACCCCCAGGGCGTTCGCCCCAAGACCCGCCGCCGCATGTTGGACGCCCTGGCCGAGCTCAACCGGCAGCAACTGGCCGCGGCCGGCGACCCGGAGATCGACGCCCGCATCGCCCAGTACGAAATGGCTTACCGGATGCAGACCTCGGTGCCCGAATTGATGGACTTCTCCGACGAGCCGGAGAAAACATTTGAGCTTTACGGTCCCCACAGCCGCAAGCCGGGCACCTTCGCCGCCAACTGCCTCTTGGCCCGGCGGCTGGCCGAGCGGGACGTTCGCTTCGTGCAGATTTTCATTCGCGGCTGGGACCAGCACGGCAACCTGCCCAGTGACATCCGCCTCCAGTGCGGCGATATCGACCAGCCCTCTGCGGCCCTGATTACCGACCTCAAGCGGCGGGGTCTGCTGGACGACACGCTGGTGGTCTGGGGCGGTGAGTTCGGCCGCACGATCTACTGCCAGGGCAAACTCACCAAGACGAACTACGGCCGCGATCATCATCCCCGCTGTTTCACCGTCTGGCTGGCCG
>CAYZWG010000153.1:0-11711 GCA_964481605.1 uncultured Planctomycetaceae bacterium
CGACCTGCTCCAAGCGGGTCATCCACCCAGCCAGGCGAAAGCCGACCAGCACCAGCCAGCCGGCCGCCGCCGCGCCCAGGAGAACTCCCGCCGCCGTGAGCAACACGGGCAGCCGATCGAGCATCCCCATGCTGCCGTCGGGCGCGGTCCACTGGGCCGCCAATTCGTCGGGCAGGAAGAGCCAGGTGGCCACGAACTCGCCCCGAGAAAAAGCCTTTCCTCCCCGGCCCTGCATCACGCTCATCGGCGAGGCGTAGAAAAGCACCAGGTAGACGATCAGCCCCAGCAGAACGGGGGCCAGCAGGATCTTGTGAGCGGAGCGCTCGCCGCGTGACATGGATTCACCCCTTTTCCCGGACCGACCCGATACCGCTCATTCCGGCGACCGGCTCTTCCTCGCCAGTATCTGGTACTGGGCCCCGATCGGCAACCGGCACAGCCACGGCTCCAGCCGGCGACACGCACGAAGCACGCGCGGAAAAACGAACAGGTAATCGGTCCGCAGCACTTCCAGGCCGCTGGGCCGAAGCAGCCGGGCGGCCCCGCCGCCGGTGATCGGCCGGGCATCGCGGTCGAACGGAATCCGCCGCATCACCCAGCGGGTGCCGGGATTGAGGGGGTTGTTTTCCCAGAAGGCCAGTATTCCCCCGGGCCGCAGGGAGCGCTCGATCACCGCCAGCGCCGCCGGCCGATCCTCCGGCTCGATATGATGAAACACGCCGTTGGTGAAAACCAGGTCCATGTCGCCGGCCGGCCGGTAGCGATCGGCCGGCACGAAGCGGACGGGCTTCTCGCCCAGGCTCTTGGCGGCCACCTCCAAGGCCCGCCGCGAGGCGTCCAGCCCGACCACGGAGTCCGCTCCCAGGATGTCCACAATGAGCGGAATCGAGGTGCCCGTGCCGCAGCCGAAATCGAGCACGTTTGCCGGCCGAAAACCGATCCGCTGGAGGCAATTCGCCAGCCAGCGAAGACGCCCTCGGGCGAAATACTCCTTGCCTTCGCCGGAAAGGACCAGCCCCCGTGCCAGCGCCGCGTCGTAGCCGGCCGCATAGGCGTCGAAATCGGAATCGTCGCGTTGGGCCATGCGTTGTTCGCTGTTGGTGAAGCAGTGCCGTAGGGTGTGTGCTCCGCACGCACGCAAAGCCGAATCTCGGTCCCAAGCTCCAGCTTGGGACCGCATCGGGCCGCGGGTTCCCAAGCTGGAGCTTGGGAACCAGGTTAAGGCGCGTGCGTGCGGAGCACGCACTCTACTCGGTTTTCGTGTCCGCCTCGCGCCGCCGGTGCTGGGTTTTCCAGATCGCCAGCACCCGCATCAACACGCCGGCGATCGTACCCTGCGAGGCCAGCAGCAGCCCGAACGTCCCCGTGACCAGCCGCGACCAGTGCATCGTGACGTGGCCGGTGGTGGCGTATTGCAGCAGCCCGGGCCACAAGAGGAGGAAGGAAACCAGCGTCACGGCGCTGACGAAGGCCAGCAGAATCCACCCCTCGAACAGCCGGGCCAAAAGCGCCGGCCAGAACGCATCGGGGGCTCGGCTCGTGGGGCCCAAGGTCGCCATCCGGTGGGCCAGGGCCAGGGCCGCCAACAGTTGATAGCCCACCGACCCCAACAGCCCGCAAACCAGGAACCGGTAGATCATCCACTCCTCGACCCGGCGATTGGCCAGGTAGAACTCGATCGGGTAGGCCGCCAGCAGCGCCCCCACCAAGAGGCAGAGGGTGAAGGCGATCAAGAACAGCCGCTCGGGACGATAGCAGAGCACCCCGTCGACGATCACCCGCACAAACCGCACGCCGTCGCGAAACACCCGCAGCTTGCTCTGCCCGAGGCGCTCGTGGTAGGCCATGGGCAACTCGATCAGGCGGAGGCCGCCGAGGATGGCCCGGGCACTCATCGAGGGGGTGAAGTGGAGTCCGTCCGGCAGCGGATAGAGCCGTTCCAGCGACTCCCGCCGCAAGACCCTCATGCCGCTGGCCGTGTCGGCGATGGCCCGGCCGCACAAGAAGCCCAAGAGGAGTGCGAAGAGGTGGTTGCCCAGGCGGCGAAGGGCGGGCATTTGGGAGCCGGGGCCCATCCGCGAGCCCAGCACCACGTCGGCCCGCTGGTCGATCAGGGTGCGGCACAGCGGGCCGAAAAAGAGCGGATCGCAGGTGCCGTCGGCGTCGAGGAATCCGACCAGCGAGCCGCTGCCCTGGCGGAATCCCTCCTTGATCGCCGCGCCGTAGCCGCGGTTGCGCTCGAACTCGATCAGCTTGACGCCGTCGAAGGAGCGGGCGATCTCGGCGGTGCGGTCGGTCGAGCCGTCGCTGACCACGATGATCTCGACCCTTTCCAACCCGGCCTGCCGCCGGATCGGCTCGATCGCCTCCAGGCAGCGTGTCAGCGTGCGGCCGATCGCCTCTTCCTCGTCCAGCGCGGGGATCACGATGGTCAGGGATTCTTGATTGGGCGAACGAGTCATCGTGGTCCGAGGGATGGGCGAGCAGAGGCGGCCCCCGAGGCGGAGACCTCTTTCCGATTGTACCACCGATTCACTTCCCCCATACGTGCCGGCCGCCGACAAAATCCTCCCTGTTTGGCGCGCTTCCGGCGGTGGCCGGGGCCCGAGGCCGCTTGGGGCAAGCTATGTTTCTTCAGCCCCCGCCGCGGCCGTGCCGGTTGTGCCGGTTGCGGCGATCGTGTTGCCGAGCCAGGAGAATTGCCCCGCCATGACCGGTCAAGGAAAGCTTCGCGGCATCTTCACGCCCAACATGGTGCCGCTGGACACCGCCGGCGGGATCGACGAGCCGGCGCTGCGGCGCTACGTCGACTGGATGATCGACCGCGGCGTCCACGGCCTCTATCCCAACGGCTCCACCGGCGAGTTCACTCGCTTCACGCCCCCCGAGCGACGCCGGATCATCGAGATCATCGTCGAGCAGACGGCCGGCCGCGTGCCGGTGTTGGCCGGGGCGGCCGAGGCCAACGTCCGCGAAACGCTTCGTGCGTGCGAATACTACGCCCAACTGGGCGTGCGTGCGGTGGCCATCGTCTCGCCCTTCTACTACCGTCTGAGCCCCGACAACGTCTACGCCTACTTCAAGGAGATCGGCCGCAACACCCCGGTCGACGTTACCCTCTACAACATCCCCATGTTCGCCTCGCCGATCGACGTGCCCACCATCCAGCGGCTGAGCGAGGAGTGCGAGCGGATCGTGGCGATCAAGGACTCCTCCGGCGACGTGCCGCAGATGATGCGGATGATCGAGGCGGTTCGCCCCAACCGGCCCGACTTCAGCTTTCTCACCGGCTGGGACGCCGTGCTCATGCCGATGCTGCTGATCGGCTGCGACGGCGGCACCAACGCCACCAGCGGCGTCGTGCCCGAGTTGACCCGCCGGCTCTACGAAGCGACCACGGCCGGACGGATCGACGAAGCCTGCCGGCTGCAATACCTGGTGCGGCGGATTTTCGACGAGTTGCTTTTGACGGCTGATTTTCCCGAAGCCTGCCGGGTGGCGATCCGGCTCCGCGGGCTGAGCATCGGTCCCGGCCGCCAGCCGCTTTCCCAGCGCCACCAGGCGATCCTGGCAGAGATCGAGCCGAAGCTGGGCAAGCTCTACGCCGAAGCCGGCCTCGATGCCCGCGGCACCACGACGGCCGGCGGCGGTGGCTTCAGCCCGGAACTGATCGGCCAGGTGGTGGCCTCCGTTCTCGAAGCACTACGGGACCCGAGTGCGTGATCCACCGGAATCATCCTGAATCATCGACCATCCATCCGATGCCCCCCAGCCTCGCCCTGCTCGACATTGCCAACCTCACGCCGGCACTGCTGGTGGCCGACCGGTGCTCGAAGGCGGCCGGCGTGGAAATCATCGGCATCGAAAGCAGTATGGGCGCCGAGCAGTGCCTCAAGCTGGCCGGCGGGGCCGAGGACGTTCGTGCCGCGGGCGAGGCCGGGGTCGAATTGGCACGACGGATGGGCAGCCGGGCCGACCTGGTGGTGATTGCCGGCCCCACCCCAGAGGTCCGAGGCCTCGCCACCCGGGCTCCAGCCTATATCCCCCTGTTGGACATCCACGACGGTCTAACCAAGCGAGACGAACCGATGGCAGACTCCTACGCCCTGGGCCTGATCGAGACGCAAGGGCTGGTGGCCGCCCTGCACGCTACCGACGAGATGCTCAAGGCGGCGGCGGTCGAGCTGGTCGGCAAGGAGAAGATCGGCGCCGCCTACGTCACCATCATGGTTCGCGGCGACGTGGCCGCGGTGAGCGCGGCGATCGACGCGGGCCGGCAAACGGTCGAGCGACTCCAGGGCAAGCTGATTCTGGCCGACGTGATCACCCGGCCCCACCCGGAGCTGGCGGCGCTGTTGCCGGCGTACGCCGTGGGTAGCACCGGTTCTTGAACCGGTGTGGCGGGAGCCACAAGAGGTCAACGCACATCACTCGACCCATCGAATGGGGACACCACCTGGGCGTTGCCACCTGGGGGGAGCGGGGTCGGGAGATCCGCGCCGAACGCTGAGGAGACCCGCGCCGAACGCTGAGGAGAGCCGCGCCGAACGCCGCTAGCCGCGATCGGGCTGGTATTTTCGCGGCAGCCAGACGATCAGCGCGGCGCCTTCTCCCGGACGGCTCTGGACCTCGATCCGGCCACCGTGACAGGTCACGATCCGCCAGACCTTCGACAACCCGAAACCCAGTCCTCGCCCTGCCTGCCGGGCGGAGTAGAAGGGGTCGAAAATGTGGCTCCGCTGCTGGGGCGAAATGCCCGGGCCGTCGTCGCGAACCGTCAGCCGAACGCTCTCGCCTTCGCGTCGCACGTCGATCTCGATGGCGCCGTCGTGGCCGATCGCCTCCAAGGCGTTGCGGCAGAGCGCTTGAACCACCACGCTCACTCCGGCGCGATCGGCCTTGATGGTCAACGGGCCGTGGTCGCCGGTCCGCCCCACGCGAATCGCCTGCTCGGCCGCGCGGTCGGCCAGTTCGTCGATCACGCGGTCGACCAGCTCGACCAGGTCGAGCGATTCGGGTTGCGGCCGGGGTGGGCGGGAGAAGAGCCGCATGTCGGCGATCATCTCGTGGGCCCGGCGGACCTGGGCGTTGATCAAGGCCAACTCGCGTCGCCGCTGGGGGTCCTTCTCGTCTTTCAACAGCAACTGGGCCCGACCGCCGATGATCGCCAGGGGATTGTTGATTTCGTGGCCCGCGCCGGCGGCAAACTCGGCCAGCGCTTCGAGCTTCTCGTGCTCCAGAGAGCACTGAAACTTTTCCTCCAGCGCGGCCAGCCGCCCCAGCCGCCGGGCCACCGCCGGCAGCAGGTCGGCACAGCCCACGCCAACCTCCCGCCAACGCCGCGCCAACTGGCCGGCCCGCTGTTGCGCGTGTTGCCAATCTTCGCCGGCCCCGTCGGGGCACGTCCCCTCGGCGACGGCGCGGGCCGCTTGCTCAACGTAGGGGAGCGATCGCGAGCGTTCTTTTTCTTGCAGCCAGGGGGGCAAGAGTTTCCGCACGGTTCGTTCGGCGGCTCCCCCGGAAACGAGCGTCAGCCAGTCCGACGCACCCCCCAGCAGGCCCAGCACGTGGGCCTCTTCGGCCGCCGCTTGGCCGGTGGCCGAGCCGGCCAACGCCGCCAGGGCGGCCACCTGGAGGTCCCGCTCGACCAGCCGGGCAAATTCGGCGGCTTGCGGGGTATCGTCCGTTTGGGAAAAATCCGGGGCCGTGGAATCTCCTTGCCACCAGTCCAGCGCGCCGGCGGCCAGCCACTCGGCCAACTGGGCGATCGAGCCGGGTGGCTCCGCGTGAGACTCGCCGGCTTGGCATGCGGTCCAGACCGCCAGCGGGGGATCGCCGGCCAACGAGTCCGCCAGCAGCTTGCGGCCTGCGGCCGAGTCTTCCAAGAGGGCGCGGACCAGGGCCGATGCCGACGCATCGGCCATCGGCAACACGAGGCGGCGCGACCCGGCGGCGATTGCAGAAAGGCAGCGCATCTCCAGACACCGATTCCCACTGCCGCGCCGCGACCACGATGAAATGCGCTGCCAAGCCGGAGCTTGGCAGCGAGAGCCGGCCGGCTATTGCGGCTGACTCTGCGTTGCAGTATGAGGTTGAGCAACCCGCTACAGACTGGGAACCGCCTCGATCTCCAGCAACTGGCACATTCGCTCGATCAATCGCTCGACCTCGAACGGCTTGTGCATGAAATCGTCGGCTCCGGCGGCTTTCAGTTCGCCGACTTTGTCTTCCTCGACCATGCCCGAGATGCAAATGATCCTCACATCGTCCATGGTCTTGTCACTGCGGACTCGCTGGCAGACTTCCTTGCCGTTGATGTCCGGCAGCATCACGTCCAGCACGATCAGGTCAGGGCGATATTCCTTGACCATCATGCCGGCGTCAAAGCCGTTGTTCACCGCCCGGATTTCGAAACGACCGTCTCGCTCCAGAACGTCGGAGATCAACTCCACGAGTTCCTCGTCGTCGTCGACAATGAGGATCTTGCGTTTGCCACTCTCCAGCGCGTCGGTGGGGATTCCGTTGTCCCGCATGAAGATGTAGAGCTGTTCGCGCGGGATTCGTCGAAATCGACTGCCGGGGACCCGAAAGCCCTTGAGTTGACCGGAGTCGAAGCAACGAATGATTGTCTGCTGGCTGACTTTACATATTTTGGCAGCCTCGCCGGTGGTGAACACAGTCTTCTTCGCCATGGGTACTTGTCCGTCCCTCCTAGCCGTAGCCCAGCTAGTCTCAGCGAAACCCTCAGGGGACCATCATCGGCACAGTACCCCAAGAGTCTCTAGGCCTCCATGTCGTTCAACTCGGGGAAACTAGCCTTGAGTTCGCGGTTGCCCACAAACTCTGTACCTCCCGAAACTGCACACAGCTAACTGACCTATCCGGTTCTGCCGACCTTACCGAACTTGCCAATTGCGACCAATTATAGCTATCTTTCCGGCAGTGTCAATACGACTCTTGTATGCGCAACATGTGTGATGGCAACACGTTACACCCATTAGGTGGTTCTTCGAGCAATAGACCGGGACGAATTTTCCGCGATTTTCCTCGTCAAAACACCCTTTCCGTGCCGTCAAACCGCGCGACTCCCCCAGTCCACAAGGATTCCCAACATGCCGCAGTCTCACGCCATACCACAAGACCGAGCGATCGGCTGTAGGCCGGGTCGCGACCCGGTATGCGCAGGTGGTGGCTGGTGGAGGCGGCGGAAACGGGGGGCAATGGCCTACAGATCGGTCGCGACCCGGCCTACAGGTCTCGATGAGGAGAACGAGCACCCGAAGCCGCTCACGCCGACCGGCTCCGAGCCTCGAGGTGAACCATCAACACGGCCAGGTCGGCGGGGGTCAACCCGCTGATTCGGCTCGCTTGGGCAAGGTCGACCGGTTGCACCTCCGCCAACCGCTGGCGGGCTTCCGCGCGAAGCTGCGGCACGGACTGAAAATCGAACCCCTGGGGAATGCGACGCTGCTGGAGTCCGCGTTGCCGGGCGATCTCTCGCTGCTGCCGCTCGATATAGCCCGAGTATTTCACGTCGCAGGTGACCTGCTCGGCGACCTCGGCGGCGACTCCTTCGAGTTGCGGCAGGCGGCGGACCACGTCACCCCAACCCGCACCCGGGCGCCTCAACCGCTTGGCCAGCGGGGCGTTGCCTTGGCGGGTCGTTTCCAGAATCTGGCGGGTCTGGGCAATTGCCTCTTCCTTGATTTCGAGCCGCCGAAAACGGGTCTGGTCGACCAGCCCGATTTCGTGGCCCAGACGGCTGAGCCGTCGATCCGCGTTGTCTGCCCGCAAAAGCAGCCGGTATTCGGCCCGGCTGGTAAACATCCGGTAGGGCTCGACCACGCCGCGGGTCACCAGGTCGTCGATCATCACGCCCAGGTAGGCTTGATCTCGCCCCAGCACGAGGGGCTCTCGCCGGGCAATCTTCAGGGCGGCATTGGCGCCGGCCACCAGCCCCTGCCCGGCCGCCTCCTCGTAGCCGGTGGTGCCGTTGACCTGGCCGGCCAGAAAGAGGCCGTCGACGGGCTTGCTTTCCAACCAACGGTGAAGCTGCCGGGGCGGCACGTAGTCGTACTCGATGGCATATCCGTAGCGGAGAATCTCGGCCCGCTCCAAGCCGGCGATCCGCCGCACCATCTCGTCCTGCACGTCTCGCGGAAGACTGGTCGCCAGCCCGTTGGCGTAGACCTCGCAGGTGCGGCGTCCCTCCGGCTCCAAAAAGACCTGGTGGCGGTCTCTCTCCGCGAAGCGGACGAACTTGGTTTCCACCGAAGGGCAGTAGCGCGGCCCGGTCGACTCGATTTGCCCGCTATACATCGGGGCCCGATCGAGGTTCGCCTGAATCACCTGGTGGACCGCGGGATTGGTGTAAGTGATCCAGCAGGGGAGTTGTTCGCAGTGGATTCGATCGGTGAGGAACGAGAAGGGCCGCGGCTGGTCGTCGCCGGGCTGCAGTTGGGTGGCCGCGTAGTCGATCGTGCGGCCGTTGATCCGGGGCGGCGTGCCGGTTTTGAACCGCGCCAGGGCGAACCCCAGCCGGGCCAGCGAGCGGCTGATTCCGGAGGAGGTTCCTTCGCCGGCGCGGCCGCCGCGGACCTGCTGCGGGCCGTAGTGCAACAGCCCTTGCATGAAAGTCCCCGTGGAGAGCACCACGGCCGAGGCCCGATACACCACGTCGCCCAGCACCCGCACCCCCACGGCCCGGGGCCGCCGTGGGCCGGGCTCGACCAGCAGTTCGTCGACCGTCTCCTGCCTCAGGCTGAGTTGGTCCTGCCATTCCACGGCCCGCTTGACTTCCTCCTGGTAGGCTCTTTTGTCGGCCTGGGCCCGCGGGCCGTGCATCGCCGGGCCCTTGCGGCGATTGAGCATGCGGAAGTGGATTCCGGCGGCGTCGATGGCCCTGGCCATGGTGCCGCCGAGGGCGTCGATCTCGCGGACGATATGGCCCTTGGCGACCCCGCCGATGGCGGGATTGCAACTCATCTGGGCCACGGTATCGAGATTGCCGGTCAGCAGCGCGGTCTTGGCTCCCAGTCGCGCGGCGGCCAGGGCGGCCTCGCAGCCGGCGTGCCCGGCCCCAATCACCACCACGTCGTAGTCGTAGTCCGCCCGGCTCATACCCTACATCCCAACGCGGGTTTCTGTTGCGGAAAGTCGGGAGGGCGAGGCTCCCGCCGAGCCGTGGGGGCGGCATTCACCCTGATTTCCCGGCTCGGCAGGAGCCTCGCCCTCCCAGGCAACACGCAGGGTCCGCGCCCGTTAACCAAAATCGGGCACAATGGAACCATGTCCGCTTCCCACAGGGCCGGTGGGTGGTAACACCTGAAATCCCAACGCTTTACGTCCTTCGGCCCACGCACGGCCTGCGAACCCGGCAGCCGGCCGGCATAGCCGGCCCTACGGCCCTCGGTTTTCGAAATCGAAACCGGTAAGTTGTTTTTCGGCCGCCCCTTGCCACGGATTGATCTTCCCGAAACTTGGGCGATGATACAATACCCTCGTGTATTCGATTGGGTGGTACCGGCGTTCCTCCATGGACGGCTTCCCTTATGTCCCAAGAGCAATTCCTCGACGTGATCGACCGCGACGAGGCCCAACGCCGGTTCCTGGAGGCGATTCGGCGCGGTCCGCTGGGCGTGGAGGAGGTTCGACTGGACGAGGCCCATGGTCGCGTCTTGGCCGAGGACGTGGCGGCCCGGGTCGACGTCCCCTCGTTTGATCGGTCGAACTACGACGGATACGCCGTGCGGGCGGTCGACACCTTCGGCGCCACCGAGCAAGAGCCGCGACGGCTGCGGTTGCGGCCGGAAGTGCTGGCCACCGGCGTGGCGCCCAGCGAGGAGGTCGGCCCCCGCGAGGCGACGACCATCGCCACCGGGGGCGTGCTGCCCCGCGGCGCCGACGCCGTGGTGATGATCGAGCAGACCGACCTCGACGGCGAGGCTTTGATCGTGCGCCGGGCCGCGGCGCCGGGGTTTGGCATCTCGTATGCCGGCTCCGACATCACGGCCGGGGAGACCGTGCTCCGCGCGGGCGAGGCGCTGGGCAGCCGGGAGACGGGCGTGTTGGCGGCGATCGGCGCGAACACGGTCCGCGTCCGCCGCCGCCCCCGAGTGGCCATTCTTTCCACCGGCGACGAGATCATCGCCCCCGGCGAACCGATGCGGCCAGGCTTGGTCTACGACTCGAACGGGCGAATCCTGGCCGACGCCGTGCGCGAGTTGCACGGCCGGCCGGTTCTGCTAGGGATCGTCGGCGACGACCTCGACCAGTTGCGGGCGCGATTGCGGCAAGGTCTGGCCGAGGCGGACGTGGTGCTGCTCTCCGGCGGCACGAGCAAGGGGGCCGGCGACCTTTCCTACCGCGTGGTGGAGGAGCTTTCCCAGCCGGGGATCGTGGCCCACGGCGTGGCCCTGAAGCCGGGCAAGCCGATCTGCCTGGCCGCCTGCGGAGGCAAGCCGGTGGTGGTCCTGCCCGGCTTTCCCACCTCGGCCATCTTCACCTTCCACGAGTTTGTTGCCCCGGTCATTCTGGAGCTGGGCGGGCGGCCGCCTCGCCGGCGTGCCACCGTCGACGCCCGCATGGCGGTCAAGGTCAACTCGCAGATCGGGCGGACCGAGTACCTGCTGGTGGGGCTGGTCCGGGGCGAGGACCACCTGGCGGCCTTTCCCATGGGCGGGGGCTCGGGGTCGGTGACCACCTTCAGCCGGGCCGACGGCTTCGTGACCATCGGGCAACACGAGGAGATCGTCGAGGCGGGCCAGCCGGTCTCGGTGGCGCTGTTCGGCGGCGGCCAGCAGGTGGCCGACCTGGTGGTGATCGGCAGCCACTGCGTGGGGCTCGACTATCTGCTGGGACGCTTGCAGCAAGAGGGCTTTCACACCAAGTTTCTGGCGGTCGGCTCGACCGGCGGGCTGGAGGCGGCCAAGCGGGGCCAGTGCGACCTGGCCGGAATGCACCTTTTGGACGCCGCCACGGGCCAGTACAATCGGCCCCTGCTCACTGCCGATCTGGAGTTGATCCCCGGCTACGGCCGCCTGCAAGGCGTGGTCCACCGCCGCGGCGACTCGCGCTTTGACGGGCGCACCGCCGAGGAGGCCGTGGCGGCAATCAGGCACGACGCCGCCTGCCGGATGGTCAACCGCAACCAGGGCAGCGGTACGCGAATCCTCATCGACCGGTTGCTCGAAGGTGCCCGGCCCCCCGGCTATGCCCACCAGGTCCGCAGCCACAACGCCGTGGCGGCGGCCGTGGCCCAGGGCCGGGCCGACTGGGGCGTGGCCATCGAGTGGGTGGCCCAGCGGGCCGAACTGGGGTTTCTGCCCTTGGAG
Organism: uncultured Planctomycetaceae bacterium; assembly: GCA_964481605.1. Classification (GTDB taxonomy): domain Bacteria; phylum Planctomycetota; class Planctomycetia; order Pirellulales; family Thermoguttaceae; genus CAYZWG01. The sequence goes on from CAYZWG010000153.1 coordinate 11,334, forward strand.
GAAGAACAGTACGACTTCGTCTGCCCCAGGAGCCGGCGCCGGCGACCGGCGGTGGTCGCATTTGCCGACCTGCTGGGGCGGCCGGAGGTGATCGAGAAGCTGCGCGGGATGGGGTTCCGGATCCATCCGTAGGGCCGGCCGGTTGCCATCCGGGTTACAACCTGGTTCCCAAGCTCCGGCGTCACCCTGGTTCCCAAGCTCCAGCTTCACCCTGGTTCCCAAGCTCCGGCTTCACCCTGGTTCCCAAGCTCCGGCTTGGGAACCCACCGGTGTTGATTGCGAGCGAAGCAGAGCTTCGCGAACGTGCGGTCCCAAGCTGGAGCTTGGGACCGAGAAGGATTGCTGGAGCTTGGGACCGAGAAGGATTGCTGGAGCTTG
>CAYZWG010000154.1:0-11673 GCA_964481605.1 uncultured Planctomycetaceae bacterium
GACCTCTTGCCGGCTGCCGCCGGGTGCAGGTTCAAGAACCTGGGCCACCCGCGTTGCACCGGCTTCATTCAACGGTCCCCGCCCCCATGCCCAACGTGCCGATTGTGCCTGCCGCACCGGTCGGATGCGTCGGATTCAACAGGCAAACGGAAGGGCCGCGGGGCAGAGAACTGGCTGGAGGTGCCCCGGCGGGCCGATTCAGATACCGAATCGATGGATTCGCGCCCGGGCATGGATGCGCCGACGTCAAGGGCTGCCGAGGAAGGACTCTCGGCCAGTGGGCATTGCGGGAATCGACGCATCATGTTCGAACAGCGGGACCTGAAAATCGACCTGGTGGCGCTGGGGCTTTTGGCGCTGACCGTGTTCCTGGCGGCCAGCCTGCTGAGCTACGCCCCGGCCGACCCCCCCGGCAAGCTGGTCTTTCCGCAGGCCGCCGAGGTGCAGAATCTCTGTGGTCGGGCCGGCGCAATCGTGGCCCTGTTCCTGCTGAAAGGTTTCGGGCTGGGGGCCTATTATCTTTTGGTCTCGGCCGCCGCATTGACGGCCGTTCTGCTGGCACGCCACCAGGTCTCCCAACCCGTCTTGCGGATTGCCGGCTGGTTGCTGTCGCTGGTGGGAATCTGCACGTTGGCGACCATGGCCCTGCCCCACCTGGCGCCTGGTCCGGTGATTGGCTCGGGCGGGTACCTGGGGGCCACCGGCGAGGGACTGCTGCTGCGACAATTCGCCGACGTCGGCGCCTACATCCTGATCGCCAGTTCGATCATCGTGGGCCTGCTGCTTTCGACCGACTACGTGCTCGTTCGCCTTCTTGCCTGGGCCCTGCGAAAACCGCTGGCCGGCTTGGGATGGGGATTGGTCCGCCTCGGGCGTCTCTCCCGTCCAAGAGCCAAGCCCGCCCGCGCCGCCGCCGCGCTCGACGCGTTGGAAGAAGTAGACGAGGAGGAAGAAGGCCCTGCGGTGGTGATGGCCCCTCGCGGCGGTCTCCACGAGGAGGTGGAAGAAGAGGAAGCCGAGACGCCGGCGGAGGTCGGCGGCGAGTCGCCACGCCCGGCCGGCGACACCCGATCGCGGTTGAGAATCCGCAAGCCCAGAAGGACCAGCCGGCAGGAGTTGCTGGAAGAGATCGAGGCGGCCACCCAACAGACCGAGGCCGCCGACTACGAGTTGCCCAGTCTCGACTTGTTGCTCGAAAGCGAAGAGTTTTGCTTCGAGGAACACGAACGCGAGGTCCGCCGCAAAGCGAAGGTGCTGGAAAAGACGTTCGCCAATTTCGGGTTCAACATCCGCGTGGTGGAGATTCAGACGGGACCGGTGATCGCCCAGTTCGAGGTCGAGTTGGAAGCCGGCCTGCGGCTGAGCAAGATCACCGGTCTGGCCGACGATCTGGCGATCGCCCTGCGGGTCCCCAGCGTTCGGATCGTGGCTCCCATTCCGGGCAAGAATACCGTGGGGATCGAGGTTCCCAACGCGGAACGCCAACTCGTTCGCCTCCGCGAGGTGATCGAAGAGACCGCGGCCAAGACCCAGGCGATGCGGATTCCCATCTTCCTGGGCAAGGACGTGGCGGGCAACTCGATGGCCGTCGACCTCTCCACCATGCCGCACCTGCTGATCGCCGGCCGCACGGGCACGGGCAAGAGCGTCTGCCTCAACTCGATCATCACCTCGATGCTGATGACCCGCCGCCCGGACGAGGTTCGCATGCTCCTGATCGACCCCAAGATGGTCGAGTTGAGCCCCTACAAGCGGATTCCGCACTTGATGCACCCGGTGGTGACCGACATGCGCAAGGCGGAGGCGATACTGGCCTGGGCAGTGGAGAAAATGGAGGAGCGTTACCAGCTTCTGGCCCAGGCGGGGGTACGCCATCTGAGCATTTACAACCAACTGGGCGAAGAGGAACTGCGTCAGCGGATGGAGGTCGAGGACGACGAGCAATGGGCCCAAATCCCCAAGCACCTGCCCTACATCGTGCTGGTGGCCGACGAGATGGCGGACCTGATGATGACGGCCGCCAAGGAGGTCGAGGCGCACATCATCCGACTGGCCCAGAAGAGCCGGGCGGTGGGAATCCATCTTGTGCTGGCCACCCAAAAACCGACGGTCGACGTGATTACCGGACTAATCAAGTCGAACCTGCCGGCGCGGATTGCGTTCGAGGTCTCCAGCCGCACGGACAGCCGCGTGGTGCTGGACGAAATGGGGGCCGACAAGCTGCTGGGCAGCGGCGACATGCTCTTCCTCCGCCCCGGCACCAGCGGCCTGATTCGCGGCCAGGGAACCTTCCTCAGCGACGACGAAATCGCCAAGGTGATCGACGCCGTGGCCACCAGCCAGCCGCAATTCGTCCGTGAGTTGGTCCAGTTGAAGACCGCCCACGCCGACAGCCGGGGACCGCAATTGAAGGACCGCGACGCGCTCTACGAGGCCGCCGTGGACGTGGTTGTCCGCGAGGGCCGAGGCAGCGTATCGCTCTTGCAGCGGACCCTGGGCATCGGCTACGGCCGGGCCGCCCGACTGATCGACTACATGGAAGAAGACGGGTTCGTGGGGCCCTACAACGGCTCCCAGGCCCGTGAAGTGTTGCTCAGCGTGGAGGATTGGGAAGAGATGACCGGCCAAGAAGCCGCGGTCAAGGCGGCGGCGCCCGCCAAACCCCGCCGCGACCAGAAAATCCTGCTTCCCAGGAAAACCGCCGAGGTCAAAAGTCCGGCCCGGGACCAAGACAGCGGGCGCAGGCGCCCGGCGAGACCAAAGGTACCAGCAGCAGACGAGGTTCCCTTCGACGCCGACGAGGAGGAGGAAGAGGAATTCGACGACCAGGCGTACGAGGATGGCGACCAAGCGTGCGAAGTGGACGAGATGGACGAGGGCGAGGAGTATGAGGAAGAGGAATACGACGAGGAAGAAGACGAGTACGAGGAAGAAGAACTGGAAGACGACGAGGAATATGACGAAGACGTAGAAGGGTCCGAGGGGGATTCGGCGGACGGGTCGGAGTGGACCGCCGAGTCGGCATAGACCCCCCGAAGGAGGAGGGGACACGGTGCGACCTCGGTTGACACCCGCCCGGATGCCCCCTATCTTTAAGTGTTTCAAGTTGATACGAAAAGACGGTGTGCCGATGGCGCCCGAGGCTCCCAATCCGATCCGGTCGATCGAACCTACCGCGTGCGACGCGGTGGGCGTGGTCGGCGTGGTGATTATTTTGGATTAGGGGCCCCCAGGGCAATTTCGGCGTTTCACCGAACTTCGACAGCCCTGAGGCCCACAAGGAGGCCTGAGGGTTTTTTTGTTCCACAAACTCGGCAGAAAGCCGGAGAAGGCGAGCCCCGTAGGGCCGGCTGTGCGGAGCCGAAACGTGGCTGGCACTGCGAAATGCGGCAACCGGCCGGCACAGCCGGCCCTACGGCAACTGCCGTGGCCTTCTGCCGAATCGTTGGGTTGGGTTTCTCCGACGGAGAGAACGATGCGACGGCTGCAAATCTACGACACGACGCTTCGCGATGGGGCCCAGTCGGAGGGCATCAGCTTCTCGCTCCAGGACAAGCTGATGTTGACCAAGCGGCTGGACACGCTGGGGTTCGACTTGATCGAGGGCGGATACCCGGCCTCGAACGAGAAGGACTTTCAGTATTTCCGGCGGATCGCCCAACTCGACTTGGCGCACGCCGAGGTTTGCGCGTTCGGCATGACCCGCCGCAAGGGAGTCGCTGCCGACAAGGACGAGGGCCTCAAGTCGCTGCTGGAGAGTCAGACCGCGGTGGTCACCATCGTGGGCAAGGCGTCGGCCTTCCAGGTGAGGGAGATTCTGCGGACCGAGCTGCGGGAAAACCTCGCCATGGTGGAGGAGACGATCCGTTTTCTGCGAGCGGCCGGCCGTCGGGTGATTTTCGATGCCGAGCACTTTTTCGACGGCTACAAGCACGACCCCGACTATGCCCTGGAGGTGCTCGGCCGGGCCGCCACGGCCGGGGCGGAGACCCTCGTGCTCTGCGACACCAACGGCGGTTCCATGCCCGAGGAGATCGGCCGGATCACCGCCGCCGTGGCGGCCCAACTCCCCACGCCGCTGGGGGTCCATTGCCACAACGACTGCGACCTGGCGGTGGCCAACACGCTTTCCGCCGTGGCGGCCGGCGCCGTGCAGGTGCAAGGCACGATCAACGGCTTCGGCGAGCGGTGCGGCAACGCCGACCTGGTGAGCACGGCGGCCAACCTGGCACTGAAAAAGCAGGGCTACGAGTTGCTCCAGCCCGACTCGATCGCCTACCTGACGGAGTTGTCGCGCTACGTCTATGAGATGGTCAACATGAACTTCCCCGCCCAGCAGCCGTTCGTCGGCCGCAGCGCCTTCGCTCACAAAGGGGGGATGCACGTCAGCGCCATCGCTCGCAATACGGCCAGCTACGAGCACATTCCGCCGCAGCGGGTGGGCAATGAGCGGCGGATTCTGGTGAGCGAGCTTTCCGGGCGATCCAACATCGTGGCGATGACCACGAAACACCATGTCCAGCACGACAAGAAGTTGATGGACAAGATTCTCGCCAAGGTCGTTTCCAAGGAGCACGCGGGCTACCAGTTCGAGGCGGCTCAAGGGTCTTTCGATCTCCTGGTGCGGGAATGCGCGGGGACCTTTCGGCCCCACTTCGAGCGGCTCAATTATCACGTCAACGTGGAGACGACCGCAAACGGAAAGATCCGCACCGAGGCAACCGTCAAGATTCGCATCGGCCAGCAGGTTCGCCACGAAGTGGCCGAGGGTGACGGCCCGGTCAACGCCTTGGACGCCGCCATGCGCAAGGCGCTGAACGGCACTTTCCCCAGCCTGGAAAAAATGCACCTGGTCGACTATAAAGTGCGGGTGATCAACTCCGAGGCGGCCACCGCGGCCGGCGTCCGCGTGGTGATCGAGAGCCGCGACGACGGCGATTTCTGGGGTACGGTGGGCGTGAGCGAAAACATTATCGAGGCCAGTTGGATCGCCCTGGTCGACAGCATCGAGTACAAGCTCTGCAAGGACGAACAGCCGGCCGGCAACGGCCAGCCGGCGCCGGAGCCCCACGGCGCGACGCGGGAATCCCCAACGTGATTCGTCCGCCCGGTGTCCGCGAATCCCCCTCTTTTTGCGCAACCGAAACCAACCCACCCTCAACACCGCTTGTGATCCGGTAGGCACGCCACGATGGCCACACAGGAACTCCCTCAAGACTTGCCCAAACAGTACGACCACCGGGCCGCCGAGCGGCGCTGGTATCCCTTCTGGGAGGAAAAAGGCTACTTTCACAGCGAGCCCAACCCCGACAAGAAGCCCTACACGATCGTCATCCCGCCGCCCAACGTCACCGGCGCGCTCCACCTGGGCCACGCGCTGAACAACACGCTGCAGGATATTCTCATCCGCCAGAAACGGATGCAGGGCTACGAAACCCTCTGGATGCCCGGCACCGATCACGCGGGAATCGCCACCCAGGCGGTCGTCGAGCGGCGGCTGCTGGCCGAAGAGAACAAAACCCGCCACGACCTCGGCCGCGAGGGTCTGGTGGCGCGGATCTGGGCATGGAAGGACGAATACCAAGCCCGCATCCTTCGCCAGCTCAAGCAAATGGGCTGTAGCTGCGACTGGCGGCGGACCCGCTTCACCCTGGACCCGGTGTGTGCGCGGGCCGTTCGCCACACGTTTTTCGCCCTCTTTCGGGAGAAGCTGATCTACCGCGGCAGCCGGCTGGTCAACTGGGACACGCTGCTGCGGACCGCGGTGAGCGACGACGAGGTTTTCCACGAAACGGTCCCCGGCCATTTCTGGTACTTTCACTACCCGGTGATCGACCCCCGGCCGGGCGAGCCGCGCTACGTGACGATCGCCACCACGCGGCCCGAAACCATGCTGGGCGACACGGCCGTGGCGGTGCATCCCGACCCGGAGACCACGCTGGAGGGCGTGATCGCCGGATTGAAAAACCGTCTGGCCTCGGCAGCGGAGAAGATCAAGCCCGAGCTGGAGGCCGCCCTGGCCGACGCCCGGGACCGCCGCCGGAACCTGCTGGGCGAGCTGGTCAAGCTTCGCGACATGGCCCGCGACGGCCGCAAGGTGATGCTGCCGCTGTTGAACCGGGAAATCCCGCTGGTGGCCGATGAGTGGGCCAAGCCAGAGATGGGGACCGGCTGCGTGAAGATCACGCCCGCCCACGACCCCAACGACTATGACGTGGGGCTGCGGCAGAAGCTGCCCATGGTCAATATCCTCAACCTCGACGGCACCCTCAACGAAAACGCCGGCCCCTACCAGGGACAGACCGTGCTGGAAGCCCGCCGGCGGGTGGTGGCCGATCTGCAAGCGCAGGGCCTGGTGGTGAAGGTCGAGGACCGGGTCATCGACCTGGCCCACTCCGACCGCTCCAAGACCCCCATCGAACCGCTGTTGACCGACCAGTGGTTCGTGAAAATGGATCACCTGGCCCAAACGGCCATGGACGCCGTGACCGACGGTCGCGTGAGGATCGTGCCCCAGCGCTATACCAAGGGCTACCTCGACTGGCTCAGCGAGAAGCGCGACTGGCCCATCAGCCGGCAGCTTTGGTGGGGGCACCAGATTCCCATTTGGTACTCGAAGACGGCCACGGAAGAGGAATTGAAGGCGGCCTTCGGCGATCGGCAGGACGTGGTCTGGCACCGCGACGAGGAGTACGATCAGTGGCTGATCTGTGCCCAGCAGGAGGACCTGGCCGAGGACGCCGTGCCGGGACACACACTGGTCCGCGAAGAGGACGTGCTGGACACCTGGTTCAGCTCGGCACTGTGGCCCCACTCGACCCTCGGCTGGCCCCAGCCGACCGACGAACTGCGCTACTACTATCCCACCGCCACGCTGATTACCAGCCGCGATATCATCTCGCTCTGGGTGGCACGGATGGTGCTGGCCGGGTTGCACAACGTGGGCCAGGTCCCCTTCCACGAAGTCTACATCCACCCCAAGATTCTCGACGGCTACGGCGAGGGGATGTCGAAGTCCAAGGGCAACGGCGTCGACCCGGTCGACGTGATCGAAAAATTCGGCGCCGACTCGCTCCGCTTCGGCCTGGCCTACATGACCACCCAGACGCAAGACGCGCGGATGCCGGTCGAGTTTGAGTGTCCTCACTGCCGGACCCTGATGGAGCAAACCCGCCAGAATCGCGTCCTCCCGCGAATCAAGTGTGTCAAGTGCGGCGAGCCGTTCTCCACCCAGTGGGCCGAGAAACCGGAGGACCAGGCGCTGGCCCGCGGGGCCGTGGTGAGCGAACGCTTCGAGCTGGCCCGCAACTTCTGCAACAAGCTGTGGAACGCCTCGCGGTTCGCCCTGATGAATCTGCAAGGCTACACCCCGGCGGCGGTCGACGAGGCGGAGTTGACGCTGGAAGACCGCTGGATTCTGAGCCGGCTCTCCACGGTCACCGCCGAGGTGACCGAAGCCCTGGCGGGCTATCGCTATGCCGAGGCGGCGCGAACGCTTTACGAATTCGCCTGGGACGAGTTTTGCAGCTTCTTCGTGGAGATGGTCAAGGCCCGTCTGGGCGCCGACGCCTCCCGGCCCACGGCCCAGCGGGTGCTGGCCCACACGCTCGATACGCTGCTGCGGCTGTTGCACCCGATGATTCCGTTTTTGACCGAGGAGGTGTGGCAGCTTTTGAACCGGGTTGCTCTGCGGCGCGGCCTGGAGGCGCCCCAGGCGGCGGCCGAAAGCGTGATCATCGCCCCCTGGCCCGCCGTCGATCGGGACCGCCGGGACCCGCGGATCGAAGCCCGTTTCGCGCGGTTTCAGGAAGTGCTCCGCGCGGTGCGCGAGATTCGCAGCCGCCAGAACGTTCCCCCGAAAAAGTCAATCGAGTTTTCCGTCCGCTGCGATCCCCGGACGGCCGAATTGCTGGGGCCGATGGAGCCCTACTTCCAGTCGATGGCCGCCGCCCGGGCGACCGGCTGGGGGCCCGAGGTGACCGCGCCGCCACTGAGCGCGGGCGCGGCCCTTTCCGGTGCCGAGGTGTTCGTCGACCTGGCCGACCTGATCGACGTGGAGGCCGAGATCGCCCGCAAGCGGAAGGAGGTCGAGAAGCTGCACGGATTGATTGCGGCGAAGGAGAAGAAGCTGGCCAACAAGAACTTCGTCGAGCGGGCGCCGGCGGCCGTGGTGGGGAAGGAACGTCGCAGCCTGGCCGAGTTGGAAGCCCAGGCGACGGCGGCGGCCGAGGTGCTAAAGACGCTGGCGGCGGCCGGCCGGTAAACATTCGTTCAACCAGTTCGTAGGGCCGGCTGTGCCGGCCGGTTGCCACGGGTGGCCCAGGTTCTTGAACCTGCACCCGGCGGCAGCCGGCAAGAGGTCAGGCCAGATCAGCGTTCGGCGTGGGTCTCCTGACCCCGCCGCTCGGCCACGGGTGGCCCAGGTTCTTGAACCTGGGCCGGCGGCAGCCGGCAAGAGGTCAGGCCAGCGGGTGGCGACGCCCGTGCGGTGTTCCTATTTGCTGGGTGGAGTGATTGACGCTGACCTCTTGTGGCACCAGCCACACCGGTTCAAGAACCGGTGCCACCCACGGGGTCGGGAGACCCGCGCCGAGCGCGTCAGCCCTACGGCAACCCCCGATCTGCCATCAGACCCTAGCCGCCGGCTCCGGCGGGGGGTTATAATGAACCTTGCGGAACTTGCCGCACTGCCTCCGGCGACCAAGCGTGAGGAAACCCGCCATGCCTGTGCCGATGGAACTCTCGCGGATCATTATCAGCGAGATCAATGACCAGCAGGTCATCTATCTGAAGGAGATCGACGGCCAGCGGACCTTCCCCATCTTGATCGGAATCTTCGAGGCCACCATGATCGACCGCCGGGTCAAGGGCTACAACTCCCCACGACCGCTCACCCACGACCTCGTCTGCAGTGCGGTGGAAAACCTGGGCGGTAAGTTTCAGGACGTGGTGATCAACGAATTGAAAGACCACACCTACTTCGCCAAGCTCCGCGTCCGCTTCGAGGGAGAGTTGATCGAGATCGACGCCCGGCCTTCCGACGCCATCGCCGTGGCCGTCACCTATGAGCCCCGGCTGCCGATCTTCGTCAACGAGGAGGTGCTCAACGAGGTGCTGGGAGAATAGTGGAACGTGCCTCGGGCCCAAGCTCCAGCTTGGGACCGCACTCCGCGCCTTTTCACGTTCGGCGCGGGTCTCCTGACCCCGCCGAGAGAGGACCACTGGTCTCCCAACCGCCGCGGCTGTCGCCTCTGAGGAGACCTCCGGTCGACGCTTTCGGCGGGGTCGGGAGACCCTCGCCGAACAGGTGAGAATAGTGGGGCCGGCCAAGCGGCGCTACACGATCACATCGGCAAACTCTTCTCGCAAAATCGCCAACGCCCGCTCTCCCTGCTCGCCGTCGACCACCACGTTCATCCGCACTTCGCTGGTGCTGATCATATCGACGTTGATCCCCGCGGCCGCCAGCGACCGGAACAACCGCGTGGCCACGGAGGTGTGGCTCCTCATGCCGATGCCGTTGGCCGAGAGCTTGGCCACCCGGGGGCAACTGTCCGGCGGCAGGCCGCCGAAACCCTGGGCCAATTGCCGGGCGATCCGCACGCTCTTCTCCAAATCGGCCTGCGGCACGGTGAAGCTGATATTGGCCAGGTTTTGCCGGCCGATGCTCTGCACGATCATGTCCACCACGATCCCCCCCTCGGCGATCTCGTCGAACACCTGCGCCGCCAGCCCGGGAGCGTCGGGCACCCCCACCAGGGTCACCCGCGCCTGCGATTGGTCCAGCGTGATGGCGTCGATAATCAGGTCCTCCATGCCGTGCATTCGAGCCACGGCGGCGGCCGTCGCCTCGCTGGGCGGGCCGGCCACCACGTCGGCGGCGCCGGTGGTCGAGTCCGGCCGGGCCGCCAGCCCAAACGTCTCGTGCACCGTGCGGAGGGCTTCCACGGCGTGCTCTCGCTCGACCAGCACGGAGATCTTGATTTCGCTCGTGCTGATCAGAAGAATGTTGATCCCCCGCTCCGCCAGCACGCGAAACATGGTCTCGGCCACGCCCGACCGAGCCACCATCCCCAGCCCCACGACCGAGATTTTCGAGACGTTGTCGTCGCAGGTGTAGCTGCCCGCGCCCAACTCGCCGCAGGCCGTCTCCACGGCCTTGAGGGTCCGGGGCAGATCGGTTCGCCGCACGGTGAAGGAGATGTCCGCCTGTCCGCCGGCCCCCACGTTCTGCACGATCATATCCATGGCGATCTTGTGGGCGGCGATCTTGGAGAAGATCGTCATCGCCGCCCCCGGCCGATCGGGTACCCCCTGCACGGTGACCCAAGCTTCGTCCTTGACCAGGGCGGCCCCGCAGACGGGCCGGGCCACCGTCTCCGGCCGGGCCGTGATCATCGTGCCGGCGGCGTCGCTGAAACTGCTCCGCACGTGAACCGCAACGCCGAACTTCTTGGCAAACTCGATCGAGCGGTTGTGCATCACCCCGGCCCCCACGCTGGCCAGCTCGAGCATCTCGTCGTAGCTGATCCGCGTCATCTGGCGGGCTTCCGGAACCAATCGCGGGTCGGTGGTGTAGACGCCGTCCACGTCGGTGTAAATCTCGCATGCCTCCGCGCCCAGGGCGGCAGCCAGGGCCACCGCGGTCGTATCGCTGCCGCCGCGGCCCAGGGTGGTGATGTTCAGCGCCTCGTCAACGCCCTGGAACCCGGCCGCGATCACGATCCGCCCGGCCTCCAGGTGCTTGCGCATCCGCTCGGTCGAGATCGACTGGATGCGGGCCCTGGTGTGGACGCTGTCCGTGCGAATCCCGATTTGGGCCGCCGTCATGCTGATCGCTTCATGGCCCAGGGAGTCGATCGCCATCGCCATCAGGGCCACGGAGACCTGCTCGCCGGTGGAGAGCAACATGTCCATCTCCCGCGCCGGCGGAGTGTCGGTGATTTGCCGGGCCAGATCGACGAGCATGTCGGTGTTCTTGCCCATGGCGCTGACGACCATCACCACCTGGCGGCCGTCCTGGCGGGCGCGAATCGCCTTTCTCGCCGCGGAAAGAATCTTATCGCTGTCGGCAACGCTGGTTCCGCCGAATTTCTGCACGATGATCGACATGGCTATTGGCCGGGTGTTTGCGGTGTGATGGACGCCTGTGTTACCCGTTGGGGCCCCGGGGAGCTATTTTCCCAAGAAAAACGACATCAACTTCCAACCCTCTGGAAATATCCGCTCCGATTTCGCCGCCGTCGGATCATCATAGCTTGCCGCCCCGTCCGGCTCGATCCCGCTTCCGGCCAGCGCCCAGGGGACGAACCCGTGCGCGTGGGTCTTGATTCTCAGCGGCGTGGGATGGTCGGGCGAGACGAGGATGCGATACCGGCCGTGGCCCCGCAGCGCCTCGTCCAGCGGCGCCACGATATGCCGGTCGATCTGCTCCAAGGCCTCGATCTTGGCTTGCGTGTCGCCTTCGTGCGAGGCCTCGTCGGTGGCCTCCACGTGGACGCAGACCAGGTCGACTCGCTCCAGCGCCTCGACGGCGTAGGCTCCCTTGGCGGCGTAGTCCGTGTCGGTGTAGCCGGTGGCCCCGGGAACCTCGATCCGCTCCCAGCCACACAACACGGCCAGTCCTCGCAGCAGGTCGACCGCCGTAATCATCGCGCCCCGCACGCCGTGGCG
>CAYZWG010000155.1:0-11637 GCA_964481605.1 uncultured Planctomycetaceae bacterium
CTATTATGACCAGCGGCCCATCCCGTGGGAACCGTTCAGCGATCGAGCGCGAATCAACCCCCGTGTTTCGATCGTTCGACGGCCTCCTGGTAGGCGGCCATCAGGCGGCCGTAGTATCGCGGCGGAGAATACTCGCGGATGGCCTTCTCCCGCCCCGCTCGGCCCATCCGGCGGCACCCCTCGGCGTCTTCCCAGAGGTGTCGCACCTTGGCGGCCAGATCGGCCGCGTCGCCCGGCGCGGTAAGCAGCCCGGTAACGCCGTCGTCGACGATCTCGGGCAGTCCGCCGATGCGGGAGCAAACCACCGGCTTGGCCCGCATCATGGCGTCGGCCAGCACGGTGGGAAAACCCTCGAAACACGTGCTGGGCAGGACGATCATGCGTGCCCGGCGAAGAAACGACTCCAGCGCGTCGCCGGTGAGATGGCCGAGCAACTCGAAATTGGGCGGCAGGGTGGACGCCAGCCGGGGCATCCGCTGGTGGCGGCCGGCCGCCTTCACGGGGATGGCCGGATGGAGCCGCGCGGCCTCGACCAGTTGGGTGATGCCCTTCTCCGGGCTGAGACGCCCCAGAAAGGCGACGTACTGGCCGGCATCGTCGTTGTCATGATCATCGGCGACTTCAACCATCTCGGCCATGTTGGGCAGCACGATCATCCGCCGTGGGGGAAAGCCGGCGGCCGTCAACCGCTCACGCTGGAAGTCGCTCAGGCACAAGTACAGGGTCACGTTGTCGCGATACATCCGCAGCAGGCGTGCGGCGGCGTTGCGCACGGCGTATCCCAGGCTCTTGGGCAAGCTGCCCAGGCAATTGTGGAGCGCACACCAATACTCGCGCCCCCCGGCGCACTGCTGGCAAATCTCGCCCCGGCGGAGGTGAAGCCCGCTAGGGCACACGAGGCGGTAGTTGTGCACGGTCATCACCACCGGCACCCCGGCCCGGCGGCAGGGACCGAGGATCGAGGGCGAGATCAGCGGGTAGAGGTTATGGACGTGGACCAGGTCGGGTTGCCGCCGGCGCAAGAGGGTGCTCATGCGGCGTCGCGAGGCGAGGCTGTAAATGCCTGAGAGAAGCGCGCGGGTGCGTCCCAGGGCCATCCCCGGAATCTCCCCGCTGGAGCGAGTGAAGCGGAGCACCTCGTGGCCGTGTTCCGCAAGCAGCCGGGCGTTGGCCTCCACCACGGCCTCTTCGCCGCTATAGGCGCCGTACTCGTTGTGGACAATGAGGATACGCATGGGCCGCGTGGTTCTGCGCAACAGCAACGGCATCAGATTCCCAGGCAATTCCCGTCGCGATAAAAGATGCTGGTTCTGCTGGCGGCGATTTCCTGGGGGACGAGGCCGAAGAAGGAAACCTCACGAAACCCTGCCTCACGCATCAAGCCGCGGATCACGGGCCAGTCGGGGCCATCGGTATTGTCCCAGAGCAGAACGCCGTCTTGCGTGAGGTAATCGAGGAGGGATTTGGCACACTCGATTCGGTTCCCACCGTCGATCACGGCCACCTGGAACTTGCCCAGGTCGGCGAGCCGTTCGGTGTCGATCCCCTCCAGCGTCGGCACGTCGAGGATGCGAACGTTCGAGGAAACGCGACGACGGAGGAATCGCGCCCAATCCGGGCTGTCTTCCAGGGAGACGACCTCGCGACATCGGTTGCCCAACCACAAGGTGGAATAGCCGCATCCGATTTCAACCACACGGAAAGACTGATCGAGCCGCTCGCGGAGGAAATCAACGGCCCCGTAGGTCCACCAGGGAATGGGTTCGCCGTGGGCGTCGACGGGACGCCGATAGCGGAAGGAACGAAACCACCCAAGCCGGCGCAGCGCGCTCTTGGGATGAACGCGAAAAAGCAGCGGCCCGAGCCCGCAAAGGCGGAACACACGCCAGACAAGGTTTCGCAAGGATATCACGGTCCGATCTTGTCGCCGGCCGAAGATGGTGAAGAAAGGGAAGCGGGTGATTCGTCAGACGCGCGGCAAACGTCTCGCAACATCTCAACGATCGTGTCCGTCATGGTGCCGATATTGAACCGCTGGCGAATCAACGCCTGTGCGGCGACGCCCATCTGCCGCGCCTGGTCGGGATCGTCGTGCAAACGGGTCAACAGGCGAGCGAACTCGGCCGGGTCGCCCTGGCCGGCCACGAACCCCGTCCTCCCGTGGTCGACGAGGTCGTACTCGGTTCCATCGGCCTGGAAGACGATCACCGGCAACCGATGGCACATGGCCTCGGAGATGACCATGCCTCCCCGGCCGGGCAATAGCAACACGTCGGCGGCACGATAGTAGAGCGGGAGTTCGTCGGTCACATGTCCCCGGAAGAAGACGTTGTGAAGGTCCATTTGTTCGGCCTGCCGCCGGAGCACGCGGCAGAGGTCACCTTGGCCGAGGAGGACGAAGTTGAACTGTTCGCCGGGCAAGCGGTGGGCTGTCTGGAGCAATACGTCAAGGCGTTTGTCCGTGTCCATGGCCCCGGCGTAGAGGACGGTAAACCGCTGGGGCAAATCGAGTTCGCCCCGTGCTTCCGGAGCGGTCGCCGTCAACTCGCCGAAGCACTTCAGGTGCTTGTCCGTATCACTCACGTTGACGGCCACACGAATTCGCTCGGGCGGATTGCCCATCGCTTCGAGCACCCGTCTACCGAAGCTGGAATAGCAAACGAAAGCGTCGAAGCGGTGCTGAACGTACCGATGGAACCGGCCCAGTACCCACTCCGTCAGCCGTCCGCGGCCGGGTGGAAACCGATGGGTTTTCCTCGTGGGGACACCACCGATCGTCCAGTACACCAGGCGGGTACGCGGGTTGCTCCGGCGGTATCGAATTGCCGTGAGGCATCCGTGCTTGTGGCTGGGACCCTCGCTGAGGATCACGTCCGGCCCGAACGCGGTCAACTCTCGAAAGAGGCCCAAGTGAACCGGAGCCGTCTGGATTCCGAAGTGGCGCGTGGGAAGCTTGACGAAGTCGACGCCATCCAGTGTGGGCGTGTTGCGCACTTTGGTGCGAGGGATGTCGTCTCCGACAAAGAGCTTCAAGCAGACTCCGGGATATTGCGCCATGCGGCGGAAAAGCTCGAGCCGGTAGGTCGTGCACACGCGCTGGAGAACGGCGACTCGGATGGTTGTGGCTCCCATGGCGTGAACGTACGATGACGGCTTTCCCGTTCGGCGCGGGGCTGCCGACCCCGCCGAGAGAGGACCGATGGTCTCCCGACCGCCACGCCTGTCGCCACTGGGGAGACCCGCACTCGGCGCTTTCGGCGGGGTCGGGAGACCCGCGCCGAACGCTGGCGGGAGACCCGCGCCGAACGCTGTCGTGAGACCCGCGCCGAACGCTGGCGGGGTTACCAGACCCGCGCCGAACGCTTTCGGCGGAACAACGACGGCCGGCGCAGGGCGGTCAGCACGGGTGTCGGCAGGCAGGCCGCCGCGGCGTAGGCGTAGAGCTTCCACTGAAGCGGCGCCAGTTGCAGTCCCTTGGCGGCTTCCACCAGGGTCGCCTTGCGCTGCCCCAGGCCAAGATAACAGGAAGCTCTCATGCGGTGCCAGAGGGCAATGTATCGCTTGAGCGAGGGGACCACCGGCGGCGGCACCTCGGCTAGAAGCCGACGCAGCTCCTCGCCCACGGTGTCGTGCCCAGCGGGCCGCCGGGTGGGTGGGTCGAGGGCGCTGCGCCGGCGCTCGAGGTGAAACGTGGCCAGCGACCTGCGGCTGTAAGCGATCCGGTAGCGCGTGGCCAGCCGAGCCCAAGTGAGCAGGTCTTCGCCGGCCTGAACGCCCAGGGGAAAACCGCCCACGACCTGAAGCGCATCGCGGGCAACGGCGACCGCCGACGCCCAGAGGGGTGGATCGGAACGCGCCGCCAGGGCGAAATAGTCTTCCAGGATTCCTTCCCACGGTGGCGGCGGCAGCCCCCGCAAACGAATCGGAACAACGTCGCGGCCGGCGTAGCAGCGATCGTACTGGCTGGCGTAGACACGGCACTGCGGGTAGCGGGTTCGCAGTTCCATCATCGTGGCAAGGAATTCCGGCTTCCACTGGTCGTCGGCGTCGAGAAAGGCGACCAGCGGGGAGGTCGCCGCGGCGATTCCGCGATTTCGGGCGGCCGAAACCCCGCTGTTTTCCTGCACAATCATCCGCAGGCGGGGATCGCCCATGCCCTCGACCACGCGCGGCCCGTCGTCGGTTGAGCCGTCGTCGACGACGATCAGCTCGAAATCCGGGAACGTCTGCCCCAGCACGGAGCGGAGCGCCCGCCGCACCAGCGGCCCCTTGTTGAACAGCGGAACGACGACGGTACAGGCCGCGGTGGCAGACATGATTCAGGCCTTGGCGGGGAGGCCGACGGGCCGGGACGCCGGCTCGGCGTCGCGGCGGGCGCGGAGTGCCGCTCGGTAGTGCAGGCCGAAGAGGATGCCGGCCAGGGCGAACGGATATTGCGTTGCCGGCAGCACGTAATTGAACAGGTTGTCGAAACCCATGCAGAAGGCCAAGGCGGGAAAGGTGGTGAGCACAGAAAGCGCGAAAAACCGGACGGGCGGACTACCGGCTTGTCGATAGGCTCTCCAGCCGGAGGCGAAGCAGGCGATCATCGTGGCCAGGAACAAGGAGAACCCGATCAGCCCCGTGTCGGCCAGCAGGCGAACGTAGGAACTGTGCTCCACCCGAACCTTGTTCTGTCCGAAACTTCCGCCGTAGAACCACGCCTGGGTCGATCCCAAGCCGGAGCCGCAGAGCGGGTTGGGCCAGAAGAAGTCGGCCATCACGACTCTCCAAAGCTCGAACCGCCCGCTGGTGTTAATGTCCTCCATGGAGATCATGTCGGGGCGGAGCATGGCTTGCCGGGGATCGACGGATGCCGAGGGGACAAACATGTGTTGGCGGACTTCGGGAACGAGAAACAGGGCCGAGGCCACGGCGCCATACAGGCCGACGAGCATCACCATCGCCAGCGGTTTGCGGAACGCGCGGACGATGAAGAAACTCGCCCCCAGCCCGAAGCCGCCGATGCCCGCCCGGATACCCTGCAAGACGGGAGAAAGCCCATACCAGCCGCCCAGAGCCAGGGCACCAGCGGAGCGGAACGTGCGCCAGTAGGCCAGCGCCACCATGCCCAGGATGGCGGTGTGGTCGGCGAAGGCGGCGTAGGCCCAGAACAGGGAGGCGGCCAGGAACGTGAAATGCGGTACGAGTTGCTGGGCAAGCCCGCCCACCAGCAACGACACGAGAAAACTGACCGTCAACAGCCAGCGTATTCCCCTCAGTGCTTCCCCTTCGCTGAGCAGACTGGTGTGGGCCAGGCGGATTACGAGGAAGGGATAGAACAGCTTGAGAAACAGCCGCAGGGCGAAAAGCGGGCTGGGCGAGCGAATTGCCTCGAATACGCACCAGGCCAGGAACACGAGGTAGAGTCGCTCGGCCACACGGTAAGGCACCCGCACGGCCGATCTTTGCAGCGCCACCATGCCCCCCAGCACGATCAGCATCGCCAGCCAGACGGCGGACAGATTGAGGCCGCCCAGGGGCAAGGGACAGGAGAAACCCAACAGGCCCACGACGAGCAAAAACAGGATGTAGTGCCGCTGGTGCCGCACGGCAATGAACAGAGCCGCCAGGCCCGCCAGGGCAGCAAGAACAAGGTTGATGACCATGATCGCGAGGCCGTGCGGCTATCCGCCCGCGCGGCCGGTGGTTCTCCCCGCGTGTTGTCGGGCACGCTTTCCGCCGGCCGCGTAGAGCCGTTGGATGCGTTGGGCAAACGTTCGGTAGGAAAACTCCCGCTCGACGCGCCGGCGCCCCTGGCGACCGTAGCGGCGTCGAATATTCTCATCCTCAAGCAGTCCCGCCACGGCAGCGCCCAAGCCGTCCACGTCGCCGGGGGCAACCAGCAGGCCGGTTCGGCCGTGGTCGACCACCTCGGCCAACCCATCCACGTCGGCAGCCACCACGGGCCGCTCCATCGCCATCGCTTCGGCGGCGCTGAGCCCGAAGCCCTCCCACATCGAGGGCACGGCGACCACGTCGGCCACTCCGAAATACGCCAGTACGTCGTCCGGCGGGACCCTGCCGGTGCAAACAAGCTGGGCATCCACGCCCAGCAACCGGGCGTGGTCCGCCAGGTTCTCCTTTTCGGCCCCGTCGCCCACCAACAGCAGCTTCACCCGCGGAACTTCCCGCACGATCCGCGGCATCGCCTCCAGCAGCCAGCGTTGTCCCTTCTCCCTCGCGATCCGGCCGATGCAGCCGACCACGGGCACGCCCTCCAGCCCCAGTTGTTTCCGCCGGGCCTGGACCTCGCCGGACTGGAGGGTCCGCCGCGCCTTCTCCGCATCGACGGCATTGGGGATGGTAAAATGCCTTCGGCCGGTGAGCGCCCCGTCGTGTTCAAGAACCCGACCGTGGCCGAAGAACGACCGTTCGGCCGATTGGGAAACGCAAAGGAAGACGTCGCACCCTCGGGCCGCCGTCCGCGGCAGCCAAAGGTGTCCTGCATAAGCGTGCGCCGGTACGTGAACCGTGGCGAAAACCGTGGGCACCCGGCACCATCGCGCCGCCACGATCGGCGCGGCGCCGGGGGCCATGTATTGCACGTGGACAAAATCGGGACGCTGGCGGCGAATCAGGCCGGCCAGGCGGGCAACCAGCCGGGGCATCCACGCAACGTTTCGCCTTCGCCCCCGGCGGGCAAGTTTCAGCAGGATCACTCTCGCGCCCGCGCGGCGGACCGTGTCGACCATCACCGGATCGAACTCGTAGTAGGCGCAGACGGCGACCTCGTAGCCGGCTTCGACCAGCGCGCGGACCAACATGGCCGTGTGGACTTCGGTACCGCCGACCAGCAGGCAGGGGATGCAAATCAGGACTTTGCGAGGCATCGTTACTTTCTTCGCAGGCGGGTTGCCAGACCTCGCAAGTTCTCGTAGGGCCGGCTGTGCCGGCCGGTTGCCGTGTTCGCAGCGCCAGCCACGTTTCGGCTCCGCACAGCCGGCCCTACGGGTCTGCATGGGTAACAGCCTTATCGTCGGCGAAGCAGCCTCGCGGCACCCCGCAGGCAACGGCCCGCGGTCCGGCGAACTGCGGAGCCGATTGCGCTGGATTCTCGTTTCAACTCGAACAACTCGATGCACTCTTGCGTCCAGTGGGACTTGTGCGCCTCGGTTCCCCGCAGAAGATGAAACCGCTTGAAACCCTGCGCGAAGGACCACTCGACGAGTTTGGCTCGGTGGACCGTGCCTGGTGAGCAGTGGGCCATTTCGGGCGCATAGGCCATCATATACTCGTAGTATTCCTCCTGCTTGTGGGTGAAGTCCAGCCGCCAACTGACCGGGCGTCCTCCCACGTCGAGAAGGGAAAAGGCGACCAGTCCGGCACGCTGGCCGCCGCGAACCAGTCGATCGATAAATCCCGCGGCGCGAAAAGCATGGGGCCATCTTCCGGCATGCGCTGCGAGGAAGTCGTCCAGTGCCCGGCATAGTTCGGCAGAGTCTTCGCCGAGGATTCGTAGTGTCACGGCGCCTGTGGAACCGAGACGTCGCTGTTTGCGTCGCACGTCTCGGCGCGCGTTCCTCGACAACCCGGAGAAAAAGTCCTCGTACGATTCAAATTCACCGAGCGCGATATACGGAGCCTTTTCCGCTGGTCGGAATGGGACGGCGTCGCATGCGCTCTCGCCTCGCACGCGGGGAATCCAAAGCAAGTCGCAGTTCGTTGCTCGCTGTACCGAATCGCTATCGAGCGATCTCCAAAAACGCCGCAACGGGTCCCCCCGGTCTCCCACCACGCAGATCGGGTCGTGATAGTCGTATTCGTTCGAGCCCACCGGGCGGAGAATCCGCACCCAGCCGTCCTTCCAACCGCAGCGGTCCAGCACGAGGGGATAAAACACCAGCTCGCCGTCGCCGCCTTCGGCGATCAAGAACCTCGGCTCGATTCGGCGCAACTCGCGATAGGTCTCCCACCACGCGCGGACCAGTGCCGGATGGAAGAAGACGTGCGCCGTCCGGCTGGCCTCCATCCAACCCTGCCATTGGGCCACCAAGGCGGGGTCCCAGACCTCGTCCCACGTGGTCAGCCAGTGGAATCGCCATTCCTGCTCAGTCGATTTCTGCTCAGTCGATGCCGTCGGCGTCAAAATAAATCTCGTTGCTAGCGCGGGCCGCACGAATCAGGCTCCCCGGCAGCCGGCCGCAGTAGGGGACATCGCGCCCCGGCGGCCGGTGGTCGAGGTACTCGGCCATGGCGGCCGCCTTGGCGGCACACACGCGGCGGATATCGAGCCGCCACGCTCGGCGAAAATCGAATTGCCGGCGGATCGGCCACCGGGCGTTGAACCAGGCCCAGACGGGATAGAAAATCAGTCGCGGCCGATGCCCACTTGCCTGGACGGCCGCCAGCGCGATCCGGGCGGCGGCCTCGTGGTCGGGAAGCGCATCGTGGGGATGGGGGCAATAGACCTCCCGCGGCCGATGCGCGGCGATCTCGGCCGCCAGGTCCTCCACGGCCTGGCCAAAGCCGGGGCTTTCCCGCCGGGGGATCATTCCGTCGGCAAGCCGGCAGCAAACGGCCTGGCCGGGATCGACGCCCAGGCACGCGATCGCCCGCTCAAACTGGCGCCGGCGGACGCGGCCGACCTCCCCGGCCGGCAGTTCCGACCACGCCTGGAGCGATCGTTCGCCGTCGGTCAACAGCACCAACCGGACCGGGACTCCCGCCTTGCGTTTCAGCGCGATCAACCCACCGGCGGCGAAGGTCTCGTCGTCGGGATGGGGCGCGATGATCAGGGTGGGTGCATCGCACACATCCTGCTTGCACGAGAGCCGTGCGCCCAGCAAGCGGCGACGCAACTCGGCACGAATCGACTTGGCAATGAGGTGAAGCTTGCTCATCTTGACGCTCGTCTGAAACTCAACCGTCCTCGGCGAGATGACCATGACACGCCGGGGGCAGGCTTACCCGTCCCGTAATCAACCGCCCAAACAACTCTTCGTAGTGATCCAACACGGTGGCCGCGCTGAACCGGGCCAGCAGTGCCGCAGAGCAATACTCGTTCAATCTGCCGGCCTGCCATGAATCGTACAGCGTGGCCAGGCTGCGGTAGATGTCGTCGACGGAGTTGCAATCCACGGCGATCCCGCCTCCGCACTCGCCCAACAGATCGTTGATGGTTCCTTCGCGGGGAGAGAGCGAGAGCACGGGTTTTCCCAGTTGAACGTAGTCTGTCAGCTTGCTCGGCAGGAAGATCCCTTCCCGGCAGGGAGCCTCGATCAGCACCAGCACCGAGGCGCGGGCTTGGTGTGCGAGCGAGTCCAGGTATCCCATTCGTCCCACATGGTCGACGTTTTTCGAAAGCTCCTCGTCCCCGATGAGGCGATCCCATGCCACGTTTTCGACGCCGATCAAATCGAACCGCACTCGGTCGGGTGACTTTTCGGATGAGAGTCGCTTGAATGCCTGCAAGAACGGCCTGGGGTTCCGTTCGGCGGCCAGGTTACCCGCGTGGCACAGCCGGAACTTGTCGCCAGGCTCGGCACGCGGCGGCCGGTAGCCGTCCAGAGTCGGGTGAGGAATGATCGCAACCTCGGTTTTGCCCTGCATCCCCAGGCCCCGTTGCACGTGCCGGGCCAAGCGGGGACACGGAAACGTGTTGATCGTCGCGCGAGCGAAGGCCTTGCGGAGAAATGTCGTGTTGATCCATCGCTGGGAGAGGGTCTGGCGGATGTGATAGGGCTGGGGAAAGAGATGGCTGGGCGGGTCGTTCCAGTTGGCAACCCACGGCACGCCCGTGGCCGCGGCAAAGTGCATCGCCGGCAAGTGGGCAATCGCCGAAGGAAAACGCGAGAGAACGACGTCGTAGGGGCGTGTGCGGTGCAAATGGATCGCCTTTCGAAGCGCCTGTCGAGCCCACCGGACGCCCGCAATCGGGTACCTCAGGACAACGCTGTCCACCGCCCTGCACACGTGGCGGACAACCGGTGGTCCGATGGGGTAGCGGATCTCGTGCGCAATCGGGCGAAGCGGCAGCCAGGGTTCCCGCCAACGGCAATCGTACGCAGGGCCCTCGTCGACCATCGACACCACGTCCAACTCCCAGCCCCGGCTCAACATGGCCAGCGCCAGCTTGCTCGTGACGATATTCTCCGAGAACGCATAGGGTGCGAAACCGGGAGCAAACATCAAAACGCGAAACACGGTGGTTCCTTGTGTCGTGGGGACGTCACCGCGCCCGACAGGTGGTAGTAATGCGCGGACTGCTTGTCAGCCATTGCCCACGCTGCGGTTGGCAGTCTCAACCATGGTGGCGAAGTCCGCGCGAACGGTGGCGCCCAACTCTCGACTCCTGGCAAAGATGCGCTGTCCCAGCGAGTCCAGGCGAGGCTGCACCGCCTCGAACCGATCGATCAGACGTTGCGGCGAGAGGGCGGCGTCTTCCAGGCAGAACTCCTCCAGACCGTGACCGGCCATCAAGTCGACGGTCTTGCGATGATAGGCCAACGCCAACAGGGGGGTTCCCGCCGTGAGGGCGAAGACCACCGAGTGCGTCTTGTGGCCCAGGAACATCCGACACCGCGCAACGGCCGCCAGGTGGTCGCGCGTGTCGAGGTCGCCGTCGACCAGACACCGCTCCGTGTGGGCCATGCAGCCCATGATCTCGCGGATCAAGGGACGGTCGTCCACCCCCACGTTTTCGAGTTCCATGGGAAAAAAACGAATCTCGTAGCCTTGCCGTACCGCATGGTCCGTCACGGCCGCCAGCGAATGTACATAGTGTTCGTGGGCCGCCGCCGTCCGTCGCTGGGTGGCATAGACCGAAATGCCCAGAACGGGCGGGCGCCGCGAGGGGACCGAGTATGCGCCCAAAAGGTCGTTCAGCCCGAACACTGACTCGCAGGTTTGGTGAACGTGATCGGTGCCCACTTCCAGCTTTTCCAGTTCCACCCAGGATTGAATGTCGCGCAGCCAAATCGCTTCTGTCTCCAGCAGCAGCCGGCGAACGAAATCACGATTCACACGGTGAGAAAAATCGAGCGGTCCGATCGTCTGCGACCACAAGACGAGGGGTTTTTCCGCCAACAACGCCAAGGCCATGTCGCGAAGCTGCGGGGTTCGGGCATCGGGCGACAAGAGCGAGGTCACGTGATGACCGCCGGTACTGACGACCAGGTCGGCCTGGGTCAAACAACGGCCAAAGGCGCCCTCGGCTGCCCAGCGGGGCCATCGCCGGCGAGGGGAGCGAAGCAGCGCGTTTCTTGTCCGGTTGAATACCCAAGGCGCCAGTTCCGCCTTGAGACGCCGAAAGACGCGCCCGCCTAGGCCCGGCTTGGCAGATCGGGTCGTATTCCATCCCCAAGGAATAAACTCGGCGGGGTAGGGAAACTCGTTGCCCCATAACGACGGATCGTGCGTGGAAACGCTCACGCATTCTACCCCGTTTCGAATCAGTTCCCGCACCACGAAATAGAGAACGGCGCGGTCGCCCTTGTTGCCGGCGTATTGATTCAGTACCAGCACGTGCATCGTGGCCGTTGCCGTGGTGGAGGAGTTTTAACCTGGTTCCCAAGCTCCAGCTTGGGAACCCGCGGGCCGACAACCTGGTTCCCAAGCTCCAGCTTGGGAACCCGCGGGCCGACAACCTGGTTCCCA
>CAYZWG010000156.1:0-11633 GCA_964481605.1 uncultured Planctomycetaceae bacterium
GGCCCGGCGCGGCGGCAAGGGGAACCGGCCGACCGGGAACGCGGCAACGACCCTTTGCGCGGGTGGTCCTGATCGCTCGCCTATCAGGACGGCGTAGCCGCAAGAGGCACCTGTTCGGCGCGGGGCTGCCGACCCCGCTCCCCGCGTGCCCCGGCACTCCGGCACGCCGCGATCCTCGCCTCGCGTGCCTTCGGCACCCCGATAGCAGAGCTATCGGGGCCACCCGGGGAGCTATCGGGGCCACCCACGGTTGCATGAAGCCGGGCCCCGCGTGGGTGCGAAGCACCCACCCTACGGCGCGGCGCTCGGCGGGGGAAATGCCGGGCGGGTTCCCCTCAGAAGGGATCGCGCGGCAAACACCGGGGATGGGGTGGCGCCAGCGTCGGCGGGAGCGGCTGGTGGTATTGCTCCGCCCAGGCATGCCGCTCGTCCTCGGTGGCGTAGTAGCGCAGCCAGACCTCCGGGTCGCCGCCGGCATGGGAACAATCCCAGTGCAGATAGTTCGTACCGGTGTCGATCTTTTTCTCTCTCGCGGCGAGGATATCGCGATAGATCACGCAGTAGAGTTCGCGATCGCAAAGGTGGTCCGTAAAGTCGAGCACGATCCGCTTGTCGTGGAGTTTCCAGATCACGTCCCAGAGAATCGCGTGGAGGTCCTCGTCGCTGAGGACCGAGGGCTTGGGCAGTCGCAACTCCGGATCGAACCAGCGGTAGATCGGCAGAATCGGCGCCTTCTCCCACGCCAACATCGAGGCCAGGTAGTCGTTCTCCACCGAGAGGGAGAGCTTTTGGATGTTGACCCGGCTGATCGATTCGTCGTAATACGGCTCCAATTCGTCCCGCAATTCCGCGTTGCGGAGCAATTCCTCGACTTCAGCGGGTGTGGGACGACGACCCGAATCGACCATCGACGAACAACCTTCTCCCTGGGCGAGGCCAGCGGAAAGCAGAAACGGGCGAGAAACGACTTCACGGCGTCCACCGCGGCCGAGCCTGCCAAGCAAGCCCTCGGCGAACGTGGAAGTTGCTCTTCGCCGACTGCCCGGAAACCTCGCGCGGAACCGATGTGCCAGAGCGGATATCTTTCGACTTTACCAAGAATCCGCGAACCTTCAAGACGTCAGCCCGCGTTTGTGCACCGGCTTTTTCCCAGCCCGCTCGAACAGGCGATACGACCGCGAAGGTTCGGGCGGTAAAGTCGGCACAACCCTCGAAGTCGATCGAGGTCCCCCGGGCGGAAGGGATTGGCCGCTCGGACAAGGCCACCCGGCGGGGGAGTGCCCTAGGCCAGGTCGCACGGCGGGGGCGGCTTAGGGGGCCAACTCGTCCAGACGCTGCCGGATTGCCGCCTTGATCTGATCGGCGCAACGGCGGTAGTGCTGGAGCGGGCCCCCGATGGGGTCCGACACGTCGCTGCCGTCGGTTGCCAGCACGTGTGTTCGCTCGGCCACCTCGGGCCATTGGGCCACGACCGCCTGGCGATGGGAGAGGGTCATCGTGTAGATTGCGTCGGCATAGCGAACCAGCACCTCGGTCAACGGCTGGGCCTCGTGGGTGGAAAGGTCCATCCCCTCGGCGGCCATCACCTCGACCGCCGGCTGGCTGGCGCGACCGCCGGTCATCGCCGCCACGCCGGCCGACATCACGATCAGTCCGCGGTCTTCCAACTCCTCGTCCGAACAGCCCAACCGTGCGGCGGCCATCCTGCGGCAGATCGCTTCGGCCATCGGGCTGCGGCAGGTGTTGCCCGTGCAGACAAACAGGATCATCCGGCTGGAGAGCCGCCGGATCGCCTTTTCCGGCACGGCTCCCTGGCGGAGAATCTGGTATTCGTCGCCTCGCACCCGCAGCACCGAGGAAGGTTGGCCGTAGCGGCAGGGGCCGTCGTCGAGGATCAGGTCAACCTCCTCGCCGAACGCCTCCAGCACCTCGCCGGCGCCGCGGGCCTCGGGTTCGCCCGAGCGGTTGGCACTGGTCAGCACCAGCGGGCCCGGCACCATCCGCAGCACGTCGAGAATGGTCTCGTGCCCTGGCACCCTCAGACCCACTGTGCGCTGGGGCGAGATGGCCCGGCGAACGCTACGGGGAAGTCGATGGATCAGGCTTTGCGGGTGCGAATCGTCGAGCACGAGAGTTACCGGCCCGGGCCAACAACGCCGGGCCAGCCGCTCGGCCAGGGGGCTGATATCGGGCACGTAGTCGCGGGCCTCGTCCACGCCGCGAATGGCCAAGGCCAGGGGATGGCCCTCCCGGCGGCCCTTCACCTCCACCAGCCGCTGGACGGCCACCGGGTCGAGTGCGCGGGCGGCGATTCCGTAGACGGTTTCCGTGGGAAACACCACCAGCTTTCCCTCGGACACGGCCTGCACGGCCCGATGCACGACGTCGCGAGGGTCTTCGGCACTGCGGAGATCGATAACCACGGCTGGCATTCGGTGCATCCGAGGGGACCCGATGGATCGCTCCAGCGACGTAATACATTACTATATCGGCTGTTGCGCCCAGCCGTCAAGGGTCGCCGGCGATTGGCACCGGGGCGACAGGGGGGCGGCCGGCTGCTGGTGTCTGGTGCCAAAACCGGGTAGGCTCAAGGGAGAAAAGGGGGAGACCTTGTTGTGGCTCTTCGGAAGCCCCGACCCTGTTCGGCGCGGGTCTCCTGTTCGGCGCGGGAGAAAAGGGGGGAGACCTTGTTGTGGCTCTTCGGCAGAGGGAAACGGCTTCGGCCGGGCGGAGACCCAGCGCCGATCGGGTTGCCCACATCCATGCCCCCCGCGGAAGCTCCCCGTTCGACGCGGGTCTCCTGTTCGGCGCGGGTCTCCCGACCCCGCCGAAAGCCCAGACCGCAACCTCCCCGTTCGACGCTTTCCATGCTTTTTCGCTCGTGGCAATCCGCCATTTGGATCGCGGCGGCGCTGGTCGTCGTCGCACCGCTGGGCTGCGACCGCGACAACGCCTACACGATGGGGCGGCTGGAGCAGGTCTGGGGCCGCCGGGGCATATCGGCCGGCCGGTTCCAAAAGCCCCGCGCCATGGCCATCGACGCCCAGGACCGGATTTACATTGTCGATATGACCGCCCGCATCCAGGTCTTCGACAGCCGGGGCCGCTTCCTTCGCGAGTGGCACACGCCCGACCACCGGTTCGGCAAGCCGTCGGGCCTTTCCATCGGCATCGACGGCCGGGTGCTGGTGGCCGACACCCATTACTACCGCGTGCTGATCTATACGCCCGAGGGCGAGTTGGTACAGACGATCGGCGGCGTCAAGGGCCAGGGGCCGGGCGAGTTTGGCCTGGTCACCGACGCCGTGCAGGATTCCCAAGGCAACTTCTACGTGGCCGAATACGGAGAATACGATCGGATCCAGAAGTTCTCGCCGGCGGGCGAGTTCCTCCGCCAGTGGGGAGGGCACGGTTCCGCTCCCGGCCAATTCCTCCGGCCCCAGAACCTGGCCCTCGACCGGCACGACCGGATTTGGGTAGCCGACGCCTGCAATCACCGCATCCAGGTGTTCGACACCGAGGGCAACCTGCTCACGTCGTGGGGCACGCAAGGGGCCGCGCCGGGACAGTTATACTATCCCTACGACGTGGCCCTGGGCGACGACGGAACCGTCTTCGTGGCCGAGTTCGGCAATCATCGAGTCCAGCGTTTTACCCCCGACGGCGTATCGCTGGGGGTCTGGGGACGACACGGCCGGGCCGAAGGAGAACTGTTCAACCCCTGGGCCCTGGCGCTGGACAGCCGCGGGAGGTTACACATCTTGGATACGAACAATCATCGGGTGCAGACGGTGCGGATGGATGGTTGGGGCTGAGCGAGAAACGCGGAAGCTGTTTTCGGGCTGCCCGTGGGTGATCACCATGAAAGCGCCACCTAACGCTCTTCCCCGCCGGCCCCGTGCCGGTGGAAACAGGTTTGAGAACTACACGCCCACATGCGCCTCCCACTCACGCGAGGCCAGCGGGAATCGTTGGGCGGCTGGTAGTTTTCAAACCCGGAATCCACCGGCACGGGGCCGGCGGGGCATACCTGAAATCCCAATGTTTTACGTGCTTCTGCCCTGAGTGGCGCTGTCCAATGAGGGATGGTTGATGTTGGACTACCGGGTTAGCTTTGGATCGCCTTGGTACCTGCTGCTGTTGCTGCTGGTGCCGCTGCTCTGGTGGTTCAGTTTCGGCGGGCTGGCCGCGTTGGGGCGGTATCGGCGACTGCTGGCGCTGGCCATTCGGACCGGGGTGGTGGTGCTGGTGGTGTTGGCGCTGGCCGAGATTCAATGGGTGCGGATCAGCGATCGGCTGACCGTGATTTATCTTCTCGACCAGTCGTTGAGTATTCCCGCCGAGCAGCGTCGGGCCATGATCCGCTACACCAACGCGGCCATCCGCAAGCAGCGGCAGCGGGAGGATCGGGCGGGGGTGATCGTGTTCGGCCGCGACGCCGCCATCGAAATCCCGCCCTTCGACGACGACGTGCAGATGACGCCGCTGGTGGAAAGCCTGCTCGATCAGGATTACACGAATCTCTCCTCGGCGATGCGGCTGGCCCAGGCCTCGTTTCCCGAGGACGCCGCCAAGCGGATCGTGATTGTCAGCGACGGCAACGAGAACCTCGGCGACGGGCTGAAGCAGGCCCAGTCGCTGGCCGAGGGCGGCGTGGGAATCGACGTGGTGGCGATTCGCTACCGCCGTCGGGGAGAGGTGATCCTCGACCGGGTGGCCGCCGCGGGCAACATCCGCAAGGGGCGACCGTTCGATCTGCGGGTCGTACTGACCAACACCGCCCAACCCACGCCGGAGAGCGATGGCCGCGTGCCCGGCAAGCTGGTGGTCCGCAAGCAGATGGGCGACCAGTCGGTGGTGGTCAGCGAAGACGACGTGGTGCTGCCGCCGGGCAAGCAAGTCTACTCGATTCGCCAGCAGGTGGAGGAGCCGGGCTTCTATACCTATGAGGCCGTGTTTCTGCCCGACCGGCCTCAAGACGACGCCATGCGGCAGAACAACCGGGCCACGACCTTCACCCACATTCGCGGCAAGGGCCAGGTGCTGTTGATCGAGAATTACCAGAGCGTCGGTGAATACGAGCGGATGGCCCAGGCCCTGCGGCGGCAGGACGTGGAGGTCACCGTCCGCTCCAGCGACCAGCTTTTCACCAACCTGGCCGAGCTCCAGCAGTACGACACCGTGGTGCTGGCCAATGTGCCCCGCGAGCACTTTACCGACGGGCAAATCGCCATGCTGGTGCGCAACACCCAACAGATGGGCGCGGGGCTGGTGATGATGGGCGCGCCGAACAGCTTTGGGGCCGGCGGCTGGGCCCATACCGAGCTGGAAAAGGCGATGCCCGTCGACTTCCAGATCAAGGCCGCCAAGATCATTCCCCGCGGCGCGCTGGTGATGGTGATGCACGCCTCGGAAATGGCCCAGGGCAACTTCTGGCAGAAGAAAATCGCCGAGGAGGCGATGAAAGCCCTGGGACCGCGCGACTACTGCGGCGTGATCCGCTACGACAACCGGGCCGCCACCTGCTGGCTCTGGAACCCGGGCATTTGCACCGTGGGTGGAAATCGCAACCTCATGCTGGCGCGGATCAGCCGCATGGTGCCCGGCGACATGCCCGACTTCGACCCCGGCCTGATTCTCGCCAAAAGGGGATTCGCGGCCCTGCCCGACGCCGCCGTGAAGCACATGATCGTGATCAGCGACGGCGACCCCTCGCCGCCCAGCGGCGGGGCCATCAAGGCCCTGGTCGGGCTGAACGTGACGGTCTCCACCGTGGCCGTGGGCACGCACGGCCCGGCCGGCAGCAACGTGTTGAACAACCTGGCGAAAAAAACCGGGGGAAAATACTACCAGGTTCGCAACGCCAAGGCCCTGCCGAAAATCTTCCAGCGGGAAGCCCGCCGTGTGGCCCAGCCGCTGGTCTATGAGAATCCGGTCGGTTTCCGGCCGCGAGTGAGGTTTCCCCACGAGATGATCCGCGGTATCCAAGGGCCGCTGCCGCCGATCACCGGGTTTGTGATGACCACGGTGAAGGAGAACCCGCTGGTCGAGGTGGCGCTGGTTTCGCCCCAGCCGGGCGCCGAGCGAAACCGCACCTTGTTGGCGAGTTGGACCTATGGATTGGGCCGGGCGGTGGTCTTCACCACCGACGCGGGGGCCCGATACGCCGATCGCTGGACCGGTTGGGCCGACTACGACAAGCTCTTCGGCCAGATGCTCGCCTGGTCGATGCGGCCGGTGGGCGACGAGGGCGAGTTCAGCGTGGCCACCGGCGTGGAGGACGGCCAGGTTCGCGTGGTGGTCAACGCGCTGGATAAGAACGAAGCGTTTCTCAACTTCCTCGAGATGAGTGGCACCGTGGTGGGACCGGACCTCGAACCGACCGAACTGAAGATCGAACAGGTGGCGCCCGGGCGCTACCAGGGGACCTTTCCCAGTGACGCGGCGGGCAGCTATTTTGTGATCATCAGCCCGGGGCCCGGCAAGGCGCCGATCCGCACGGGTGTTAATGTCCCCTATTCCGACGAGTTTCGCGGCCGGGCGACCAACCAGACGCTGCTCGACCAACTGGCCGGCCTGGCGCCGAAGGAGGGGGCCCGGGGCAAGCGGATCGGCACGCTGGACGAGTACGGCGAAGTCGAGCCGCTGTTGAAGGTGAATGTCTTTCGCCACGATCTGGCCAAGGCCACCAGCAGCCAGGACGTCTGGTACCTGGTGGTGCTGGCCGGCATGGTGCTGTTCTTTCTGGATGTTTTCGTGCGGCGCGTGCAGGTGGGCTTGGGGTGGGTGCCGGCGGTGGCCGGTCGGGTTCGTGATCGGGTGCTGGGCCGACCCCGCCCGGCGACCGAGGTGCAAGCCATCCAACGGCTGCGGAGCCGCAAGGCGGAGGTGGAAACGCGGGTGCGGCAGCTTCGCGCCAGCACACGGTTCGAGGCGACCGAGGAGTCCCTGGCGGCGCCGCCGGACGAGCTGGCCGAACCGCTTTCGAGCGAGGCTGCCGAGGCCGCCCGGCGACCCTCGCCGGCCCCGGCCGAACAGCCCCCGGAAGAGAGCTACACGGCGCGACTGCTGGAGGCGAAGAAGAAGGCGTGGAAAGGGCGAAAACTGGATTAGCTTCCGCAACAAAAACGAATGAGAGACCGAGATACCGTCCCAGCCAACACGACCGAGAGACGATAGGGTGAATCCATGAGTATTGCCGAGAGGATGGAACAGCAGGCCGAGGAGTTCAAGCAGCGTTATGCGGCCCTTCAGCAGCAGATTGGCCGGGTCATCGTGGGCCACGAGGAGATCGTCCACGGCGTGTTGACTTGTCTGTTCGTGGGCGGGCATTGCCTGCTGGAGGGAGTGCCGGGGCTGGGCAAGACGCTGCTGGTGCGTACCCTGGCCAAAGCGCTCAGCCTGGAGTTTTCCCGCATCCAGTTTACCCCCGACCTGATGCCGGCCGACATCCTGGGCACCAACATGGTGATGGAAACGCCCGACGGAAAACGGTTCTTCGAGTTTCAAAAGGGGCCGATCTTCACGCAGATTTGCCTGGCCGACGAGATCAATCGGGCCACGCCCAAGACCCAGTCGGCCATGCTGGAGACGATGCAGGAAGGGACGGTCACCGCGGCCGGCACGCGCTATCCCCTGGTCCAGCCGTTCCTGGTGATGGCCACCCAGAACCCCATCGAGCAGGAGGGGACCTATCCCCTGCCCGAGGCCCAACTCGACCGCTTCTTCTTCAAGCTGCTGGTGGGCTACTCCAACCGCGAGCAACTGGCCACGATCGTCGACCGCACCACCCGGGGCGAGGTGATCGAGCCGGCCCGGGTGATGGACGGGGCGGAAATTCTCCGCTGGCGGGCGCTGGTCCGCGAGGTGATCCTGGCTGATCATCTGCGGGACTATCTCGTTCGGCTGGTGCTGGCCACGCACCCCGAAGGGACCTATGCCCTGGCCATCACCAACCAGTTCCTCCGCTGGGGAGCCAGTCCGCGGGCGGCACAGACCTTGGCCCTGGCCGCCAAAGTACGGGCGCTCTTGGACGGCCGCTACAACGTCAGCTTCGAGGACATCCGGCGGGTCTATCTGCCGGCATTGAGGCACCGGATCATCGTCAATTTCGAGGCCCAGGCAGAGGGCGTCGAGCCGGACCGGGTGTTGCTGGAACTACTGGAGAAGGTGCCGGAGAAAAGCGATTGATGATTGTTGGACAACGCCACTTAGGGCTTTTCCCCGCCGGCCCCGTGCCGGTGGATTGCGGGTTTGGAAACTACCACACCCACACCCGTGCCCCCTACGCGAGGCCAGGGGGAACCGTTTGGGGTGGCAGCGGCTGGTAGTTTTCAAACCCCTGATCCACCGGCACAGGGCCGGTGGGGTGTAACAGTTGAAATTCCAAGGCTTTACGTTCTTCGACATCCGCTAAGTGGCGTTGTCCAAGTAGTTGATGGATGATTGGGATGCGCCCCCCAAGGGGCGTGCGTCAACGAACAACCTGTCCGTGTTTCCATCCAGACCCGACCATTACGTGTCATGCCCACGCCATCCGAAAACACGCCGCTATTAACCCCCGAGTTGCTGGCCAAGCTGGAACGGATGGAGTTGGTCAGCCGGAAGATCTTTCGGGGGCGGATGAAGGGCGAGCGGCGGAGCCGGCGCAAGGGGCAGAGCGTGGAGTTTGCCGACTTCCGCAACTACGTGCCCGGCGACGACCTGCGGTTCGTCGACTGGAACAGCTACGCCCGGCTGGAGCGGCTGTTCCTGAAGATGTTTTTGGAAGAGGAGGACCTTCACTTTTACGCCCTCTTGGACGCCAGCGGCTCGATGGATTTCGGCCAGCCGACAAAATTTTACTACGCCAAGCAACTGGCCGCCGCGCTGGGGTTCATCGGGCTGGTGCGAGGCGACCGGGTCAAGATTGCGGCCCTGGGCGACGGGGCGGGCAAGGCCGCTCCCGTGCTCCGCGGCCGCCACAACCTCTGGAAAATGCTCGACCACCTGGGCCAACTCGAGCCCAACCGGAACGTGCCCCTGGCCGAAGGCGTTCGCCACTTCTGCCTGCGCAACTCGGGCAAGGGAATCGTGGTGCTGATCAGCGACCTGATGGACAAGGCGGGCTACGAGCCGGCCCTGCGCTATTTTCTGGCCCAGGATTTCGACGTCTACGTGGTCCACGTGCTCTCAGCCGAGGAGCTCGATCCGGAGATGCAGGGTGATCTGCGGCTGGTCGATTGCGAGGACGGCGACGTCGCCGAGGTGACCATCAGCGGGCCGCTGTTGAATCGTTACCGGCGGACCCTGAACGCCTTTCTCCACTCGGCCCGGGAGTTCTGCACCAGGCGGGGAATGATGTACTTTCCGGCGAGAAACGATCTGCCGGTGGAGCGGCTGATCAACGGCTATCTTCGCCGGCGGGGGATGGTGCGCTGATGTTGCCCGACTTTATCAACATGCTTTCCTGGTGGCAGTGGGCGGTGCTGGCGATGGTTCCGCCGGCCATCGTGGCGCTCTATTTTCTCAAGCTCAAGCGGCGGCCGCTGGAAGTGCCCAGCACGTATCTCTGGCACCGCTCGATCGAGGACCTGCGCGTCAACACGATCTGGCAGCGGCTGCGCCGCAATCTGCTTTTGTTCCTCCAATTGCTGCTGGTGCTGCTGGCCATGTTGGCCGTGCTCCGCCCCGGCTACCAGGGCGCCAAGCTCAGCGGCGACCGCTTCATCTTCCTCATCGACAACTCGGCCAGTATGCAGGCGACCGACGTGGAGGATTCGCGCCTGGCCGAGGCCAAGCGTGCCGCCCGGGGGGTGATCGAGCTGATGAAGCCGCACGACGTGGCGATGATCGTCAGCTTTGCCGATACCGCCCGGGTCGAGCAAATGTTCACCGACAACCGGCGGCAATTGCTTCGCGGCCTGGAAAAGATCAAGCCCACCGAGCGGGCCACCTCGCTGGCCGAGGCGTTGAAGGTGGCGTCGGGCCTGGCCAACCCGGGCCGCAGCGCCAACGACGCCACCGACGTGCAAGTCGCCCAGGCGATGCCGGCGACCCTGTATATCTTCAGCGACGGCAAGTTCCCGGAGACGAACCTTTCGCTGGGCAATCTCGAGCCGGTCTATCGCCCGGTGGGTAGCGACACGGCGACCAACGTGGGAGTGGCCATTTTCACCGTCCGCCGCAACGAATCGCAGCCGGACCGCTTGCAGGCCTTTGCCCGGGTGGAAAACTACAGCGCCCGGGAGGCCTCCGTCTCGCTGGAGTTGTGGCTGGACAAGACGATGATCGACGCCGCGGAGTTCCAGGTGGCGGCGGGGGCGAGCTACGGTTTCGAGCGCGACTTGGGGACGGTCGACTCGGGGCTATTGCGGTTGAAGCTGACCGACGTGGCCTTTGCCGCCGGCGACGGCACCGCCGGCGACCAGTTGGCGTTGGACAACCAGGCCTGGGCGGTGATCGGCCGGCCGCGTCCGGCCAACGTCCTGCTGGTCACCGCGGGCGACGAAGCGTTGGAGTTCGCCCTCACCACCGAGTTGGCCTCGCAACTGGCCACGCTCACGATCGAGCCGCCGGCGTTTCTCCGCGACGAAAAGAGCGGCTACCAGCGGCAGGCGGCGGCGGGGGCCTACGACCTGGTGATCTACGACGATTGCCGGCCCAAGACGATGCCCCAGGCCAACACGTTTTTTATTGGAACGCTGCCGCCGGTGGAGATCGAAAAGCCGGCCCGCCGGAAAGGGGCCCCGCCGGTCAAGCAGCCGCTGTGGAAGGCCGGGGCGAAGGTCACCGGGCCGCGGATCATCGACGTCGACCCCAGCCACCCGCTCACGCAGTGGCTCCAGTTGGACGACGTGCTGGTTGCCGGGGCGCGGCCGCTGGAGGTTCCCGCCTCGGGCAGCACGTTGATTGATTCGCACCTGGGACCGCTTTTGGCGATCGCGCCCCGGGAAGAGTTCGAGGACCTGGTGCTGGCGTTTCCTTTCGTGGAGGAGTTCGTGTCCGAGGATGGTTCGCGAGAGAAATACGTGGGCACGAACTGGCCGATCCGGCCCAGTTTTCCCATCTTCGTGCTCAACCTGTTGCAGTATTTCAGCGGCGAGCAATCGGGGCTGGATTCGCTCTCGGTCCGTTGCGGAGAGCCGGTCACGCTGGAAAACCCCCTGCCGGGGCAGGCCCTGGAGGTTCGCACACCGGGGGGCGAGCGGGTCAAGCTGCCGGCGGGCGGGTTGGGCAAGGTGACCTTCGGCGGCACCGCAAAGCAGGGCGTCTACCAGGTTCGCAGCCGGGGCAAAACCATCAACCGGTTCGCGGTCAACATGTTTCGCCCCTCGGAGAGCGAGATTGGCGTCCGCCGGGAGATTCGCGTGGGGCACGTTGCCGTGAAAGGTCAAAGCGACGCTTGGCAGGCTGCCCGGCGGGAGCTTTGGAAGTGGATTCTGCTGGCCGGCCTGGTGGTGCTGATGGTGGAATGGTACGTCTATCACCGCCGCGTGTACGTGTAGTCTGTAGGCCGGGTCGCGACCCCACCGATGGCCTGACCGAGGGTCTCCTTAAACTTGCCTGGGTAGCACCGGTTCTTGAACCGGTGTGGCTTTGCCACAAGAGGTCAGCGCAAATCACTCCACCCATCGAATAGGAACACCGCCTGA
>CAYZWG010000157.1:0-3154 GCA_964481605.1 uncultured Planctomycetaceae bacterium
GCTTCATTGAACGGTATTGGGCCTAGCGGGGCGCCAGAAGCTGCCAGGCGATCACGGCCGGTCCCAGCAGGAGCACGTACCAGGCAAACAAGTAGAAGCGGCCTTGCTCGAGCCAGCGGAGCAGCCACCAGAGTGCCGCCAACCCGACGAGAAAACTCAGCACGGCACCCCATGCCAAGAGGCCCAGGCCGGTGGTTTCCGGGGGGGCCGCGAGGAGTTTGAGGGTTTCCAGCACGCCGGCCCCGGCGATCACCGGAATCGCCAGCAGGAAGGAGAATGTGGCCGCCTCGTCGCGACGCAGCCCGCAGCCCAGACCGGCGACGATCGTCAGCCCGCTGCGGGATATGCCCGGCAGGATGGCAACGGCCTGGAAGAGGCCGATCAGCAGGGCACGGCCGTAAGTCAGTTCGGCGCAGGTCGCCTGGCCGGGGCGAGCCCGAGTCGTCCAGAGCAGGGCCAGGCCGGTCAGGGGAAAGCAGAATCCGGCCACCAGGGCACTTTCCAGCACGTTGCCCAGTTGCGATTCCAGCCCCAGGCCGACCACCACGGCGGGCACGGTTCCCACCGCCAAGAGACCGATCACCCGCCGGTCGCGTCCCAGCAAGGCCAGGATTCGGCGGAAATAGAAGACGAGGATGGCGGCCAGGGTGCCCAGGTGGAGGACGATATTGACGGTCAGCTTTTCCGCGCCGAGAGAGAAGCCCAGCCGCTCGAACCCTTCAGTCAGCACGACGAGATGGCCGGAGGAACTGATGGGCAGAAACTCGCCGATCCCTTGAACGATCGCCAGGATGATGATTTCCAAAAGCAACATGACGGGGCGAGCCGGCGGTGGGGCTTGACGGCACGGCCGCCGCCGGGGCAACCGGCCCGGCGGCGTGATCGGCCGCAGGGGCCAAGAGAGTATAGCTTGCCGGCTGCCGGCTGTCGGCCCCCCCTGCGGCGAGGCCCCTTTGAAGCCCGCCGACGATCTGCCATAATGCGAGTTTTGCCGGGGCGAGGCGTCTTGGGCCACCCCGGGCGCGTGCCGAGTTTGCGAGGAGAGCTTTATGTTTAAGAATTTGAATCCGTGGTTCTTGGGTGTTTCCGGGCACGAGAGCGAAATCATCGAGTTGGCCTTGACCTGCAAGTTTCGGGGCATGGACCTGAACATCGAGGAATTCACCACGCGGGCCGATCTCAAGGGAATGGACTACGCCCGGCGTCTGGTCGACAGCGCCAAGATTCTGCTGGGCTCGTTCGAGTTGCCGCTGGCGTGGGATGTCGACGACGAGACGTTCGGGGCCGAGTTGGCCAAGCTGCCGGAGACGGCCCGGATGGCCGCCGAGGTGGGTTGTACCCGCTGCCGTGCCACGATTGCCCCGGCCGGCGACAAGCGACCGTATCACGAGAATTTCGAGTTTCACAAGCACCGTTTCACCGATATCTGCAAGGTGCTGGAGCCCCACGGGGTGCGGCTGGGGATCGGTTTCCAGGCGGCCGAATACCTGCGAAAAGGTCAGGCCTTTCAGTTCATCCACGAGTTCGAGGCCGTGGCAACGCTGGTCAACATGGTGGATTGCGCGAATTTCGGTCTGCTGCTGGACACCTGGAACTTTCAACTCGGGGGCGGCACGCTGGACGAGTTGAAGAAGCTTCCCGGCGAGAAGATCGTCGTCGTCCAGCTTGCCGACTTGCCCGGCGACGAGGTGGCCCTGGCCGACGTGACCAACAACGACCGCTATTTGCCGGGCACGACGGGCAAGGTCGACGTGGGGGCGATTCTCAAGGCCGTGGCCGAGATGGGCTACGACGGACCGGTCACCGCGGCGCCGCATCGCTCGACGGTCCCGCGTGGCCGGCGCAACGTGGTGGTGGAGCGGACCGCCCAGTCGCTCGACCAGGCCTGGCAGGCGGCGGGGCTGGATGCCGACGGAAAGCCGGGCGCCCCCACGGTCACCCCCACGGCCACCGCGGCGGTGGAGAGTTAAGCGGGGGTGCCGGACGCTGTAGCCGTCCACGCTCGCTGCCATACACCCTCGCTGCCAAGCTCCGGCTTGGCAGCGCCGCCGCGGCTCGGCAGGAGACCTGCGGTCGGCCCGCGGCGGGGTCGGGAGACCCGCGCCGAGCAACGGGGGGCCGCGCCGAACAACGGAAGCCGGGCCGTGTTTCATTGGGACCAGGGGCTGAAGCTGACCAAGGCGGACCTGGCGATCGACGTTCGCCGGCGTCAGCCCCGGGCGTTCCTCTCCCATGCCCACGCCGACCACATGGCCCGCCACGCCTACGCGCTGGCCACACCCGCCACCGTGGCGCTCTATCATCATCGTCTGGGCCCGCGGCCGGCCCGCGCGTTGCCCTATCGCCGGCCGATCGAATGGGGCGGGCTGCGGCTGACCACCTTTCCGGCCGGGCATTGTCTCGGCTCGGCGATGCTGCTGGCGGAAGACGGGAATCGAAGCCTGCTCTATACGGGCGATTTCAAGCTGACAGGTTCGGCCACCGCCGAGGCGGCCGAACTGCCCCGGGCGGACGTGCTCGTGATGGAAACGACGTTCGGCCATCCGCACTATCGTTTTCCCCCGCGCAAGACGGTGGTCGACCGGCTGGTTGCGCTGGTGCGGGAGACACTCGCGGCCGGACGTGTGCCGGTGGTGGTCGCCTACGCGCTGGGAAAGGCCCAGGAGGCCACCCGACTGCTGGCCGACGCCGGATTGCCGGTCGTTCAGGAGAAGAGCGCCTTTGGGATCAGCCGCATCTACGAGACGTTCGGGGTCCGGCTGGGCGGCTATCGGCGGTTCGACGGTTGCGTGGCCCCCGGCGAGGTGCTGATCCAGCCGCCGGGCACGCACGTGCCCGAATCGATCGGGCCGGCGGTGCGGATCGCGTTGACCGGTTGGGCGGTCGATTCGGGGGCCAAGGATCGGCTCGGCGTCGACCACGCGCTGCCGCTGACCGACCACGCGGACTACGACGGGCTGTTCGAGGCGGTGCGTCGGGTGGGCCCACGCAAAGTCTATTGCACCCACGGCCCGGAGTCGTTCGTGGACCGGTTGCGGGAGGAGGGGATCGACGCCTACCCGCTGGGGCGGGCCCGCCAGGAACGGCTGTTTTGACGGCAGGTCGGCAGGCCACCCCCGGGTCATTCGGCGGGGTCGGGAGACCCGCGCCGAAC
>CAYZWG010000157.1:3254-11623 GCA_964481605.1 uncultured Planctomycetaceae bacterium
AGGTCGGCAGGCCACCCCCGGGTCATTCGGCGGGGTCGGGAGACCCGCGCCGAACAACGGAGACCCGCGCCGAACGGTCGGAAGACCCGCGCCGAACACTACTCACTCGTTCCCAAGCTCCAGCTTGGGAACGGCCGCGATGGGCGACGCGGCCCGAACCGGCGGAGACCTACGGTCGGCCCGCGGCGGGGTCGGGAGACCCGCGCCGAGCAAGAACAACGGAGACCCGCGCCGAACAACGGAGACTATTGCGGTTTTGGCTTCTCGGCGGGCTTCGCCGCCGGTTTCTCGGCCGACTTCTCAGCGGGCTTTGCCACGGGTTTCGCCGCGGGTTTCTCGGCCGACTTCTTGGCGGCATCGCCTTGAGGTTTCGCCGCGGGCTTCTCGGCCGGCTTTTTAGCGGGCTTTGCCGTGGGTTTCTCGGCCGGCTTCGCGGCGGGTTTTTGCTCCGGCGGGGGGCCCAGCAGTCTTTCCAATTCCTGGCCCAGCCGCGGGCCGCGAACATTCAGTGCCACCACGTTTTCGTCCGGTCCGATCAACACCACCGTGGGGATGCCGAAGATGCCGTAGCGTTGGGACATGGGTTCGGCCTCGGGCGCGGTCTCGGCCTGGTGGTCGAAGAGCACGGTCCAGGGGAGATCGTTTTCCTTCAAGAATCCCTCCAAAGCGGCGCGATCCTGGTCCACGCTGATTCCGATCACGTCGAAGCCATGATCGTGATAGAGGTCGTAGTTGGCGCGGATGTTGGGCAGCTCGGCCAGGCAGGGACCGCACCAGGTGGCCCAGAAGTCGACCAGCACAACCTTGCCTTTATACTTGGCCCAGTCGAGCGGTTCCCCCGCCAGGGTGGCGCCGGCCAGCGGCATTTTGTTGCCCACCAGGTCCATTCGCCGGGCGGCCCCTTCCATGGTGGCGCCGATCCGGGCGACGGGCGCCTCCTCGGCGGCGGCCAGAATCTTGCCCAGTTCGCGGTAGACCTGGGCGGCCTTCTGCGGGTTGCCGCTTTGTTCCAGGGCCTGGGCGGTGGACATGGCCAATTGGGCATCCTCGGGCTGCGGCAGGCCTGTCCCGATGAACGCCTTGACCTCGCCAATCAGCTTGTCGATTTCCTCCGGCGCGGCGGTGTGCAGGGTTTGGAGGCGTTCGTGCAGGATGCCGGCCCTGACCATGTGGGCCAAGTCGGCGTGGCCGGCCTTTTCCAGTGCATCGGGCATGGCCTTGCGGGCCTTGGCGGCTTCGGCGTCGCCCATCCGGCTCAAGATGCTCAGGCCGGTGAACTTGGCTTGCACCGCCTGCACGGCCTGGTCTGGAGTGGGCTTGGCGGCGAGGATTCGTTCTCCGGCGGTGACCAGGGAATTGCAGATGTTGCGTTGAAACGCCATCACGGTTTCCCGATCCGTGGTGGTCGGCCGTTGCGCGCTAAGGGTTTCCAGGTAGGCGAGGATTTCCTCGGGAGTGCCCTCGGGCACGGCGAACGGATCGGCGGCCTGACCCGGCTGAGCGGGCGGGTTCTGTCCGGCCGGCACACTCGGAGGGGTCTTCGCGGCGGGGGCCGGTTGGCCGGCGGCGATCTGCTTGGCCGGCGGGGCCGGCTTTTGGGGCGACTCCGCCGGGGCCGCCGGGGGCGACTCCACGGCCGGCGTCGTCGCGGGCTGGGAGGAGGCGGCATCCTCGCCCGAGCTGGAGCACCCCGCCTGGGCCATGAGGAATGTCGCCAGCAGGCAGAGCGTCACGCCGTAGCCGGTCTTGCGAAGGGTTGGCTTTCGCACGTGGGAAACCTCCGGTTGAGGGAAAGAAGGGGAAGCGGGGGGACACGGCTCGACCCGGCCAGGCCGACGGCCGATTACGGACGCCCATAGACTACCCCATGCGGTGGGAGCACACAACCATCCGCCGACCGCGACCGTCCTGAAAATAATCGCCCGCCTCGGCCCAAAGGCAAGCTCGGCCGGCGGTGGCCGAGGGAAAATCGTCGGTAGCGAGGCGAGCGGAGCGGGAAGGTTTCCGCGGTGGCCGAGAAACCGGCCGGCCCGTGCGGGGTTGCTAATGGATGGTTGGACGGCACGTGATCGACAAGGTTCAGGCCCTGGCGAGAAACGCCTGGGCGGGTTGGCCGAGCAGCCGCCAGGGCCGAGCGCCCTGGGGGCTCGGGGCGGGCCGGGCGACTGGTGCCGGCCGTTGGGTTGGCCTAGACTGGATGAAGGTCGCGCGATGGATGTGGCCGCCGGGAGGAGTCGTGTCGGAAGACCGGTATCGCGGCGGGACGTTTCCCCCCGGCGGGCGGCGAACCGGGCCGACAAGGCCGGCCGTGCGGATCGCGCGACGGGATGGGTCAGGTAGATCGAACGACGAAACCAGCGACGCCCCAGAGGCCGACGAGAAGAACCTTGTTCGTCACCGAGTCGTCTGCCCGGAGATATGCCCTGCGGGACCCCGACGTGCGATTGATGCTCGAAGTGCGCGACGACAACGCCGCCGCTTTCGAGGAGTTGATGGTGCGCTATCAGAATCGGCTGGTGACGGTGCTGGACCATTGGATCGGCAGCCGCGACCAGGCGGAGGACTTGGCACAGGAGGTTTTCTTGCGGGTGTATCGCGCGCGGAAGCGTTACGTGGCCAGCGCGAAGTTTTCCACCTGGTTGTTTACGATCGCCAACAACGTGGCCGCCAACGCCTTGCGATCGCGCTCGCGGCGGCGGGAGGTGAACCTGGCGGGCCACGAGAGCGGACCCTTGGGGGCCAGCCCGCTGGAGGTCTTGGCGCAGGTCTCCAGCGGCCAGATTCCAGCCCGGCAGTTGGACAAGGCGGAAACCCGATCGGTGGTGCGGATGGCGGTGGCGGCGTTGAACGAGCGGCAGCGGATGGCCGTGCTGTTGAACAAGTTCGAGGGGATGAGTTACGCGGAGATTGCCCAGGCGATGGACATTTCGCCCCAGGCGACCAAGTCGCTGCTGAGCCGGGCCAGGGTCAACCTGCGGGACGTGCTGGAGCCCTACCTGGAACACGGTGATCGTCCCGGGGGCCAAGAATAAGCGGGAGCCGTTGCAGCCTGATGACCGACGAGGCGGACAAGACGAACGCGGGGGAGTCTTTCCAGCCGATCGAGGAGGAGTTGGTGGCCTACCTCGATGGGGAGTTGGAGGACGAAGCCAGCCGGCTGCTGGAGCAGCGGCTGACGTCGGACCCGAAGCTGCGTCAGGAATTGGCGGTTTTGGAGCGCACCTGGGACCTGCTGGACGGACTGGGTAGTTCGGAGCTGGACGAGACCTTCGCCCGCTCGACGATCGAGATGGTGGCGGTGGAGGCGGAGGCCCAACTGCACCAACAGGAGGAAGCGCGGCCGCTGCGCGCGCGGCGGCGACGGCTGGTGGTGATGGGCGGACTGGCCGCGGCGGCCCTGGCCGGATTCGTCTCGGTGTGGCTCTTCTGGCCCAACCCGAATCAGCAGTTGCTGGAAGACCTGCCCGTGCTGGAACGGCTCGACCAGTACCGCCAGGTCGACGACGTCGAGTTCCTGCGGAAGCTGGACGAGTCGGGCCTGTTCGCGGTGGAGGGGACCGATGAGCCGTAGATCGGGCATGGTCTGGTTGCTGCTGGCAGCACTCTGGTGCGGGGCGGCCGAAGCAGCCGAAAGCGGCGACTCCCCGGCTGCCCGCCGCCAGCGCGTGGAGCGGATGTCGCCGGAAGAAAAGCACGCCCTGTTGCGGCAGCAGGAGCGGTTCGCGGCGTTGGATGCGGGCGAGCAGGAGCGCCTCCGCCGGCTTCACCGCCAGATCGAGCAAGACCCCCGGCGGGATGAACTGCTGCGGGTGATGAAGCAGTATCACCAGTGGCTGGCCACGCTCACATTCTCCCAGCGGGCCGAGCTGGCCGCGCTCGAGCCGGACCGGCGGATCGAACGGATGAGGGAGCTGTTGAACAAGCAGAAACAGCAGCGCCGAGGGTGGGCCGGTCCGCGGGCGGGGCTGTGGGGCGGCCCCGCAATACGCCTTCCCGAGCCGTTCACGCCGGAGGACGCTGGCCAGATACGCCGCTGGATCGGCGACTTGGCGCGACGGCATCGGGACGAGTTTCTGGCTGAATTGCCGGCGGAAACCCGGGCCCGGCTGAAAAAAGACCTGGAGCGCGTGAGCGATGCCAGGCAACGCGAGGAAATCCTCTTCTGGTGGACCTGGCTGCGGTGGCAGTTGGACGGGGCGAAGACAACCCGAATTACCGATAGGGACCTGGCCGAACTGTCCCAGAGGCTCTCTCCGGGGGCCAACGCCCACTTGGCCAACCTGCCGGGCGACCAGCGGCGGAAACAGGTGGCCGACTGGATTCGGCAGATGGTGTTTCGCCACTTTGCCGGCCGGCGTTTCGCGCCCTTGCCGTCGGTGGTTCGCGAAGAGGAGTTGTCCAGGTTCTGGGAAAAAGACTTGGACTCTCGCCAGCGGGAACGACTGCAGAATTTGCCGCCCGAAGAGATGCGGCGAGCGGTATGGCTGAGCTACTTGTGGTCGAAACTTCTGGGCGGGCCCAGACCGTTCGGCGACCGAGGTGGTCGAATCCATCGTCCCGGCGGGATGCCGTCGGGCCGCGGTCCGGGAAACCTTCATCTCCCGCCGGGGCCGCCCGGGCGACGGCCGGAAGCGGCGGAACGACCCGATCGGCGGCGGCCGATAGGCCCCGACCGACGGCCCGCGGGTGACACCGGTTCTTGAACCGGTGTGGCTCGAATTCAGTGGGTAGCACCGGTTCTTGAACCGGTGTGGCTGGTGCCACAAGAGGTCAGCGCAACCCACTCCGCCCCTCGAATAGCCACACCGCCCGAGCGGCGCCACCCGCTGGCCGTGACCTCTTGCCGGCTGCCGCCGGGTGCAGGTTCAAGAACCTGGGCTACCCGCTCGTCCATGGTAACCCGCTGGCCGTGACCTCTTGCCGGCTGCCGCCGGCCCAGGTTCAAGAACCTGGGCTACCCGCTTCGGGTTACGATGGCCACCCGCCGGCCGTGACCTCTTGCCGGCTGCCGCCGGGTGCAGGTTCAAGAACCTGGGCTACCCACGGCGGGGTCGGGAGACCCGCGCCGAACGGGCGGCAAGGCGATGGCCGCTAGCGGGCGTTTCGGACCAGGGGCGGGAACTGGGTGGAGAGATAGTAGGCCCGCGGCGCGCTGAGGTCCAACAGCGTGGCCAGGTCGACGCTGCCGCGGCTCTGCGACTTGGCGCCCAGCAGCAGGCTGGTGAGGCTGAGGGTCCGCCGGTAGCGAACGACGCGGACGTTTTCCGGGTCGGCGCCGGCCAGCTCAATGGCTCGGTCCACGGCGTCTTCGAGGAAGCCGATTTGGTCGACCAGCCCGTCGGCTTTTGCCTGCTCCGCGGAAAAGATTTGGCCGGTGGCCAATTGGTCGAGTTTTTCCGGGTTTTTCTGGAAATCGGGCCGGCTCTTGCGGACCAGGGTTTTGAACCGGTCGAAGCTTTCGTCGACCAGCGCCTGGAAGATGCCCCGCTCTTCCTCGTTCATTTTTCGGGCGAAGCTGCCCATCGTCTTCAGCCGGTGGCTGGCCACGGAATCTTGCTCGATCCCCCACTGTTCCATCAACTGGGCCGCGTTGTAGTGGGGGATCACGACGCCGATCGAGCCG
Source organism: uncultured Planctomycetaceae bacterium (assembly GCA_964481605.1). Taxonomy (GTDB): domain Bacteria; phylum Planctomycetota; class Planctomycetia; order Pirellulales; family Thermoguttaceae; genus CAYZWG01. The sequence goes on from CAYZWG010000157.1 coordinate 8,878, forward strand.
GTCCAGGTGGTGGGTTCGGCATAGATGGTTTTGGGGGTGGGTCCGGCGGCCATGGCCACGTAGTAGCCCCCGCTGGCCGCCAGCGCGCCCATGCTCACCACGATCGGCTTTCCCGCCTCGGTGCGGAGCTTGGTCAAGTGGTGGTAGAGGTAGTCGCTGCCGGTGATCGTCCCGCCGGGCGAGTTCACCCGCAACACCACGGCCTTGACCCGGTCGTCGCGGCGGGCCTGGTCGATCTCTTTTTTGACGAATCCGTCCCCTTCCAGGATCGTTCCTTCCAAGCTGATGATGGCGATCTTGTCGTGGCCGGAGCGAAATCGGTCGGCGGAGAAGTATTCCTCGTCGAGGTGGTCGGTCGATTCCAGACCGTCCAGCCCAGCCATCAACAGCAGGTTCAGCAGGATCGACCCACCGAGCACGAGGAGCAAGAAAAGGCCCAGCAAGATGCGCAGTCCCCGCCAGCGGCGGCGAGGGGGCGGAAAGGGCCTCGGCGGCAGCACCTGGGCGGGCATCGGTTGCTCTGGGGGTTGGGGTCCGGACTCCATGCTCACACCTCGCCAAGCTCGAAGAATTGTGGCCCGGCCGGCCAACCGCGGGGAAGGTAGCCGGGCAGTTGAACCACGCGGCGCGCGCAAGCGGCGCCTCGCGTCGAGGACGAGGTTCCGGGGGCGCGGCCACCGATATTCTACGTCACGAGAAGGGGAAAGCAACGAGGCGATTCCGCCCCATTCAGCCCGCCGCCGGCTACTCGTGGCGTGGAACCGCCAAGCATCGATCGACCGCGCCGATCACTTTCCCCCGGCCGCCTTGTTCGCCCGTTGGGCGATCTCGTCGATGGCTTTCCCCACTTTGCTGACGGGCACGCCCAGCGGTCCGGAGGCCACCACGCCGGTGCCCTCGGTGGCGTTGTGCTGGCGGAGAAAATCGGCCATTTTCTTTTCCGACTGCGCCACGGCCACGTCCAGCGGCGTGGCGCCGTGGGTGTCGCGAGCGTCGACGTCGGCGCCCTTGGCGATCAGCACCTTGGCCACTTTCAGGTTGCCCATGCCGGCGGCGATGTGCAGCGGCGTCCAGCCGTAGTTGTCTTCCGGCTGGTTGATGTCGGCCTTGCCGAAGAGGAGATTGTCGACGATTCCGGTGCGGTCCTCGGTCAGATAGGCGACCACGTGCAGGGCGGACAGCCCGCCTCGGTTCTTGGCCCCCGTCTTGACCCCGTCGCGGACCAGTTGAAACACCGCCTGGCGGTCGCCCCGCCAGGTCGCTTGCAACAGTTCTTCCACTTTCTTTGCGGAACCAAACAGTCCCATCGTTTTGCCTCCTCGATCGACAATCCTCAGTCACCGGCGAGGCCGGCGAGGCCGCCGGCCGGGCGAATCCCCGTCGGACTGCTCCGTCTCTTTCGATGTTTGCGGCCGCAGGTCGTAGCAGAACAGCGTGTTCCGCTCGCGGAGATACAGTTTTCCGCCGCTAATCACCGGATAGGTCCAACTCTGCTTTCGGCTGCGGCGGGGGGGTGTGAACCGGCCGCGCAGTTGGAACCCTTCCGGGGTGGCCCGCACCAGGCTCACCGGTCCCGTTTCGTCACGCACATAGAGCATTCCATCGGCAAACAAGAGCGAACACTTGCCGCAACTCTCGTCCGTCCAATGCACCTTGCCCGTCTTGTAGTCGAGGCAGGTCAACACGCCCGGCTCGGCACACAAATAGAGACAACCGTCCCACAGGATGGCGCCTCCATGGTGGATTTGCAAGTCCTTGTTGAAGTAGATTTCCTTCACGCCGAATTCGCCGTCCCCCTGGCGATAGGGAAAGACCACGCCGCTTCCGCCTCCCGCTCCGCCCGCCGCGAAAATCGTCTGGCCGAACCAGACCGGCGTATTGATGTTGGCCGTTTCGTTGGCCGGCCGGTCCCACCGCCAGAGCAGTTTGCCCCCGCGAACCTGCACCCCCACGATCCCGTCGGCGGTGAACTGCACGTACTGCGGGGTCCCACCGATGGAGACCTTGACGATCGACGCATAGCCGGCCTGGCCGCCGATGGGCGAGGCCCAGACCTTCTGGCCGTTGACCCGCCACAGCGCCACCATCGTGGCCCGCGTGCCGCCGGGCGTGCAAACGATCCACCGCTGGTCCACCAGCGGCGACTCGCTGTAGCCCCACTTGGGAATCGTGCCGCCGAACTCGGCGACCAGGTTTTTCTTCCAGAGGCCGCGGCCGGTCATCTGGTCGATGCAGACCAGGTCGCCGACCAGTCCCAGGGCGTAGACCCGCTCGCGGTAGACCGAGGGCGTACAGCGTGGGCCGGGATGGCCGCCGCCGTCGTGCCGGATGGGGCCGATGGGAATGGCCCAAAGCACCTTGCCCTGGTTGGCGCAATCCAGCGCGATCACCCATTCCCTGCCGTCCCGCTGCCCCATCGTGAACAACATGCTGCCCACCACGGCGCAGCCGCTGAACCCCTCGCCGATCTGGTCGGTTCGCCAGACGGGCTTGGGCCCCTCTTCGGGCCACTGGCGCAACAGCCCGGTCTCGGTGCAAATGCCGTCGCGGTTGGGCCCGCGAAACCCGGGCCAGTCGGCCGCAGCCGTGCCGGCGGCCGGCAAGACGGCGATCAGGGCGGCGGTCGCGGACAGGCATACGCGGCGGATCACGTGACGGGTTCCCCCTCGATTGGATCGCTCCGCACCATGCGCAAGCGCTGCGCTGGCTTCATTCAACGGCATCAACCTGGTTCCCAAGCTCCAGC
>CAYZWG010000158.1:0-11558 GCA_964481605.1 uncultured Planctomycetaceae bacterium
AATCTGTCCTCCGCGATAACTCTTTACCGCATCTTGCCCATTTTGCCCTCACTTGCGACTCTGAGGACCGGCCGGAAAAAGTGCCGCCATTTTCCGTCAGCCTTACCAATCTTACTCAACTAGCGCGACTGGCGTGTCCGATACTATCGTCACGACCAGAGTGCACAGGGTCTCGCTTGGGCGAGAGTCTGGGCTGAGCACTTTTCATGCGGACATCGAATCGGGTCACAACCATGTCGCTCAATCGCTCTACAGGATGGCTGGCAGCCTGGGTGGTCGTTTTGGCGGCGGCTTTGCCTGCGTCGGCAGCCCAGGGAATCGGCGACTTCCAACTCTTCGCGCCGGCCGAAACGAGCACCTACGGAGGCCGTGTGAGGCCGAACGAGGGCCTTTTCTTCAACCTCGACCTGCTCTACTGGTCCATTGCAGCCCCCGAGGAGCAACCAGTCGGCTTTCCCAACTCGAACGGAAGGCTCGTCTATTACGGTGCCTTGGACGCGAACTCGGCCCTCCAGTTCAACACTCTCTCCACGGGTTTCCTCAAGCAGGATTGGGCCGAGGGTGAACGATTCGAGATTGGAGACCGCTGGGGGCATTACGGTTGGATCCTCGGCACTCTGCGAGTGAAGTCGAAAAGCCAGAGTATTGTCTCTTCCGGCGTGGACATGATTTTCGACGATCCGGTGTTCGGCCCCAACAATCGGCAACTGCTGGAAGGCTATTTCCTGCTGCCGTCGGGAGTGTCCGCCCCCCCCGACGTCCCCCCGGAAGATCAACTCCTGATCGACGGCACCGACCCGGCCGTGATCCGACCGCTGGCGGTCACCTTCGACGACTTCCAGGTCCGTTCCAAGCGGGAGTTGTGGGGCGTGGAATGGATGGGCACGTACCGCACCCATCCCCACTATTACGGCGGAATTTTCGAGTTCTACTACGGTGTCCGCTACATGGAGTTCGACAACCAGTTCAGCGTACAGGGCCTGAACGACTTCGACGACACGGTCGACCCGCCCACGATTTCCGCCGGCGGGGCACTGGGCGACTCGGATTGGGTCTCGTCGGCCGACAACCACATCGTCGGCCCACAGGTGGCCATCCGCTGGTTCACCCAGTCGGGCCGCTGGACCCTGGATGCCTCCGGCCGCTTCCTGGCCGGCTTCAACTATCAGAACATGTACCTGAAAGGGACGCTGGGCTCGCGGCTGACGCCTCCGGGAACGGAGGGCCGTCCGCTGTCGATGTCGCCCACCTCGTTTACCCACGCCGCACACGAAAACGAGTGGAGCCCCACGGTCGAGTTTCGGGCGAACCTCCAGTACCAGCTCACCCGGGCGATCGCGCTTCGCTTCGGCTGGACGGGGATGTATATCGACGGCGTGGCCAGGTCACCCAACATCATTCTCTACCAGGTGCCCAACATGGGACTGAACATCGACAACAACCGGGAAGGCGTTTTCATGCACGCGGTGACCGGGGGCGTGACCGTCAACTACTGATCGCCCGGCGGGGCCCACAAAAAAACGCCGCAAGAGGCCGAACCCCTTGCGGCGTTTCGTTTTGCGCAGTCTAACTACGGTCGCGGCCCGACCCGCCGGGCCGAACTCTCTGGGCCTCTTCCCACGGCCGCCCACCCCTGTTGGGGCGGCCGCGACGTCAACTCTGTTCCTGCAGATGGAGCTTTCGAATTTGCTCCAACTCGAGACCCAAGCGGTGCCGCAATGGACTCTCGGGGCGTAACTCAGCCAGCAATGTCTCGGCCTTCTCAAAGGCCGCCTCGTCAACGTCACCGGCGGTGAACAGCTTCCGCCAACTCCTGCTGATCTGTTGTTCAGTAAGCAATCTGAATCCCCTCTGAGAGAACTCGCAATCAGTCAACCGATCCACGCCAACGCGAGGACCACATTCTTTCGAGAGAATCTCCTCCTCTTTCTCTTTTCTACCGAGGAAGGCCGTTCAAGGCAACCACGTTTATCTCGTTTTTCCGTCGCCGGCCGCCAAAAAGCGCCCCAGGTGGACGCGAGCAGGCCGGCCGACTCCGCCCATCCCGCCACTTTCTCCCCTCAAGTATAGACTCCCTCGGGCCGTTGAGGTAGCACGCCAATGGCCTATTCGACCGTGCCACACTTGGTGGGGAAGCCGCTTGGCACCACCAATCGCGCCGCCTGCCGGGCCGTGGCACGGGTACGGCCCCCTCATCAGGCGACACTACGTCGCGGCCGCCCCTTGGCTGCCGGCGGATACCAGGTGAGCGGGATTGATCTTTTCCAGCTCCTCCACAATCGCCTCGATCGTCTGGCGGATCTGGGCTTCCGTATGCTGGGAGGTGAGAAAGAATCGCAGCCGGGCCGCGCTCTCTTCGACCGCCGGGTGGAGGATCGGCTGCACGTTGATTCCCCGGTCGAACAACGCCTTGGCCAATCGCAGGGCGTTCATCGAGTTGCCCAGAATGACCGGCACCACAGGTGAATCCTTGCTCATCCCCGTGTTGATTCCGCGGCTCTTGGCCAGAGTCAAGAACAGCCGTGCCCGCTCCCGCAAACGCGCCACCCGCTGGGGTTCGGCCTCCAGCAGATGGATCGAGGCCAGGGCCGCGGCCGCGTTGGGGGGCGAAAGTCCCACGCTGTAGACGAACCCCGGCGCGGTGTACTTGAGGTATTCCACCAGGGCCTTCGTGCCGGCGATGTATCCCCCGCAACTGCCGAAGGACTTGCTCAGCGTGCCCATCCAAATATCCACGTCGGCCCGGTCCACGCCGAAGTGTTCGCCGATTCCACGGCCGGTTGCACCCAGCACGCCCATCGAATGCGCCTCGTCGATCATCAGGATCGCCTTGTGGCGTTTCTTCACTTCGATGAACCTGGGCAGATCGGGAATATCGCCGTCCATGCTATAGACGCCTTCGATCACCAGCAGCGCACGGCGATGATCGTGGCGGCATGTTTGCAGGATGCGGTCGGCCTCGCGCCAGTCGTTGTGGGCGAAAGGCCGCCGCCGGCCACCGGAGAGGATGGCCCCTTGAAGAATGCTGTTGTGCGACAGCGAATCGTGGAGAATCAGGTCGCCCGGCCCGAATAGATGGCCAATCACGGTCTCGTTGGTGGCGTGTCCGCCCACCAGCACCATGGCGTCCTCGGTGCCCACGAATCGCGAAATGGCACGTTCCAGGTCGCCGTGCAAGTCTTTTTCGCCGGAGACCAGGCGGCTGGCCGACACGCTGGTGCCGTATCGCTCACAGGCGTGCTGGGCCGCCTCGACCACCACCGGATCGCCCGACATCCCCACGTAATTGTAGCTGGAGAAGCTGATCATCTCCTTGCCGTCGATCACGGCCCGGTCGTTGGTCACGCTTTCGTGGACGTTGAAGTAGGGGTCCAGGCCGGTCGAATCGAGAAAGCTCAAACCTTCCTTTAGCTTGACATACTCGGGAAACTGCTGGATGCAGTAGTTTTCCCGGGCGACCTGGTAGTCGTCCGGCCGGGGAGCAAACCGGCGGGGGGTCTTGCCAAGGTGCTTTTCCACCGCCTCGACCACCTGACGGCACGTTTCCAACTCCCGCACGACGACCTCCGGCAGCCGGCCGCCGAACTCTTCCTCCAGCGAGGCCACGATCTCCATCCGCTCCAGCGAGTCGAGCCCGATTTCCGTGATCGGCGATTCAAGCGTGAGGCCGGCGGCCCGCTCCCGGGCGACGCGGCGGACGTGCCGGAGGACGATTTCGGCGGTCGTGGCCGCCGCCTGGCCGTTGCCCGAATCTTCCGCGGCACCCTGAGCGGGCGTGGCATCCGGGCCGCGGTCTGCGGCGGCCACCGGTTGCGGCTTGCGCTTGCGGCCGTTGCTGCCCGCCTCGCTGACGGCGGCCGGCTTGGGGGGCGTCGGCGGGGCCGTCGCGGACGGTCGAGCGGCCTTGGCGGCAGGTTCCCGGACCTCCAGCGGCCGGCCGACCTGCCACTGGGCCACCACCGAGAGCGTTCCCTCCAGGAAGCCCTTGCGGCAGGCGTGTCGCTGGATCTTTCCGCTGGTGGTCTTGGGAATGCTGCTGGCCCGCACAAGCACGATGGCCCGCGGACTCAATTCGTGCTCGACGGAGACGGCCCGGCGAATGGCACGGACCACCGCGCCCAGGTCGCCCTTGCGGCGGCGTTCGATTTCCTGGACGACGACCAGTTCTTCCCGGCCGTCAATCTCCACGGCAAAAACACCGCCGCTGTCGGGCCGCAGCCGAGGGTGGCTCTGCTGGACGGTTTTCTCGATGTCTTGGGGGTAGATATTGACGCCGTGAAGAATAATCAGGTCCTTGATACGGCCGGTCACGAACAACTCGCCCTGATGCAGAAATCCCAGGTCGCCGGTCCGCAGGAACGAACCTCGACCCGATTCGGCAAGCTTCGCTCGAAAAACCTCTTCCGTGGTGTCGGGGCGGCGCCAGTATCCGCGGGCCACGCTGGGACCGGCAACCCAGATTTCCCCCACCTGACCCTCCGCAACCGCCGATCGCGTGTGGGGATCGGCGATCACAATTTTTTGATCCGGCAGGCTGCTTCCGCAGCCCACCATCGCTCGGGCCCCTTGCTCGCCGGGCTGGGCCTCCACCGCCCGATCCCGGGACAGCGCTTCGGAGTCGAAATGCCGCACAATGGGGGCCTCCTTGGCAAAACCGCCGGAGACGATCAGCGTCGCCTCGGCCAGCCCGTAGCAAGGGTAAAAGGCCTTGCGGCGAAAGCCACAGGAGGCGAACTTCCGGGCGAATCGCTCCAGCGTGTCCGCGCGGACCGGCTCGGCGCCGTTGAAGGCCACCTCCCAGGAGCTTAGATCGAGCCGCTCGCACTGCTCGGGCGTGACCTTGCGGGTACACAGTTCGTAGGCGAAATTCGGCCCCCCGCTGGTCGTACCCCGATATCGCGTGATCGCCCGCAGCCAGCGATAGGGCCGTTGCAGGAACGCCATCGGCGACATCAGCACGCTGGGGCGTCCCACGTAGAGCGGCTGCAAGATACCCCCGATCAGCCCCATGTCGTGGTAGCTGGGCAGCCAGAAAACGCCCGTGCCGCTTCGCGTAAGCTCAAAGGCATAGGAGATCAGCGCCGAGTTGTAGAGCAGGTTGGCGTGGTCGAGGATCACGCCCTTGGGGGTGCCGGTCGAACCGGAGGTATATTGCAGGAAGGCCAGCGTATCGGCGTGGATGTCGGGCATGTGCCAGTCATCCGCAGTGTTTTGGTCTACTTCGCAGGTGGCCAACCAGGTGAGTTTTTTCAGGTGGGGCGTCTCGCCGATCAACGAGTCCACCCGCTTCAACACGTCCTCGGTGGTCAAGGCCACCGTCGCCTGGGCGTCGTCGGCGATCGCTTGAATCCGCAGCAGGGAGCGATTCCGCCGCGGCGGATACACCGGCACCGCCACCACCCCGGCGTAGAGACAACCGAAAAAGGCCGTCACGAATTCCAGCCCGGGCGGATACAGCAGAAGCGCCCGGTTGCCCACCAGGTCGTGCGACTCGAGCCAGGCCCCGATCGCCCGGGCCCGCCGGTCCAGTTCCCCGTTGGTCATGCAGACCACGTCGTCTTCACCGTCGACGAGCCAGATAAACGCGGTATCGTCGGTCAGGTGCTCCGCACGGTGGCGGAGCAGCTCGACCAACGTCGACGGTCCAAAAAATCTTCCCGGCAGGCGATCCACAGGCACGACGTTCCCACTCCCGCTATCGTTCTTTCACTTGCATGGATGGTCGATCGTTTTCCAATCCCTCTCCCACCGGCTTGGTGCCGGTGGGAAAAGCACTTGATCTCCCAACACCTTACGTTCCTCGGCCCATGCCCCAATGGCGCTTGCGCCCACGGGATCGACCAAGAAGCAACTTCCGCAACCGCCGGCCATGGTCCTCAGCCCAACTCCAAAATCAGCGGCCGGCGGGCAACGACACCGCTACCACGAACAACGTCCGTCTAGTCGCTTCGGTCGATCGAATCCCACGGGAGGACTGGAACTGGCGGTCCCGGAAAAAACGCGATCTTTTTCAAACTCGCTTCATTTTACGTGACCGGCATAGGTGACGCAAATCGACCCCCCCATCAGTTTCTGTTGCCGATTCGCACGAATATCCCTTTCCGCAACAGAAACGAATCCGTGCGGGGTCTCCTTTGGGCGGGGCGGTCCGGACCGGAAAGCGAAGCGGAGGGCTCGCGGCGGCCACGCCCAAGCTGCGGCGGAAGCGTCCTTAAACCGCGGGGCATAGAAATAAGACGACGGAGGGGTTTGTCTCCCCCCTCTGCTGGAGTCGACCGGGCGGAATCCCCTCTGGAGCCCTCCACGCAAATTTCGTCACAGATTTTCTGCCTCGCACCCTTGTACTGATAACGCTCGGCATTGTAAAAATAGCCTTGGGATTTCGGCAAGCGGCACGGTTTGGGGTGGGGTGTGAGCCATGGCGAGCCCTCTGCTCGGGTTCGTGTTCCGCCGGCGCTGGGAGTGGGCCTTTCGGCCCCGTCGCCGGCTGTCGCTCGGAGGTCGTCCGTATTGTCCTGGACCGGCGATCCTTCCGCGCATCGAGTTCTGTTGCGGAACTCCGACCGCGTTTCGCGCGTCAAAAGAAGCCGAATACCCTTGCCGTCTTCTCATGTGGGTGGGTCGGGATTCCGCTCGACGCGCCGGAGCTTCCTGCCCTGTTCCGGTGGCGGAGGGTGCCGACCCGCCCGCTTTTCTTGTCAGCAACCCGGCCTACCGGCCCTTTGCTTGCCCCGCCGGAGTCCTTCTGCTATGGTGCGGAAAGGGGGTAAGGGTTCTGCGGTGGTTGTGGTGCCGTGATCCCGCCAGGGGTTTTCGCCGGTGCCGCGGGTCGCGAGAGGCCGCGAGAGGCATTGCCATGCTTCGCATCGTTTGTCCGTCCTGCCAGGCCAGACTCAACGCCAAGGAAAAACTCCTCGGCCAGACACGCAACTGCCCCAAGTGTGGCCACCCGGTGCTGATCGAGGCCCCGGACGAGACCTCCGAGGCATCCCCGGAGACGGTGGAGGCTTCGGGCGGGGAGGTGTTGCTGCAAACGGAACAGGCCGAAGCGCTTCCCCGCACGGCGGTGTTGGCCGATCCCCCCAGGGAGTTGGGCCACGGTTGCCAATACCTGATTCTCGATCCCCATCGGATCGTGGCCACCTGGGAGGCCAACGGCCTAGGCTGGCAGTTGCAAACCGCCGCCGGTCCGGTCAGCGCCTCGCGAAACACGGAGGAGCTTCCGGCCCGGGGCAGCTTCAAGCTGGTCGAGTTGCGGCTGAATCGGGTGGAGGAGGGGCTGCACCTGGTGGGAATCGTCTGCTTTCAGTTGGCCCAGCGGTGGGCCCTGCCGGCGGTGGCCCGGGGTGACCAGCCGATTCTCAAAAAGATCGTCGGCCCCGCCGGACTCAGCCGCGATCAGAAGCAGCACGTGCTGAAATACCTCCGCGACAAGTTCATGCCCGAGGTCTGGCGCCACCGGCAGGAGGTTCTCGACTATCTTTCGGGCGCCGATTTTCACACGCAGGGCGTGTGCTGATCCGTAGGGTGGGTGCTCGGCACCCACGCGAGGCGTCGGCCTTCGGGTCACGTGTTGGGCGGATTCAGACGGCCGGCAAGGATTCCCGCTCGGTCTTCGACAACCCCCACAACCCGCCGGCCGCCTCGTCGATTTCCGCTTGAATCGGCCGCAGGTCTTGGCCCTGGCGGGCCGCGCCGTGGGCCCGCCGGCTCAGCTCGGCCAGCCTCCCATGGCCGGGGTCGTCCGGTCGGAATCGGCGAATGGGTAAGGATTCGAGCATCCCCGGCGAGCCGAAGCCCTTGCCGCCCCGAACGCTGTGTCCGGCGACGAGGAAGCCGGCCACCCGGCTGTTGAGAACGGCCGCCAGGTAGTGCGCCTCGGGGGAGGAATCGACGGCCACCAGAACGCAGGTTTCCTGGGGCACCGGGGGTCGCCGGCCCAACGGCGCCACGGCCTCGGTTTCCACCACGGCGGCCCGGATTCGCCGGTCCATCCGCCGCCACACCACCTTGATCGGCGCCAGCGTGTAAGACCCCACGTTGTACATCGAATAGAAGGCCGTGCCGTGCTGGTATTTCCGGTAGGCCGCCCGCTGCCGCAACCGGTCGGCGAATCGCTCCAGGTAGGCATGGGCCTGGGGAAACCGGGCCCGCATCGTCGCCTCGTCGATTCCGCGGCGGCGGTCCACATCCTGGACCATCAAGAGCCAGAGCGAAGAGGCCGCCCGGTAGCGGCCCACCTCGGCCCACCGCACCAGGGGGAAGAGCAACTCGGGCTCAACCACCGCGCGGACCGTCTCCAGGGCGGACTTTCCCCGGCCGGCCACGTTCTCGATCACCACGCCGTCCGCCGACCGCTCCAGCAGCCGGACCCAGTAGACGCCGTTGGCCCCGCCGGTGTTGGCCCCCAGGTGGGCCGTGTAGTCGGAAGGGCCGATCAGCCGTGCCGGATCCAGCTCGACGCCTTCCGGCCGCACAAACCAGGGCGATTGCAGACGGCCGGGGTCGATCGGCTGGGCCAGGCACTCGACGCGACGGAAATCCTCCGCGGCCGGCGGCCCGGTCTGCTTCTTGTCGGCGGGCAACCATCGCACATAACGCACCGGGTAGCCGGTCGCCCGGCCCTTCTCCAACACGATCGTGGCCGTCCAATTGGCCGCCGGGGCGAAAGGCCGGACGGCGACCAGGTCGTCTACCCGCACCACGCCCAGCGGCGTTCCGTCGGGCCCCAGGCGAAATCGGCGGAAGCCGTCACCGGCCCCTTTCGTCTGCAGCAGCGTCTGGGTGACCACCATGGCCGCCCGCCCACCCTGTTTCAAGTAGCGGTCGGCCGTGGCGTACAACAGCAGCATGGCGAGGTCTTTCTTGGCCCCCCCGTACCGGGCTTCGGCTCCGGAGAGCGAAAACAGCCCGTAGTGTCGCCAAAGCGGCATGGTGGCCTGCCGGTACGACGAGGGCAAATGATCCCAGGCGATCCAGGGCGGGTTGCCCACGAGGAAGTCGAACGGCCCGTCGACGCCCTCGCCGCCGGGGGGATCCAGGATGGCGTCGCGGACCGCCACCGGCAGACGAATCTCGCCGGCAGTTCCCCATAGGTCCCCCAGCGCCGCCAGGTAGTTGGCCTTGGCCGAGAGCACGGCCAGCGGATGGACGTCCAGCCCGGCCACGTTGGCCAGGATGGTTCGGCAGAGGGCGGCGCGGTCGCGCCGGCCACGCCGGACGCGGCCGCCCGACGACCGCCGCAATCGCCGGATCGCCTTGCGGAGAAAAATGCCGCCGCCGCAACTCGGATCGAGCACCCGCCGGTCCGGCTGACCCCGGTAGCCGGCCTGGTCGAGCAGATGGTCGGCCAGCCAGCCGGGGGTGTAGTATTCGCCCAGGCCGTGCCGGACCGTGCGGGGAAACAGGGCTTGGTAGAACGCGCCCCAAAGGTCGTCGTCGCCGGCCGGATCGTCGCCCAGCCGCTCGGCTGGGTAGCTGCGCACATGTCGGGCGACCTGGATCAGGCTGTCGCACAGCTTCCCCTCGCAGTGGGCCAGGTACCAATCGTAAGGGTTGTCGCCCGGGAAATTGACGACGCCGTGGCAGCGAAAGAACTCGCCTGACTCCAGCTCCCGGAAAAAGTCGGCCTCGGCCGACTCGTCGCAGCCGAAACCCAGGCCGAGAGCGTTCGACTGCCGAAGCGAGGTGTGGAGGATTCGCCGCAGAAGGAGCTTGACCAACAGCGCGTAGTAGGTCTGCACGGCGAACAGGACGTCGTTGGGCGGGCCGCTCCGACCGGCCAGGCCAAACCGATCGGCCAGTTGTCGCAGGGCCTTCCGCCGCCCAGCCGAAGGCGGACCCGCCGGCACGCCCTCCCCGGCGGCTGGGGAGCCGTCCAGGCGTCCGTCGGTCAGCGCCCCGTACAGCAGGCCGACCGCCCGTCGGGCGAGCCGGCCGCGGTGGCCCAACTCTTCGGTCAGCGTTTTGCGGGAGAGCACCGGCTGGCCGGTAGATTTCCTTTTGGGCATCGTTGGCCTTCGATCCACTGTACCAAATCGCCTGGCCGGGCCCTATCCGTCGCTATCGCCGCGCCGGCAAGCGTTCCCAGGCTAGCCAATGCGGGCTCGCGCCGCAATTGGGTGAGCCGATCGATCCCCCCAAGGCAATTCGTTCCACCGAGCGTCCTATTGAAGGGGAGCCGGCGTTCGGCGCAGGTCTCCCTCCGTTCGGCGCGGGTCTCCCTCCGTTCGACGCGGGTCTCCCGGCCCCGCCGCGAGAGGAGTCCCGTAGGGCCGGCTGTGCCGGCCGATTGCCGGGTTCGCAGCGTCGGTTGCCGGGTTCGCGCAGCGTCAGCCACATTTCGGCCGGCACAGCCGGCCCTACGGGGGGCCTACCGACTTGCCCGATCCATGCCGGGTCGCGACCCGGCCTACAGAGACGGCTGCCCGGCAGACTACTTCCGCCGCGGCGCGGCCGCTTGGGGGCCAGCCTGGGCCGTGGCGACTTCCTCCACCACCTTTTGCCATCCCCGCGGCACCTTGCCCTTGAAGGGATCGCCCTTGAGGAAGCCGAGCAGATTGTTGTCGTTGATCTTCACGTTGAAGAACTGGTAGGCGGTGGCCTGTCTGCCGCCGGGCTGGTAGATCTTGATCCCCAGCGGTTGCATCTGGGGGAGGCTCAAGATGACCTGGGCATTGCGAAAGCTGGCCGCCTCGGTCTGGAACCGGGGCCAGGCGTCGATCCACACCTGGCTGCTTTGCACTGGGGCGGGAGTGACCAGGCGAACCCAGTACCGCCGTTGCAGCTTCTTCGCCTCGGCCCCGAACAAAAACGGCAGCGGACCGTCGACAATCGACCGCCCCTGCAATTCCGGCGGCAACTTGTGCTGGGTGACCAGTTTTCTTTGAAAGTCGTAGGCGAAGATCGATTTGCCGTCACAGACCCACTGCTCCGCCCGCTGGCCTTCGACCAGTCGTCCCCCGCTGGGGCGGCCCTCGATCCATTGCCAATCGACCATTTCCCCCACGGTGCGAAACATGCCCCTGTCGGGCGCCGCGTATTTGGCCTCGCCCAGGTCCATGTGCAGCGGCTTATCGGCCTGGCCGAAGGTGGCATCGTACTCAAAGCGGTAAAACGAGGTTTCGAATCGCACCACCTGGGAACTCTTTTTCTCCCAGGCGTTGAGCACGGCCGCCACCTGGGCTTGCTGCGGCGGGGTCAACTGAAACGGCGCCCCCGGAATCTGGGCCGGACGCCGCAGTTGGAGCCGCGGCTGGTTGGGCGGTACGATCGCCCCCGCCCCCTGGGGACGCTGCCCCAGGGCGGGCTGCCGTTGCTGGGCCACGGCCGCCGTGGAGACCAGAAAAAGCAAGCTCCCCAGCACCACCCCCGCTCCCACGGTCCACCTCATCAATCGGCTCCTTGGCTATGCGTATTCCTTGCCGCTGGTCTTCGCCATTGGGCGGCGATTTTAGCATGAATCGTCCCGTCTCCCCAGACCGATTCGCGGGTGGCCCCGATAGCGGGTGCAGGAACGGACTTCCGAAGGTGGTTCGAGTTGGAGGTTTCCGGTGGGA
>CAYZWG010000159.1:0-11556 GCA_964481605.1 uncultured Planctomycetaceae bacterium
AAAGATCAAGGAAGTGAAACAAAAATCGCCATCCCTGAAAAGACCCTTGTTCCAGAAATCGCTACATTTTCGTCACCCTAGGGCGAGGCTCCCGCCAAGCCGGACTTCGCCGCCAGGTGCGGGGGTGGCTCTAAGAGCTTGCCTATCTCAGGCGGCGCAGCCTCAAGAGGCACCTGTTCGGCGCGGGGCTGCCGATCCCGCGCCCCGCGCCCACGACACCCCAATAGTAGAGCTATCGGGGCCACCCGCGTCAATCTGATGACCCTTGACACGCAAAGCCCTTTCAGGGAAAGGCCACCTGCGGTCGGCGCTTTCGGCGGGGTCGGCAGACCCGCGTCGAGCGTGCGGCTCGCGACCCGGCCTACGGGCTAGGAACCGTCTCACCGCGGGCGATCAAGACCTCGATTCACGCGGTGCAACTGCTCGGCCGACGTGGGGGCCAACGTGCCGTCCTGGTAGATTCCCACGTTGAACGTCATGGGGGCCGCGTGCCGGTTGCACTCCCTCACGAAAGCAACGATCTGCTCGTCGGAATACAAGGGTGGGGGAACCGGCGTATCGCGGTTGGTGTGGACCCAGCGCCGATCATCCAGACACGTCCAGCCAAACCATTGCAGGCCGTTGCCGAGATAGCGACTCGTGGCGGGTGTGTCCAGATTGACCATCTCGCCGGCCCAATAGTCCTGATGCGTGGTGTACAAGTAGGTCTCGTGGACCCCGGCGTTGTAGGTGACCAGCCGGTCGGAATACCCTAGCTTGGCGGCGGCGCTGAACCGTTCCCAGGGAAAGCGGAAGCCCGCCATGTCGGTGGAGACGGAATTGTGGGGTCCGCTGGGGTCGAGCGAGTAGGGACTGTCGAACCACCACGCCCTGATCTTGTCCCGGTAGCGCCGGCCGATGAAACCGATGATGTTGATCAGGTTCTCCGCCAGCCGGTTCTTATCCGGGTCGTGATAGCCGACGGCTTTTTCCCAGGGGGGATCGTCCTTGCGGTTGCAGGAATGGTTGTAGTAGACGAGGAGATGTTTGCCCGACGCGGCCAGGCGGTCGGCCAACTCCCGGATCAGATCGCGTTGGCAAGTTCGACCGGGGAGGATGTCGTCGATGACGGGATGGGGGGCGGGCAACATCTGCAAGGCGTGAGTCGCCGTCAGCAGCACGTAGTCCGCGCCCGTGTGGTCGACGGCCGCCAGGAAGCCGTCCAGGTCGAACGCATCGACGGCCTTCTGGAAGGGGAGCGGCGGGCCGTGCCGGGGGACGGTCTGGGCCGTCCAATGGACTCCCACGCCGAAGCGGCAGCGGGCGAGCCAGTCGGTATCGGCCCGCTTGTACGCGACCTTTGCTCCGGCAAACGCCGCGGCCCCGGCGGAGCAAGCGGCTGCCCCGGCGCCCAGCAAGGAGAGAAAGCGACGCCGGGGCATGGGGGTCATCTTGGGCATGGCGATCTCCGCGCAAACAAATCGGCCGGATCGGCGTATCTGCCCATTTTCCCGGCCGCGGGAACAGATGGCAAGTGGATGGTCGGCAGGAGGGGCGCTCGGCGCGGGGCTGCCGACCCCGCCGTCGCGTGTGGGCGGCAGTGCGGCACGCCGCAATCCTCGCCTCCCGTGCCTCACGGCACCCCGATAGCGGAGCTATCGGGGCCACCCACGAAAGTCCCGACGCCCGATTCCACGTCAATCGAGCGCTTGGATCGCCTCGATCACCCGCTCATCGTGGCCGTCCACCTTGACGCTCTTCCACACCTTTTGCACCACGCCGCCGGCGTCGATCACGAAGGTTGATCGCTGGATACCCATCGACTTTTTGCCGAAGCGGGTCTTCTCCCGCCAGGCGCCGTACTTTTCGCTCACCTTGTGCTGGGTATCGGCCAGCAGGGGAAAGTTGAGTTTGAATTTGTCGCGAAACTTCACGTGGCTTTCCACCGTGTCGGTGCTGACGCCCAGCAGCCTGGCCCCCAGCCTGGTGAGCCGGGATTTCTGGTCGCGAAAGGCGCAGGCCTCGCGGGTGCAGCCGGGGGTGTTGTCGCGGGGATAGAAATAAAGCACCACGGGGCTGCCGCGAAGGCTGGACAGCTTGACTTTCGTGCCGTCGTCCGCCGGGAGCGTGAAATCGGGAGCCTTCTTGCCCACCTCGATCCAGTCCGCCATGTCGTGTTTCTCCTGGTGATCGCGTTGGTGGCACGTGGCACGCCGCGGCCGACCGGCGGCCTTTCTCCACGCACATCGCCCACGTCGTTTTCCCATTATACGCCGTGAGGCAATGACCGCAGTGGCGGCGAGTTTCCAGGGCCCGAAGGGCGGGGGTCCGGCCGTGGCGATCCAAACGGGCAGGGGCTATAATGCACCACCATCGAATCAAGCCCTCGCAGCGTCCGACGGGGGTGGCCCTGATAGCTCGCCTATCTCAGGCGGCGTAGCCGCAAGAGGCACCTGTTCGGCGCGGGGCTGCCGACCCCGCCGTCGCGTGTGGGCGGCAGCGCGGCACGCCGCAATCCTCGCCTCCCGTGCCTCGCGGCACCCCGATAGCGGAGCTATCGGGGCCACCCGCGATGGTGTCCGGTGCTGATGGCGGGCCCCCCTTTTCCGGCAGGGCTGCCGGCGGTTAAGATGGAAAACTGGTCCGCGACGGTTTCCCCACGAACTCATGACGCGAGAAACATGGTGGTGAATTCTTCCGCCGGCAACCCGGCGGCTTCGACTTCGGACGACAACCCGGCGCTGGAGCGGGCGAAGGTGGCCGCCCGCACGGCCGACGACAACCGCGGGCGCGACATCGTCATTCTGGATACCCGCGGGGTGACCACGATTTTCGACTATTTCGTGATCGTCAGCGGGACCAGTCGCCGGCAACTGCACGCGATCAGCGAAGAGATCGACCACGCCCTGGAGGAGGGGCTGGGCGACCGCCGGATGGGCATCGAGGGCTACAACGAAAGCCGCTGGATTCTGCTCGACTACGGCGACGTGGTGATCCATCTGTTCGAGCCGGAAACCCGCGCGTATTACGACCTGGAGCAGCTTTGGGCCCAGGCCAAGCGGGTGCCGTTTGAGCCGCGCGAGCCGGCCTCCGCGCCCTGAGTTCCACGGCGTGGAGAGCGAAAGTCGCAGATCGTGAGCATTCTACCCGAGTTGGAAAATCGGTTTCGCCGGGCACTGGTGTCGATGGAGGTCGACCCGGAGCCCCTGTTGGCGATGATCCGCCGCAGCCAGGACCCCAAGTTTGGCGACTACCAGGCCAACCTGGCCATGCCGCTGGGCAAGCGATTGGGTCGGCCGCCGCGAGAAGTGGCCGCCGAGATCGTCGGCCGGCTCGACCTGGCCGACCTTTGCGGCGAGCCGGAAATCGCCGGGCCGGGGTTCATCAACCTGCGACTGCGCGACGACTGGATCGCCGACCGCCTGGCCGATGCGGTGGCCGACCGGCGGCTGGGGGTCCCCCGGGTCGAGCGTCCCCGCACGTTCGTGGTCGACTACTCGGCCCCCAACGTGGCCAAGCCGATGCACGTGGGCCACATCCGCTCGACGGTGATCGGGCACTCGCTGGCCCGCACGCTCCGTTTCGCCGGTCACCGGGTCATCACCGACAATCACGTCGGCGACTGGGGCACGCAGTTCGGAATGATCCTCTACGGCTACCGGCATTTTCTGGACGCGGAGGCCTACCGGAACAACCCGGTGGGGGAGTTGGCCCGACTCTATCGGCTGGTCCGCCAATTGGTGGACTATCACCAGGGCAAGGAGCAGCTCGGCCCGCTTCGAGAGCGGCTGGCCGAGCAGCAAGAGGAGCTTCGCCGGCAGCGCCGGGCAGCGGTTGCCGAGGGCCGTCAGGCGGAGAAAAAAACGAAGAAGGCGCTGCGGCGGCTGGAGGCCTCGGCCGAGAAGACCCGCCAGGACCTGGCCCAACTGGAGGCCAAGCTGGCGGACGTGGCCGGCCGGCCGGAGCTTTCTCGGTTGGCCGCCGAGCACGCGGGCATCGGGCGGGCCGTGCTGGCCGAGACGGCCCGGCTGCACGCCGGCGACGAGGAAAACCTGCGGCTTTGGCGGGAGTTTCTGCCGGCGTGCGAAAAGGAGATGGAAGAGATTTACGCCCGGCTGGGGGTCCGCTTCGACCACACCTTGGGCGAGAGCTTCTATCACGATCAACTGGAGCCGATGGTGGACGAGTTGATCGAGCGGGGGATCGCTCGAAAGAGCGACGGCGCGGTCTGCGTTTTCCTCCCTGGCCACGACGTGCCGATGATCGTCCGCAAGCAGGACGGGGCCTTTTTGTATGCCACCACCGACCTGGCCACGCTCCGCTACCGGATGGAGAACTGGCGGCCGGACGCGATCCTCTACGTGGTGGATTTTCGCCAAAGCCTGCACTTCGAGCAGTTGTTCGCCACGGCCCGGCGGATGGGATACGAGGACGTCGAGCTGGAGCACGTTCGCTTCGGTACCGTGTTGGGCAACGACGGGCGGCCGTTCAAGACCCGCTCGGGCGACACGGTGGGCCTGAAAGGGCTGTTGGACGAGGCCGTCCAGCGTGCCGGCCGAATCGTCCAGCAGAACGACGACGCCCAGCCCGGCGGGCCGCGGCTTTCGCCCCAGCGGCGAGCCCGCATCGCCGAGACCGTGGGCATCGCCGCCCTGGTCTACGCCGATCTGTCGCAGAACCGGGAGAGCGACTATGTCTTCAGCTATGACAAGATGCTGGCCATGAACGGCAACACGGCCACCTACATGCAATATGCTTACGCCCGGGTGAGGAGCATTTTTGCCAAGGGCGGCATCGACCGGGAGGCACTGCGCGGTGGCGGAGCGAAGATTCTGCTGGAGACACCGGCCGAGCGGGCGTTGGCCCTGGAGTTGTTGCGTTTCGGTGAGGCGATCGACCTCTGCCTGAAGGATTACCGTCCCAACCAACTGACCGGCTACCTGTTCGAGTTGGCCAATTGCTACTCGGCCTTTTTCGAGCACTGTCCGGTGTTGAAGGCCGAGAGCGGCGAACTTCGCCGCAGCCGGCTGTTGCTCTGCGACCTGACGGCGCGAACGATCCGCCAGGGGCTAGAACTGTTGGGGATCGACGTGGTGGAAAAGATGTAGGGCCGGCTGTGCCGGCCGAAACATGGCTGGCGTGGCGAAGTGCGGCAACCGGCGGCCGGCACAGCCGGCCCTACGCCCACTGCCGCAGCAGTACCTCTTCCAGTCCCCGCTTGGGCACGTGGTGCACGTCTTGCTCGTCGCGCCAGTAGGGTCGCTCGTCGGGGCTGTGGCCGGGTTCCAGCACGACCGTCTCCGCCGGTTTGCCGATCGCCAGCACCAGCAGAATCTCCAGGTGCGCGGGGATGGCCAGCGCGGCCCGCAACCGATCGCGGTCGATCGAGCCGATGATGCACCCGCCCAGGCCCTTTTCGGCGGCGGCCAGAAGCATCGTGTGGGCGACGATGGCATCGTCCCAGCGGAACGGGTTGGCGATTCGTGTGTCGCCGAGAATGAGGATGTATCCGGCGGGCCGCCGGCCTTCGGCCGGTCCCGGCCAGTCGGCCAGCGCGGCTGCCCAGCGCAGGTGGGGAAAGATCAGGGCGTTCCGCTCCGGCTGCCACGAAACGGCGTACTTCAGCGGCTGCCGATTCGCTGTGGAGGGACAGAGCGTGGTCAGCCTTACCAGCCCGACGAGCGTATCCTCGTCGAGGCGATGGGCCTGGTCGAAGCGGCGATAGGAGCGGTTTCGGGTGAGCAATTGCTCGAAGTTCATGGCGACCTCCCGCCACACCCCTGGGGGTGGTTCCTTTGAGGGCAATACCGATGAATGAAGTGGGCGTAACGCTCGGCGTGGGTCCCCGACGTTCGGCGAGGGTCCCCCGACCCCGCCGTGGGTCCCCGATGCTCGGCGTGGGTCCCCGATGTTCGGCGCGGGTCTCCCGACCCCGCCGTGGGTAGCACCGGTTCTTGAACCGGTGTGGCTCTGCCACAAGAGGTCAGCGCAAATCACTCCACCCATCGAATAGGAACACCGCCTGGGCGTTGCCACCCGCTGGCCTCACCTCTTGCCGGCTGCCGCCGGCCCAGGTTCAAGAACCTGGGCTACCCGTGGGCTTTTTCTCAGCGGGCTTCTTCTCGGCGGGCTTTTTCTCAGCGGGCTTTTTCTCAGCGGGCTTCTTGACCTTCTCTTTCTGCTCGGATGATTTCTCGCCTGCGGTGGGCTGGGCGGGGGGTTTTTCCTTGGTGGCCTCTTCTTTCGGCTTCGGCGGCGACATCAGTTCCCGCCAGGGCTTGCCCTGTTTGTAGCTTTCGAGTTCCTTCTTGAGCTCCTCGACCATGTCCTTCTCGCCCAGCTCCACGGCTTTCTGCGACCACTTGCGGGCGGTTTCCATGTCGCCCGTCTCGGCGTAGGCGGCGGCCAGGGTGCTGAGGATGTGGGCGGCCTTGAAATCGGTCAGTTCGCAGGCCTTGGTGGCCAGCTTGATTGCCCGCTGGCCGTCTCGCAACTTGTCGGTGGGCGAGGTACAAAGGACCCAGGCAAGATTGTTGAGGATGCCGTCGTCGTCCGGTTCGAGTTCCAGGGCCTTGTTCAAGTCGGCGATCGCCTCGGCGTGCTTGCCGACGGAGAGGTAGGCGTCGCCTCGGCCCCGCAGCGCGGCGACGTTCTTGGCATCCTTGGCCAACACGGCGTTGAACTTTTCGATCGCCTCCAGGGGACGCTCCTGGGCGCTGTAGAAGAACGCCAGTTGGAGCAGGGTCTGGAC
This sequence comes from uncultured Planctomycetaceae bacterium, assembly GCA_964481605.1. GTDB lineage: Bacteria > Planctomycetota > Planctomycetia > Pirellulales > Thermoguttaceae > CAYZWG01. The sequence continues at coordinate 6,731 of CAYZWG010000159.1, forward strand.
GTCTTCCGGCTCGGCCTTCAAGAGTTCTTCCAACTGGCCGACCGCCGTGCCCAGGTCGCCCGAGCCGGCCAGCAGCATGGCCCGAAAGCGCATCGCCATGGGCAGTCCGGGCCGAATCTTGAGCACCTGGTCGATGTCGGCCAGGGCCTTTTCGTTTTCGTCCAGTTGCTGGTACACGGTCGCCCGCAAGAGGAGCACGCCGATGTTGGCGGGCTCGAGCTGGAAGGCCTCGTCGAGCACGTCGCGGGCTTTCTCGAAATTGCCCTGGAGGGCCTCGATGCGAGCGATCTGCACCAGGGGCGCCGTCGACTTGGGGGCCAATTCGTGGACCTTGCCGAAGCTCTTCAAGGCCTCGTCGTAGCGTTCCATGTCGCTGAGCACGAGCCCCAGGGCATGGTGGGTGGAGGCGTTTTTCGGGTCGAGTTCGGTCGCCTTGCGGAGGTCCGCCACCGCTTTTTCGTTCTCCTTGGTGTCGGCGTAGAGCGAGCCCCGCATCCTCAGCGCGTCGACGTCGTTGGCGTTGGCCGCGATCGCCTTGTTGAGAATCTCCAATTTCTTCTTGTTCTCTTTTTCCAGGCCGGCCTTGAGCACCAGGCACTTGGCCAGCAGAAAGGAATCGTCCTGGCTGAGCTTCACCGCCCGCTCGGTCGCTTCGGCCGCCTGCTTGGCATCACCGCCGGGCAGAAGACTCAACCGGGCGATCATGTACCACGCCTGCGGCTGCTGGGGATCGATCTCCACGCCTCGCTTGAGGTCTTCCAGCGCCACCTGCCGAAACTGGGGCCAGTTGGGCGGGGGCGGCATGATCTTCAGAATCGCTTCGGCGATCCGCATCCCCCGGTCGATCCGCGTGGAGGCCAGAAGTTGCTTGGCAAACGCCTGGTTGCTCTCGTCGAGGCCCTTTTCCAAGGCCGACTCGCAGAGCCGGATCACCCGGGCCAGGTCGGTGATCGTGGCAGCGGTGAGTTTCGCTTCCAGGGCCTGGTCCAGGTCGGAGAGCCCCGGGTTCTCGCCCCGCGCCAGGTTGGGGAGGAGAAAAACGCCGACCACGGCGATACCCAGCAGGACGCAAAGCGGACGATACATAGGGCGCGACTCCTTCAACAACCTTGTGCGTAAGGACGGACTTCTCCGCGGAAAACGGTCTTGATCGCCGACGGCTTCCCGCCGAAAACCCATCCTCTCCAAAAGCCTCGTTCGTTTCTCGGCCGACCCCCACATTATTGCGATTGGGGCAAGAGAATACCATAGGCGGCTGGCCAGGTGGGGGCCGGGATGTGGGCATGGCAGCCGGTGGAACCTATTTCGCCTTCGCCGCCGGCGCCGCATTGTTCTCGCCCTCGGCCGGCACTTGCGGGATTCCGGAGTCGAGCAACATGTAGGCCGCCCAGAAAAAGGGGTGGCTGCCGGACAGCGGCCGCTGGGTGTTGGTCTTCTTGATTCGCGGCTCGGCCTCGGGGTCCAGCCGACTGGAGGCGATCACCAGGGCGGCCCTCTGCATGGCGTCGGCAGGCGAGGTGTGGGGCAGTTCCTGGGCAAACTCGCGGACGAAATCGAAACTCGTTTGTCCGCCCGGCCGCCAGCGGCTCAACAGCAGAGTCTGCGTTCCGCCGGCCATCATTGCACACGCGGAGAGAAACACCTCGGCGCCCGGGGCGGCCCGGTTGGCCGTCTTCAATGCGTCCTCGGCGGGGGTGTGGAAGCCGGGAAAGATCATTACGTCGGGGGCTCCCCAAGGCAGCGAGAGCCAGTCGCCCAGGAGGTTCCCCGGCTTGCCCCGGTCGGCTTGAATCGGTGCCCAGGAGTAGGGACCTTGCTCGGGAGGAAAAATGTCGTCCAGCACGACCAGGTGGTCGATCAGCGTGGAATAGACCGAGGAGGGCGCGGGCAGGGGCGAGGCGGGCACGGCCACGGACCGCGGCACGGCCTTGGCGAATCGCTCGAACGCCTGCCGCGCCACCGTCTCGTCGTCGCGAGGGTAGAGTTTTCCCAGCGCCACCGCCGTCTGGGCGGCAGGATCGAAAGCCCGCCTGTCGGTGCGGGGCACGGCCAGCGAGGCCGTGGGGGCATAACGAATGCGAAACCGGTCGATCAGCGATTGCGACTGCCCGTTGACCTCCACCTGCAGCGCCTCGAAGGGGACGTACCACAGCAGACCGTCGGGCACGATCACCAGTTCGGGGAAGTCGGCCGTGAAATCGGCTTGGGAACCTTCCAGGATCGACTTCAGCAGTGCTTGGGCGGGCTCCTTCCAGGCCTGGTCGGCCAGTTCGTCCAGGGTGAACTGGCGATTCCGCTCGTAGTTGCCCATCGCCCGAAGCAGGGCTACGATCCGCCGCGACAAGCCGGCCGAGCCCCTCAGCCGCCAGTAGGTGTAGTTGGTCTTGTTGACGAGAAACCCGTAAACGTCGCCCCGGGCGACGAAGAAGACGAGGAGAACCTGGCCTTGGGGGAGCGAACGGCGGATGTCCTTGGTGGTACGCACGGGCGGAAACACCAGCGCCGCCTTCTCGCGGCGGACGGCCATCTCGCGGAGAAAGGCTTCCTTCTGGGAACTGATCGCGGCAAGCTGCTCCAGGGCCTTACGCTGCTTGAGGGCGGTGTCGGAGTCTTGCGGCACCAGCGGCATGGATTTCAGCGCGGCGTGAATCTTGCGGGCCTGCCCGGCCAGGCGCTGGTAGGCCGGGTACTGGGCCAGCAGGTCCTGCCGGTTCAACAGCGCCTGTTGATCGAGCGCCGTCTCGGGGGCTTCCAGAATCCACCGCAGCGAAAGCAACCGCCCGCCGAATCCCAGCGTGCTGTGAAAGCGGTGGCGGCGGGCCAGATCGGCGATTTCCAGTGCCCGCTCATAGCTTTTCCGCTGCATCGCGATGAGAAACCAGTATTCGTAGGAGAGCGGATGCGGCGCGCTCAGCACGGCGATCGACTCCATCGGCTGGAGCGTCCAGTCGATGGCGTCCGGATCGCGCAGCAGGGCTTCGTACAGTTCCATTGCCGAGAGGGTGTTGATTGGTCCGCGGGCGGAGATTTGTCCGCTGGTGAAGGCGGCATCGAGTCGGCGAAGCTGCAACAGCCAGCGCGACCCGTGGCGCATGTAACCCATCGCCTCGGCCAACGCCGCGTTGCCGCCGTCGAGGTTTCCCTGCTGAAAGGAGAGCGTGGCCTGGAGGTATCTCAGCCGGGCACCGATCGCGCCTTGCCCCATGTCGCGGCGGCCGATGGCCAACACGGCCTGGTCCAGCGTGGAGGCGGCCTGGCGGGCCTGGTTGACGACCAGCAGGCTCTCAGCCATCGACAAGAGGACGGATGCCCGAAGTTGGCGCAAGTCCTTGACCTTTGCCCAGCCGAGGGCGGACGTCAGGGGTGGATAGATGCCCTGCTGATTGGCCACCAGGTGGGCCAGGCTGCCGTAGCGGAAGGACTCCTCCAGAAGGCTGCCGTCAAAAAAGTAGTAGGCGGCGATGCTTGCCTCCTGGAAGGATTTTGTGGCGGTGGCGTAATCGCCGCGGTCCAGCGCCAGCCGGCCCAACTCGAACAACGCCGTGGCGCTCAACGGATGAAGATATTCCCCCGCCGCCAGGATCGACCGGTTCAGCACGGGGATGGCCTCGGTCTGCTTGCCGGCGGCCACCAGCGTCACGCCCAGTTGGACGTCGACCCAGGCCTGGGACCAGTGGTTGGGCAAACCGGGGCGGCGCGACAAGGCCGCCAGCAGTTCGTCGGTGACCGGATCGTGCCGGCTCAAGGGGCCCAGCAACTCGGTCCGCCGGCGGATCGCCAAGGTGGTGCAGCGGACGATTTCCTGAACCTCGATGGGCATGTAGGTCGCCTGTCGGATCACCACCGGGCCATTCGCGCTCTGGCGAATCTGGTTGCTGACGTCGATCTGACCCTGGGCGATGTTCATCGCGGAGGGATAACGCCCCAGCTTCGCGCCCAGTCCGCTAGTGCCCCAGGGCGTGGGGCGGGCGGCGATCTGCCGGATGGACTGGGGAAACTGCACGCGAAGCATCCAGTCGGGAAATCCCAGGTAGAGCCGGACGGCGGCCGTGTACTGCTCGAGAGCGCGATCGAGCTGGCCCATTTGGTAGTAGCACTCCCCCATCATCGTGTGATAGCAGATCGAGTCGATCCAGCGGGACTGGGGCGTCTTGATCGCTCCCCGCCACTCCCCCTCGAACTCGTCCAGCGCGTCCCGGTACTCCCCGTCGTAGAAGTCGTGGAACGCCGCATGGTAGGCGATCGAGGGAACGCCCTGCGGGAACAGTCCCTGGGCCAGCGCCACGCCCGAGTCGCCCGGCAAGCCGCCCGCCCAGAAGAGGGAGACGATCGGCAGGAAAACAGACGGCAACAACGCGGCCGGGTTGCGGACCGGGGCCATTTCTTGGACTCCTTCGATTTCGATCGACGTGGCGGGGGCGAGGCGGTGCCCACGCCGAGTCCCCTGCTCACTTCACGATACAGGGATATTACGAATCGGCAAAGCGGATGGGCCGGATCGGGATCCGGCGTCGAGGAACTGCGCTGGCCGGTTTGCGGTGGTTTGTGGGAACAAGAGATATTGCCCGATCACGATCGGGCCTACGCCGCTGGGGGGGTCGACACCTGGGACGATGGGAAAGTATAGGTTTTCTTCCTCTCCGCCGGCGGGGGGGGATGCGTGGCTTACGGCGGGGTCGGCAGCCCCGCGCCGAACGGGTAGCGGGTAGCCCAGGTTCTTGAACCTGCACCCGGCGGCCGCCGGCAAGAGGTCGGGCGAGCGGATAGGCCGGATCGTGATCCGGCGCCGCCAAGCCAATAGCGGGTAGCCCAGGTTCTTGAACCTG
>CAYZWG010000160.1:0-6426 GCA_964481605.1 uncultured Planctomycetaceae bacterium
AAGTCGATCGGTTTGGCCTCGGCGTTCCAGCGCGCGACCAGCGGATCGGCCTTTGGCAGTTTAACCGCCACCAGCTTGCGGCCGTGGACGTAGACGTGCGCCGGCGAGGCGGCCGATTCGACCACCACCCCGCCGCGGCGCTCCAGCGCGGCCTCCACGGTGCCGCGGTCGCCGGGCACCCGGGCGAGAAAGCCGTATTGGGGCAGGGTCCGGCCGTCGAGGTCCCAGTCGGTCTCGCCCCGGTTGACCCAAACCTCCGCCCCGCCGGACCAGGTCACGTGCTGGCGGTGGAGGTCGCCGCCGACATACTCGACGCGTTCGATCGTCCTCAGCGCCAGGGCCCGCATCCATTCGCCCAGCAGCCAGTAGGTTCGCACCACGTCGCGGCCGAAAGGCTGGGAGACCATGGCGGGATGGCCGGTGAGGACCTCGGTGGCGAGGTAGTCGTCGCTGTAAATGCCGTGCAGGCGGGGATCGAGGCCGCCGGCGTAGCGAACGCTGTAGCCGGCGCCGTGGAGCACGAAGCGATCGTGATGGGCGGCGTCGAACCAGGGCGTCCGCTCGGCGTCGTCGCAGGGCCAGTCCCAGACGCACCAACCGTAATTGCCGGGCAAGGACTTGCCCACGCGGAGGTGGTTGGTTTGGGCGCCGTCGAGCCAGCCGATGAGCTGATCGTGGCCGCTCTCGGAAATCTGCGGGGCGTCGCCGCCCAGGGTGTCGCGAATCGAGGCGAACAGCTTGCCCCAGGTATCGCGGGTTTGGACGGCGGTGAAGAAGCGGCCGTCGGCGGTCCAATAGTCGTAGGGCCGGGCGCTCGACCAGACGTCGATAAAGTAGGCGGTGGGCGGCATGTTCTGGCGGAGCCACTGCACGTTGCGGTTCAACAACGGCGCGATCGCATCGGCCCGATAGCGATAGCTCTGGGCATCGCGGCCCTTGTTGAGCCAGGCCTTGACCGGGGTGCCGTCGTGGTGGAAGGCGATCTGCCGGGGATAGGAGAAGCCGTCGGCGTCGGGGTAGAAGTCGATGTAGTTGTCGTGGAGGGCAAAGGGCACGCCGGCCTCGCGACAGGCGGCCATCAGGTCCCGCATTTCCTCCAGGGTGCCCCAGCGGGGATTGGGGGGCACGAGATTGGGCAGCCGGTAGTCGTATCCCCAGCGTTGCCAGTTGTGCCAGACGACCATGGCGTCGGTCAGCCCATAGCGGAAGGCCCGCCGCAGGGCCGTGGCGCTGGCGCCGTAGCGGCCGCCCCACAGGTCGAACACGAAGCGTCCGGCCGCCTTGTGGACGCCGCCGGCCGGCTTCAGCCCGTTGACGGTTCGCCAGAGCTTGAGGGCCTCGAAGACGTTGCCGGAGGGGATGAACGTGAGGGTGGCCTGGTGCTCGGCGTGGAGCGAGGCATGGGCTTCCCGGGGGCGGATTTCCAGTGCCACCGGCGGAACGTCGCTGGCCTGGACCAGGGAGACGCCGCCGGCGAAATCGAATCCCACGAACGAGGTGGAGAGCCGGTGGCCGTCGAAGCCCAGGCGGTACTCGCCCGGCCGGCGGAGCACGTTGCCCGTGCCGGCGTAGACCTGTTCGAGCCGGTCGCTCCAAGGGCCGGCGGCGATGTCTTCCAGGTAGACGACTTGCCAGGGCTGGGGCGGGGGTGCGTTTTCCAGCGAGAAGCCGGCCTTCAGCACGCCTTGTTCCACCCGCAAGTGGACCACCACGTCGAACGTGCCCAGGTAGCCGGCGAACCGATGGCGAACCCGGACGCCGGCCTGGCACGGCTCCTCGATCGTCTTTTCCAGCGAGATGGGCGAGGCGGCATCGTCGATCCGGCCGCCGAGCACGCGGACCTGGAAGCCGCGGAAGTAGAGGCGGTGCTCGCCGTGGGAGAATCCCACCACGGCGTCGAGCAGGCCGCGCCGGCCCGGCCACAGCCGGACCTCGTACTCTTGCCCGCCGCAGGCGATTTTGCCTAACAGGCGCGAGCCGGTCGTGCCGGCCGGGGGCAAGGGCGCCGCGGGCGGCGGATTGCCGGCGACCAGCAGCGGCTCGGCCCAATAGGACTGGTCCCAGCCGGTGTTGTTCTTCGGCCCCGGGTGCGATTCGAGTTGGAGCCGGATCGTCTGCCCGGCAAAGCGGCTCAGGTCGGCCTCGGCCGGGGACCACGTCTTGGCCGCCGTGTGGTGCTCATAGACGACTTCGCCCAGTTTTCCGGCGGGGGCGTCCAGCGGCAGCACGTGAACACGAAAGGTGACGCCGTCGCCCTTGCCCGTGGGCGTGACCGCGTTGGCGAAGTGGAGCGTGATCGGCCCCGACCCCGGCAGGGCGATGGGGTATTCGATCCATTGGGTGCCGACGTTGCCCTGCCACCAGGGTGGATGGATGGCCACCACCTGACGCGATTGGCCGTCGAGCGTTTGGCGGCGGAGATAGGTGGCGCCGCGGCTGGTGACCTCGGAGCCCTGCCAGCCGACCGGCATCAGCTTGGGCTGCCGGCCGAAGACGGCCACCACGCTGCGCTGGACCGGCATCCGCCAGAGGGCCAACTCGCCGTTCTCGGCCAGCGCCACGGGCCGCCAGGGCACGGTCACGCTCGCCCGGGGCGGATGGGCGAGTTTCGTTTCCAGGATGAGGATGGGATGGGCCGCCAGCGACCGGCCGTCGGCCTGGAATTCGGCGTAGGCGTGGATGGGGTAGAGGGCGTTGTAGGTGCCCGGGGCGGCCGTCACCTGGAATACCAACGCCGTGGTCGCCTTGCCCGCGGCCTGGAAGGGAACCGGCTCGGCCGGCCGGGCCGTCCAGCGGTCGATCAGCCCCAGGCGGACCGTGCCGCGGATGGTTTCCTCGGCGGCGTTTTCGATCACCACCCGCAGCGGCAGGGCAACGCCGGTCTGGGTGACTTGGGTGGGCCCTTCAATGCGAACGGTCAAGGGGCCGGCCTTGTCGACCGGCGGCTCGAAGGCCCAGGCCGGGCGGTGCACGGCCGCCAGCGCCAGGCATCCGAACAGCAACGCGGCAACGAATGGGGGGGATTGCCTCATGGGGGTATTCCTTCCGAGCTGACGGGTATTTCGGTCCGAAAACCGGCCCTACGGCTGGGGAGACCTGCGCCGCGGCGGTTTCGGCGAGGTCGGGAGACCTGCGCCGAGCGCCGGCCCTGCGAACCCGGCAACCGGCCGGCGGATTCCAGCCGCTGGATCGCCTCGGCGATGCGGCGGCGTTGGGCGTAGATCGGCGCCGGGTCCTTGGTGAAGGTGGTCATGTCGGTGGTGATCGCCGGGGGCACGTCGAGCAGGGCCTGGTATTCGGTCCGTTTGGGCTTGGGCAGCTTGTCGGCTCGCGCCGCCAGCAGTTCGCGCAAAAGATAGAGGTACTCGTAGTCCTCGACCCCCTCGCGGAGCATCTCCCAGCGGATGCTGGAGACGGGCGGGGCGAGCACCGGGGGGGAACCCGCCGCGCCGGGCACGGCGGCCGCTAGCGGGGGATAGAGAAAGCGGCCGTCGCCGTTACCCCAATAGCCCTTGACGCCCTTGGGGGTGGAGTAGCCGCTGCGATAGCCCATGGGGTCCTGGTAAGGGTTTTGGGGATGGGCCGGATCGGGAAAGGCGGCCGAGCTGGTCCAGTAGTTCGACTGCCACACGAGCGTGCCCACGATGTTCCGCTGCCAGGCCTGCCAGTGCCAGACGCGGAGGTCCGTGGCCGGGTGGTCGATGAAGAGCGTGCAGTAGGGGGCCTTGGGGCCGGTGCAGACGTACCACCAGAACCGCGCGCCGTGGGCGCGGCGCCGCTCGGCCTGGGCATGGTCGTAGTTGTGGCTCACCGGGCACCAGATATTGATCGGGGCCAGGAACGCGTCGCCCGGCTGCTCGGTAATCATTCGCCGCAGGCCGGGGGCGTAGCGCTTGAGCCGCTCCATGCCGGCGGTGACGAACGGGTAGTCCTTGGGGGCCGGCTCGTCGAACCAGTAGACGTAGGCCATCTCGAGCCAGCCCTTGGCCTGGAGGTGGCGCTGGAGCTTGCCCACGTAGTCGGAAAACATCGCCTGGTACTGGGGCGTCTTTTCGCCGAAGCCTTCGATTTTCGGTTCGTAGCGGGCGTGGAAGGTGCCGCCGCCCATGCCTTGGACCGGCAGCCGAAAGCTGGTGAAGTGGAACCGCTCCACCGCCCGGGCCATGGCCCGATCAAAGGCCGAGAAATCAAGCTCCGCCCGGGGTGGATCGGCCTGGGGCAGAAACTTCACGCGGATGGGGTCCAGCGGCGTGGGGTCGTAGGGGCTGATGCGGTGTTCGGCAAAACTCTGGAAGTAGAGGTCCAACACCTTCCGCTTGTCTTCCTCGGTCTTGAGGTTGTGGTAGCGGAAGATGTTGCCGGAGGAAAGACCGAAGGCGGTTTCCAGGTGGTTTCGTTGGGGCAGGGTGAAGTTCCAGACGTGGAGCGCCAGCGGCACGTCGGCCGAGAAACCCTCGGCCTTCAGTTGCACCTTGCCGAGATAATCGCCGGCCGGCGCGTCCCTGGGGACGTGGACGAGAATCCAGAGCGGCTGGTTCTGGCCGGCCTCCACGTCCAGCGGGGAGTCGAGCGGCGGCAGCGCGTCGGGCCACCAAGCGCGGATGCCGGTCGAGTCGGTGGGGTGGTCGACGAAGTGGTAGTAGACGCGGAGAATCCGGATGTTCCGGGCCGGGATTTGGCCGGCCTGCGGGCCTTGTCGCACCAACGGCGACGCGGTCGCGCTCAGGCCCCGTAGCGGCTTGCCCGGCCGGACGACGATCTGCACCGCCTCGCGATCGTTGCGGGCGGCTTCCAGGCGGGCGGCCGTGCCGGTGGCGGTGGGGGCCGGGCGGCGGCGATAGACCTTTCGCGTGGCCGTGCACCACCAGACGGCCGTGTCGCCGGAACCGCCGGGGAGCAACTCGCCGTAGTCGGCCCGATAGAAGTCGGGCACGGTGAAGGTGAGCGAGGCTCGAAGCGGCGAACCTGGGACCGCGGGGGTCGCCAGGCTCAGTTCCACCCGGTGCTGGCCGGGGGCCTGGGCGGGCACGTCCAGCGCCAGCCCGGCCGACTTGCCCGGGGCGATCTCCGCCGGCTGGGGCGGCAGGACAACGCCGGCGGCGCCCTGGCGGCCGACGGTGGCGCCCAGCACCACCGGCGCGGCGGCCGGGCCGTTGTTCTTCACCCGCATTCGCAGCCGCGTGATGCCCGAGGCGCCGGCGTCCTCCAGCGTGATTTCTTCCAGCGCCAGCGGGCTTTGGGCCGGCTCGAGCTGGGCGTAGACGGTCTGGCCGGTGGCGTCGGCGGGCTGGCCGTCGAGGGCGGCCTCGAAGTCGACGCGGTCGACCTGGAAGGAGGCGGGCCCGCCGCTGGACCGCAATCGCAGGAAGAGGGTTTCGGCCGGCAGGAGCGCTTCGGGCAGTTGGGCCTGGGCGGTGCCCAGTTCGCTCCGCGTGGCCAGCGCGTGCCACTGGTTCTGATCGCGGCTGAGCTCGGCCAGGCAGCCGCCGCGGGTGTGGTAGTTGACGTTGAAGGCCACCCGGCCGGAGAGGAACTTGTGGCCCGGGACGGCAAAGCGGTAGGTCACCTGGCTGCCGCTGCCGAAGCACCAGCGGTTGCTGTTGAAGCCGGCCGTGGTGGCCAGCAGCGTGCGGTGATCGTTGCTGCCGGCGTGGTTGAAGGTGCCGCGGAAGCGGTATTGGCCCTGGCTGATGGATTCCCCTTCACCCAGGACGATGCCTCCGGTGGCCTTGTATACCGGCAGCACGGGGCCAACCCGGACCGAGTCGAACTGGAAGGTGCCGGCCGTGTTCCATTGGCCCAGGCGGAGATAGGCCCCGGCCGTCTGGTCGGGGGCGCGGAAGACGTAGTCGTACGATTTCCACTTGGCCGAGAGGTCATGGTAGTCGCGGTTGGCGAACTGCGGCCCGCTCACGGCGCAGCCGCCGGAGCCCTCCAGCCGCCGGGCACGCATCTGGAAGTGGTACACGCGGCCCGGAACGAACCGGCAGCCGTCGAAACGCCAGGAATTCGAGTTCTCGGCCGCGCCCGAGCCGGTGACTTCCAGCACGGACCGATCGCGCCATTGGCCCTTGCCCCCGGAGAGGCTCCAGCCGGCGGGCCGATCGGAATGCTGGGCGTCGGCCTGGGTGAAATCGGTCGAGTAGACCTCTTGGCCGGTGGCCGACCGTGGAGCGGAGTGGCCGATTGCCGCCGACAGCCCAATCATCAGCAGGGGAATCAGTGGTGTTGCCGGGGTCCATTGGCGAGGGCGGATCATGGCCAGGCTCCTGGTTGTCGTGTTGGGCAAGTCGTTTTGGTCGCGAGGCGGGTGGCCCAGGTTCTTGAACCTGCACCCGGCGGCAGCCGGCAAGAGGTTGGGGCGCGGGTGGCGACGCTCAGTCAGTGTTCCTATTCGCTGGGTGGAGTGATTTGCGCTGACCTCTT
>CAYZWG010000160.1:6526-11500 GCA_964481605.1 uncultured Planctomycetaceae bacterium
GTGGCTCCAGCCACACCGGTTCAAGAACCGGTGCTACCCGACAACCGGCCGGCACGGCCGGCCCTACGGCAACTGACCTCTTGTGGCTCCAGCCACACCGGTTCAAGAACCGGTGCTACCCGACAACCGGCCGGCACAGCCGGCCCTACTTGTGGGGCGGCAGCGCGGGCTTCGACGTGGCTCCCAGGCCCAGGCCGGGGAGAATCTCGCCGGCGGTGGTTTCCGTGAGGTTGAAAATCGTAAACCCGGCGGCGCCCAGTTCTCGTGCATAATGGATTTGGCCCGCGACCCGATCGGCCGAGAGGGTGGCCCGCGAGGCGGTGGCCCCGATGCCGGGATAGAGGGGGATTCGGCCTCCCACCAGCTTGAGTTGATTGGCCACCAGGCCGCGGAAGCCGACGTCGCTCTCGGTGTAGTCCATGGGGCAGACGAAGTCGAGGTATCCGGCCTTGATCCACTCCGGCCAGTCCTGGCCGACCGACTCGCGGCAGGATGGATAGGACCCGAACACGGCGGCCGAAATCTTGATTCCCGGCTTGATCTTGCGGGCCTGCTGGCTCACGGCGCGGACCAGCTTGGTGATCTGATCGCAGCGCCAATCGAGATACTGCGCGTGCAATTTGCCCGAATGACAGTCCTCGGGCCAGTGCTCCACCTTGCGGCCCAGTTGGGCCTCGAACCGTCGCCGGCAACCGTCGCAATAGCAGGCGCCGGACCCGGGATAGCGGATGTAGTCGAAGTGCAGCCCGTCGACGTCGTACTTGCGGGCGACTTCGAGCATGCTGTCGATCTCCAGTTGGAGGTTCTGGGGATTCGAGGGGCAGAGCCAGTTTTGCGGTTTGCCGGCGGCGAAGACCTGCAACCGGCCTTGCCGGCGAAGCTGCTCGACGAACTCTTTCGGCGCGCCGGAGAGATTGTAGTTCACCTTCCAGACGTGGACCTCGATGCCGTACTTCTTGGCGGCGGCCACGCACTGGGCGATCTGGTCGCCATACTCTTGGTAGGTCGCGCTGCGGGGCAGGACGTCGCTGGCGTAGCGCGCGCGGCCGGCCCAGAGCATGTTGGGCAGGATCATGTTGAAGCCGTTCTGGGCCAGCTCGCGGGCGGTCCGCTCCCAGTCGCCGGGGTAGGCGCCGGTGCCGGAGTGGTTCCACCAGGCGCGGCCTTCTCGCGGGGGGCTTTGCTGGGCCCGCAGATAGGCATCGACGGCCGCCTGGCGAGCCTGCCGGACCAGGGCAATCGCCGCGGGATAGTCGCCCTCGCCGAACCGCTTGGCCGCGGCGTCGCGCAACCGGCCGACCGCGTCCAATCGCTGCCGCGCGTCCGGATTGCCGTGTTGGCCTACCCACTCGACCAACTCGGCGGCGCTGGTGCAGTGGCCCACCTGCTCCAGCCGGGCCAACTCCGCCTCGACCATCTCGCGCCAAAGCGGCGGGTAGAGATGCCCCAGCACGGCCGCCAGCATCGCCTTCTTGTTCTCCCGATCGTCGTTCAGCACGATGTGGCTGAAATAGGCACCGCGGTCGCTGATGAGCATGGCGGCGTGGCCGGTGGGATTGCCGTCGGCGTCGAACCAGCGGCCGATCACGCGGGCGCCGTGTCCGGCCGGCTGGGCCGTGGCGATGTTCCAGGAGGCCTGGTGGACGGAGGCCGGCAGCCCGGCCACGCCGGCCGCCTCGAAGCGGATTTCGGCCAGCGATCCTTTCTGCTCGGGCCGGTAGTATTCTCCCCGGGCAAACCCCAGCGCCTGGCCCAAGGCCGGGGGAAGCGAATAGCAGATAAACACCTTGCCGCCGGCTTCGACAAACTGGATCAGCGCGGCGACGGCATCGTCGGAGAGGCTGGGATGGTAGGCCACGATCGCCACCCGGCGATCGGAGAGGGCCCCCGCGATCACGTCGGTGTCCTCCACGGCGTCGGTTCCCAGGCCGAGCTCGCCCAGCATGGCGGCCATATCCTGGGCCACGTGCCGGGCGGAGGCCAACTCGCGATTCTCGCCCACCGCCGCGGCCGACGGCACGACCAGGGCCACATCGTGCCAGGCGGCGGCCAACCGCCGCAGGCGAATCGTGGCGTCGGCGGGCTGTCCCCGCCAGACGGAAAGGCGAATCCCGTCGATTTTGTTCCATCCGGCCGGCTGGTCTTCCACGTGGAAACTCGACTTGGAGAAGCGAACGGTCTGCCAGCCGGACTTTCGCAGGCCGCCACTGCCGGAGTACCAGCCGCCGCCGCTGCGGAAATAGAGGCTCAGGTGCGCGGCGGCCTCGGGCGGGTCGGCGGCGATTTCGAGGGTGAACTCGCCGGCCGAAGCCAGGTCGAGCTGAACCTTCCGATCGAGGATCGTCCGGGACAACCGGTCGTCGGAGGCGAAGGGGGCTTGGAACTGGAGCACGGTCTTGCCGTCGACCGTGGCGACCTCGACCGGCGGCGTGCCCGGCGAGGCCACCCAGGCGGCCTGCGCGGCGGAAGCGTCGGCATAGGAGAAATCGTCCAGCGCCCGTTGGTTGGTCGCGGTGGCCAATAGCAGCAAGAGGGCGGAAGTGGAAAGGCACATGGTTGTCGTCTCCTGGGGATGGTGACCGCTTCTTGCGGAACAACCCGGCAAAAGGCGGGCGTATCGCTTGTTGTCGTGCTCCCGCGGTCGGCTTCCTCGTTGGGCACGGTTGACAAGCCGGTATGCCGCCCAGGATACTCTCTGGCAAAGGCGTCGTACAGCGATTGCCGCCGGGGAGCGGCGTTTTCGCCCAACCCACCGACAAACCGAGCGATCGCTGATTGCCAACTGCCTCCGGGAGGGTGACATGAACTGGCGTATTTCCGACCCCGCTCATCTGCTTTCGGCCATGCGGATCGGCCTGGTCCAGGGTGGGCAGTTTCTCAAGGGCCGGATCGCGCCCAACGGGCCGATCCTCCAACGGCGGTGCGTCAGCTACATTCACAAGGCGAGTTGGGGGATGTTTGTCTCGGGGGTCGAGGAGGAGACGATCGCGCGGCTGTTGGACTGGGCCCAGGCGGAGGCCCTGCGACCCAACGGCGATTTCTATTTCCCCGAAGAGGGACCGGAATACAAGGACTATCAGCGGGTTTACCGGCCGCTGAACTTCTGCCGCGTGGCCGCCTGGATCGGGCACCCGTTGATCGAAAACCGGCAAGTGCTGGATCGCATTCTCCAGTACCACCACGCCGCCAGCGGGGGCACCTTTCACTACATTGGCGAGGACCCCCGGAAGGTCGAGCCGGCGGCATCGCTGGGCACGCTCAACACGACCTTCTTCGGCCACCTGATGATCGCCCTGGATCTCCGCGGCCGGGCCCTGGCGTCCGGCGACTGGGTTCGCCGTTGGGTCGAGGCCAACCGGACCCACATGGCGGAAGGCCGCATGTATACGTCGATGACGCCCGAGGGCGAGTTGATCACCGAGGTCGGTCCCGGCGAGGCGATCTCGAAGATGGTCGACCTGGAGCATCCCAAGCAGGAATTTTGGAACAGCGGCACGGCAATGGCCTACCTGGTCGATCTCTACGAGGTGATGGTCGACCGTTGGGGGCGCAAGGAGGCCGAGGCGCGGCCCTACCTGGACGCGGCCCTGGCGCTTTTGGACTTCGAGGCGAGGATGCCCTTGGATACCTACCTCTGGCTCTCCAAGTGCAAGGTGGGCTGGGGCGCCGGCGAGTTGCTGCGCGTGCTGGTGCAAAAAAACCTGGCCGACGCCGAGCTGGTCGAAAGGGCCTACCGGGTGGCCGAACGGGTGGCCATCTTCACCTTTCTCGACAACCAGCGGGCCGATGGGAGCTGGCCCTGGATGCACTATCCCCTGGCGGATGACATTCCCCAGATGCAGCTTGGCTACAAGCCGCTGAAGGACACCGTGGCGGCCCCGCCCGAGCGGATCGAGGGCTCGAACACGATCTGGCTGCCGGCGGAAGAGATCACCGGCGAATTTCTGGGCGAGTTGAAGAGCATCGAGCGGGGGGTGGCGGCGATGCTGGGACAGCCGTAGGGCCGGCTGTGCCGGCCGGATCACGTTCTAGCCCTATCACCCGCCGCCGGGACTCGCCGCCGCGGCGCCTTTCGGCGGAGTTTGACAACGGCGGGCGGGGAAACTAGCCTACAGGCTTGTTCCGATATACCCGATCAGCATGGGAGAAGCACCGATGAAGCAGTACCGCACCGCCGTTCTGGTTGCCGCCGCCGCGATCGTTTTTCAACTGTCGGCCGTGCTCGCCCCGGCCCAGCAAACCACGACCAACGACGCGATTGTGCCCGTTGCGCGGGCGGGGAATGCCGCCTGGATGGCGCGGCACGCCAAGATGAACGCTCGGGTGGCGCAAGGAAACGTCGATCTGCTGATCATCGGCGACTCGATCACCCACGGCTGGGAGGGTTCCGGCAAGCAGGTTTGGGAGAAGTTCTACACGCCGCGGAACGCCGTCAACCTGGGCATCGGCGGGGATCGCACACAGCACGTCTTGTGGCGACTGCAACACGGCAACATCAAGGGCATCTCCCCCAAGCTGGCCGTGCTGATGATCGGCACCAACAATGCCGGCGACAATACGCCGGAGGAGATCGCCGAGGGCATCAAGGCGATTGTCGATCTGCTGCGGGCCAAGCTGCCCGAAACGAAGGTGCTGATCCTGGCCATCTTTCCGCGGGGTCCCAACAACGCCGATCCCCTCCGCCAGGTGAATCAGAAGACCAACGCAATCGTGGCCAAGCTGGCGGACGGCAAGATGGTCCATTTCCTCGACATCAACCGGGTCTTCCTGGAGCCCGACGGGACGCTCTCGCGGGAGATCATGCCGGACCTGCTTCATCCGCGGGAAAAAGGCTACGGCCTCTGGGCCAAGGCGATGGAGCCCACGGTTGCCCGACTGATGGGCGAGAAGTAGCGGCGGGTGGGGCCGCGATCTGATCCCAATACCCTGGAGTGAAGCCAGCGCAGCGTTCGGTGTTCGACGCGGGTCTCCCGA
>CAYZWG010000161.1:0-3156 GCA_964481605.1 uncultured Planctomycetaceae bacterium
CAAGGCCGACGCGCTGACGGAGAAGGAAACCCTCGACCTGATCTTCCATCCAGGCTTCTCCACCGCCGAGAAAGTCTCCGACGTTTCTGGACGCGGCGTGGGTTTGGACGTGGTGCGTACCACCTTGGCCAAACACCGCGGCCACGCAACCGTCGAGTCCAAGCGGGGCGCCGGCACGACTTTCCGCCTGGAAATCCCCGTCCGCCAGGCCGTGCTGGTGGTCGACGGGCTGCTCGTGCGCCACGCCGGCCAGCATTTCGTGGTGCCCTTTCAGCATGTGTTGGAAATCGTCGAACTACAGCCTGGCCAACTAAAACCGGTCCAGGGCCGACGCGTGGCCACCATCCGGGGAGGCTGCTACGACGCCGTCTCGCTCTCGCAGATTCTCCAACTCCCCTGCGGCGAGGTTGTCCGGAATCAGGTTCGCCCCGCCGTCCTGGTCGACAGCAAACAGGGCTCACTCTGCCTGTTGTTCGACCACATCCTGGGACACCGCCAGGTGGTGGTCAAGAGCCTGGACGGAGTCTTCTCCGGCCTCCACGCCTTCACCGGAGTGGCACAGTTGGGCAGCGGCCAACTGGCGCTGGTGCTGAGTGTGCCCGAGTTGGTCAAGAGCCTGAAGGAGATTCGAGAGCCGGCCGCAAACCACCTCGGGCCCACCTGGCGATCCTCCGGCGTGATAACAAGAAGGCGCGGGAATGATGCTTCCCCGGTGCCTTGCGAGGAGGGTCAGGACAGGAGCGACATCACGGTCAGGTAATAGTGGTCGCCGCGATCCTCCACCGCGAAGTTGACAATCGGCCGCCGGTACTGGGCAAACAACCTCCTCTTCCGCTCGACAAGCACGCGGACAACCTCTCGACACATCGCTTGCGTCTCTCGGCTTTCCCTCCCGAGTGTCTCCCGCAGGAGGTCCTCCACCATCTGTTGCCCTTCCGCCTGGGGCCGCAAGGCGGCGTTCCACGCCAGCGTGGCCAACGTCAACAACCGGTGGTAGGCCTCTATGCCGTCCAAATCCTCGGCCAGCGGCTCCATGAATCGCTCCAGCACGTCCGACATGCTCACGCCGCCCGCCGGACCGACGAAGCCGATGGCGGGACGCTCCCTGGGGACGCGGTTTGCCCTCCCCTTGCGCCGAAGACGGGCCTTCACCTTGCGCTGGCGTTTCCTCGCCAGCTTTTGGCTCCTGACGAGAGATTTCGGTGCCGACATCCATTTCTCCTCACGGACAAGGGGCGATCATCCTTGGCGCCGGAGAGTACACCGCGAAAGCGGCAATCCCCCCTTGCTGCACCACACGATTCCGCCCCAATCTATCCGCCCGCCGCGACGCGAGTCAACGGCAATCCGAGCGGCTGCAACGAGCCGGCGTGTCTTGCCGTTTGCCGCCTCGTGGCCGAGCGGAATCCCGTCGCGGCCAAGGGAATGGGCCGATGTGCAAGAAGGGAAATCGGGGAGGCGGGGATTCGTCCCTGCGATGGGGCAAAACAGAGAAAATAGGGTGGATTCTTGGGGCCGTGCAGTTTATCCTGGTGGGCGCGGTCTGGCGACGTTCGGCGCGGGTCTCCTGCCCCCGCGACCATACCTCTTGCGGCTACGCCGCCTTGGTAGGCGAGCTATCGGGCCACCCGCGACGTTCGGCACGCTGGCTTCATTCGACGATACGACGAACCGCTGCCGCTAATCGAAAGGAATATCCCTTGAACCGCCTTGCTACTGCCGCCGCCGGCGTCCTGGCCGTGGTGCTGGCCCTTTCGGTTGGCGCCAGAGAGGCCGTCGCGGCGATTTCGTTCAATGTCACCTACCTCGACGTGACCGGCAGCACCGGCGCGGGATTCGACGACCCCACCCTGGGCGCGGCCAGACGATCGACCTTCGCGTCGGTCTTCAACTATATCAACACCGTGGTCAACGAAAACGGATCGGTCGACGTGCGGGTGAATGCCTCGGAAACGGACCACAGCGGGCCCCTCGCCTCGGGGGCGCCCTGGTTCGACAACAGTTCCAACGGGTTCTTCAACGGCTTGGCGTTCGATCACGCCACGACCGGCGATGACCTCTGGCCGTTGGCACCCGACGCCTCGGTCACCTTCGACTTCGGCTATAACTGGAACTCCGAGACGGACGCGCCCACCGGCTCCGAGGTCGACCTGTTCTCCGTCTCGCTCCACGAAATGACCCACACCCTGGGGTTTCTCTCGCTGCTTACGCAAAACGGCACGAGCGCGGTCAGCGGCGGTGACCCCGGCGTCTTCAGCGTCTACGACAGCTTGCTCGAACGTGGCGACGGAACGGCCCTGTTCGGACCGAACGGCGACTACCTGGGCACGCCGGCGGACCTGACCAGCAACGACGTGTTCTTCGGCGGCACCCACGCCAAGGCGGCCAACGGCGGCAACGCGGTCAAGGTCTACGCTCCCAGTCCGTACAAATCCGGCAGCAGCATCGGCCATCTCCAACTTGGCGTGGGAGAAGTCATGCAACCTTCCATTGGCCCGGGTGTGACTCGCCGGCAGTACACAGCCCCCGAAATCGGCATTCTCGCGGACCTCGGCTGGACCACCGCCGTGCCCGAGCCGGGTTCGCTGGCGATCTGGTCGCTGCTGGTGCTGGTGGGGGTCCGTTTTGGCCGCCGGCGGCGAAAGTGAGCCGACGCCCCGAGGGGTCTTGACGGGCGTCTGGAGCACACCGCCGGCAAAGCACGCTGGGCACTTTCTTTTCGCCGTCGAGCGTGCTATACATCTCGAGAGAAACCCACGTTGGAACTTGGGCGTCCCGTTCTCGAGCACGACAGGAGGTGTCTGATGAGGAGCCTAGGTCGCTTGGTATCCCCGAAGTGGCGGCAGGTGGGGCACGTTTCGCGGGCGGAATGCGGCCGGCGCGAGGTGGCAACCTGGCTGGGTGTTTGGGGGGTCTTGCTTGGGTTCGGCATTTTCGTGATCGGCTGCAACCAGCCCGCGCCAGAGCCGAAATCGGGCCCATCGGCCCCGGCCCAGGAAGCTACTCCGGCGGAAGAGGCCGCCGAAGGAGCCGCTGCCGAAGCCGCCGAGCAGAAGGCCGCTGCGGAAGCTGCTAAGAAAAAGGCCGCCGACGAGGCCGCCAAGAAGGCTGCCGACGAAGCCGCCAAGAAGAAGGCCGCTGACGAGGCCGCCGCGA
>CAYZWG010000161.1:3256-4776 GCA_964481605.1 uncultured Planctomycetaceae bacterium
GCTGACGAGGCCGCCGCGAAGAAGAAGGCTGCCGACGAAGCCGCCAAGAAAAAGCCCGAGGAGAAGAAGGAATAGGCTGAAGAAGGAGATGGGCCGGATGGCCGGTTTTCGCGTTGGCGTGGCAACCGTCGACTTCACGCCCCCGCCGGGACTGCCGCTGATGGGCAACTTCCGCGACGACTACGCGGCCCGCGGCACCCACGATCCGCTCCGCGCCAAGGCCCTGGTGGTGGCCGACCGCGGCGGCACCAAGGCGGCGCTTTTGGCTCTCGACCTGTGCATGTTGGACCGCCGCAACGTTGCCCGCATCCGGGCCGCGATCGGTGCCCAGAGCGGTGTGCCGCCGGAAAACGTGCTGGTTCATGCCACCCACACCCACAGCGGGCCGGCTCCCAACGACCGGCTCGGTCTGGCGGCGGAGGTCGCCCGGTGGCGGGCCGAGATCGAGCGTTTTCTCGATCGGGCCGCCTCGGCGGTGGCCGCGGCCGAGCAATCCCTGCGCGAAGCGGAACTCGGCGTGGGCGACGCCACGGAAGACCGCATCTCGTTCAACCGTCGTCTGCAGCGGCGGGACGGCTCCACCGCGATGAATTGGGAAGTTTTTGGCCCCGGTTTCGACCCCTCCCAGATCGTCGCTCCCTGGGGCCCGATCGACCCCCAGGTGGCCTGTCTGGCCGTCGAGCGGGAGGGCCGGCCGGTCGCCGCGGTGGTCAACTTCGCGCTGCACCCGGCGATCCTTGCCGGCGACAACTGGCATTACTCGGCCGACTATCCGGGCCACTTGGCGGCGGCGCTGGCACGCACGATAGGGGGTGAATTCACCAGTCTGTTTCTCAACGGCTGCTGTGGCGACGTGAACCACGTCGACTACCGCGACCGGCGGCAGGGCCGCGGCCATGCGATGGCCCAGCGGGTCGGCTCGACGCTGGCCGCCGCGGCCGAGCGGGCGATCGGTGCCCGCCGGCCGATCCGCGGCGACCACCTCCGCGTCTCGCGGCGGATGGTCGCGCTGGAACGTCTGAAGATCAGCCTCCAGAAGGTCCGCTGGTGCGAAGAGGTGCTCGACCGTGCCCGAGAACACCCCCCGCGAGGCCAAGTGGACGGCGTGCCGGATGCCTATTTCGCCCGGCTGGGCCTGGAAATCCGGGAGAACCAGGATCGGCCTGACCACGTCGAAGTGATGGCCATCCGGCTGGGCGACGCGGCCCTGGTGGGTCTGCCTGGCGAGGCCTTTTGCCAACTGGGGTTGGAGATCAAGCGCCGCTCGCCCGCCCGGCATACCCTCGTCGCGGGGCTCTCCAACGACGCCATCGGCTACCTGCCCACGCGGGAGGCCTTTGCCCAAGGCGGCTACGAGACGACCATGGGCAGTACGTTCTACCAGCCGGGTACCGGCCAGCGGCTGGTCGACTCGGCCGTCGACCAGTTGAACCGGCTGTTCGACTCGTGAGCAGCGCCGGCTGTGCCGGCCGGTTGCAACCCGGCGGGGTCGGGAGACCCGCGCCGAACGGGAGACCCGC
>CAYZWG010000161.1:4876-11475 GCA_964481605.1 uncultured Planctomycetaceae bacterium
CCGGCCGGTTGCAACCCGGCGGGGTCGGGAGACCCGCGCCGAACGGGAGACCCGCTCCCAACAAATAGGGCCATCCGGCCCTGCGAGGAGAACACCGCGTGGCCAAGCAAGTGATCCACCGCACCGCCGCCGACAACGACTATCTGCACCGCGACTTTCATGGCGCCTTGAGCGTGGGCATCGAGTATCTTCACGTGAACTACGGCGAGCAGGCCGTACGCGACTACCTCGAACAGTTTGCCACGGCCTTCTACGCGCCGTTGAGGGAAGACCTTCGGCGTCGCGGGCTGGTTGCCCTGGCGGAGCACTACCGCAAGGTCTACGAACGGGAGGGTGGCCAGGCACGCTTCCACCTGTCGGAGGACGAGTTGTGGATCGAGGTCGACGCCTCGCCGGCGGTGACGCACATCCGCCGGCGGGGCTATCCGGTGGCCCGGCTGTTTCGCGAAACGATCGCCACGGTGGGCGCGGCCCTCTGCCGCGATACCGACTTTGCCTCGGAACTGCGGGAATACGACGACCAGACCGGCCGCAGCGTCCAGTGTTTCTACAGGAAGAGATGATGATTTCCTGCACCGAGTTCATTCCCGCCTACAGCGAGTTGTTCAAGTTCCTCGAAGCCCGGGGCGGCAAGCAGGCCGTGGAGGGCTTTTGGAACGATCTCTCCGACCGATTCCTGGGAAACCTCCGCGGCGCGGTCGAGGCAAACGGGCTGCGGGGCTGCTGGCTCTACTGGAGCCACACGCTCAACGAGGAGGCGGCCGACTTCACCATGGAGTTGGACGAGGCGGCCGGCGAGTTCAAGATCACCATGCACCATTGCCCCTCGATGGGCCGGCTGATCGCCTTGACGCACGTGGAGCCCTACCACGACTACTGCCGCCATTGCGACGTTCTTTATCGCCGCGTTCTGGAGCCGTTGGGCTACCACTACTCGCTCGATCGATCCCGCTGCGACGAGGCGCGCTGCGTCCTCACGGTCACCAAGTTGCCGTAGGGCCGGCTGTGCCGGCCGGTTGCCGCGCTGCGTCGCCCAAGTGGGTAGCACCGGTTCTTGAACCGGTGTGGCTGGAGCCACGAGAGGTCAGCGCAAATCACTCCACCCACCGAATAGGAACACCGCCTGAGCGTTGCCACCCGCTGGCCTCACCTCTTGCCGGCTGCCGCCGGGTGCAGGTTCAAGAACCTGGGCTACCCGTGGTCAGTGTTTTCGGCGGGGTCGGGAGACCCGCGCCGAACATCGGGCCACCCGCGCCGAACGCCGGCTTTCGCCCGCTCCTAGGGCGTTGCCACCGTACTGGCCGACGGCTCCGGCGGCAGCGGCGGCATCCGGCCGGCGAGCATTCCCGGGGTCTGGCCCGCATCGTCGCCCGTGGAACCCGACGAGGAAAACGCCGCCGGGTCGAGGAGGTAATCCTTGGGCGTGCGGGCATGGTAGGGGCGGTCGCCGCCCGGGGCGTTGAGCCAGGGCAAGGCCTCCGGCGAGGGGAGTTCGTCGGCACGCTGCTTCCACTGGTCGATCAAGTCGGCCGACGGTCCGGGTTCCTCCGCCCCTTCCGGAACCACAATGGCCACCGCCTCGGCCCCGCTGGAGCCGAGATTCTTCCGGCCTTTCCAAGAGATCCGATCGAGCGACTTCTCCGTGCCCAGGGCACCGGAGAGAGTCACCAGCGGGCGGTCTCCGGTGGCGATCACGTTGGAAGCCAACTCGAACCGCGCGGGGCAGACGTGCGGCCGGCGGGGGTTGAATTCGAAGCGGCAGAAGCCCTCGCCGCCGACGGCCGTCACGTGCGTCAGTTGGAAGAGGTCTTCCCGCGACGCCACGGGCGGGCGGGCACCGGCCTCGACGACGAGAAAATGCTCGCTCGTGGCCAACAGGCCGTTGTTCCAGTCGAGCCGAACCGTGCGGTCGCTCTCCACTCGCAACATCACCGCTTCGCCACGAACGATGCTATCCTTGATTCGCAACTCCAACGGCGGCGCCGGCGAGGCCGCCTCCGAATCGGCCGCCAGACTCGCCTCCAGGGGGGACTTCACCCGAACAAAAGCCACCTGCCGGTGATACGCGGACTGGCCCGCCGCGGCGTTGCGTATGGTCAGCGACGAATCCACTAACTCCAATCGCGCGGCGCCCCCGGCGGCCACCAGCGACCAACTCTCGGAGGGCAGGTCCTGGGGCACGTCGAGTTCCAGCGCCGTGCCTTCGACGACCAACTCCGAGCCCTCCAGCGCGATCATCTCGCGGGGATAGATCACCGGGTCGATCTCTCGCGGCCGAAACACAATTACCGGCTGGAACCCCTCGCCGGCCCGCAAAGTCACCTTGCGGTTGGTGAGCCGGATCGGCTTCGCTTCGCGACGCCCGTTGAATCGCAACTCGACGACCGCGGCCGGGGGCCGAGCCTCCAAGGCGGCGGTCAGGCTGGAAAACTGCTGTGGCCCATCCGGCACCGGCACCACGACCAGCGTGGACTGCCGTGGCGCGGAGTTTTCCGCCAGCGGGTCCGCCGACTCGGCCCGTGGGCCGGGCGGGCCCAGCCCGACCGCGCGGCCCACGCCTGCCCGACCCACCGACAACCCCCAGGGCCCACGCTCGGCCACGGCCAACTCGGCCACCAGCGGTTGGCCGGAAAGGCCGGCCACCGGGGACGGCCGTCGAAGCAACTTCTCGATCAGGCTGTCCGCCGTGGCCGCCGCGCCGGCGGCGTGCGGCGAGGGCGTCGACGGTCCCGCGGCAACATCCGCCGCCGAGGGGGCCTCCGGCTGGCCGTGGCCCGCCACCGTGGCCGGCGCGGGGTTGGGTGCGGGTTGGCCGGCAGCGCCGCCGGCCGCAACGGGCGGCTGGGCGCTGCTCGGGCCGGGCCTTTCCACCTGGGCCGACGACGGCCGGCTCCCCCCGGCTGGTTTCGCCGAGACGGCCGGGGCGCCGGTCGAGACCCACCCCGGGGACTCCCTGCCGGACCAGAAGAAGTTCAACGCCAGCAACATCGCGCCCATCGCCACCACCGGGGCCAGCCACGGCAAGTGGCGCTGAACCGTGGAGACCGTCGTCGGCCGCGGCGGCAGCCACACGGTGTAGCCCGGACCGGTGGGACGAAGACCGATCAAGTCGGCCAGCGAGAGAAGCGCCTCGATCAGCCGGGCGGCGCTCTGGTAGCGGCGCTGGGGATCCTTGGCCATCATCTTGCCCAGCACACGACCCACCTCCTCGGGCAGATCGGGTCGAAACTGGCAGACGTCGGGCGGTTCGTCGCCCTGGTGTTGCAGCAGTTTTTGCAACACCGTGCCTTCCGGAAACGGCGGCCGCCCGGCCAGCATGTAGAAAAACGTGCAGCCCAGGGAATAGGTGTCGCTGCGGATGTCCGCGTTGCGGGGATCGCGGGCCTGCTCCGGCGAAATATAGTCGAACGTGCCCAGGGTCACCCCGCTGGCGGTGAGGTCGGTCTCGGTGGAGTCCGGTTCGTTGATCCGCGCCAGCCCCAGGTCGATCAGTTTGGCCTTCCCGTGGGCTTCGATCAGCACGTTCGACGGCTTGATGTCCCGGTGGACGACGTGGTGCTCGGCGGCGTGGGAAACGGCGTCGGCGATCTGCAAGGTATAGCTGAGGGCTTCGGCCAGGGGCAAGGGGCCTTTCTTGTCCACCAGGCGGCGGATGTTCGTGCCCTCGACAAACTCGAACACAATGTACGGCAGCCCGTCCGATTCCCCGGCAAAGTAGACCTGGGCGATGTGCTGGTGGTTGAGCCGGGCAACGGATCGGGCTTCGTTGAGGAAGCGGCGTACCGCCTCTTGATCGGCCACCTGGTCCCGCCCCAGCACCTTGACGGCCACGGTGCGTCCCAGGCGGGTGTCTTGGCCGCGATAGACTCGCCCCATCCCGCCGCCACCGATGTACTCCCCCAGTTCGATGTCGCCCAGCCGCGTGCCCGGCGCGATCCCATTCGCGTCGACCGGCTCCGCCTTGGCCGAACCACTCGCGGACCCTTGAGGCAACATGGGAATCGGCGGCCGGCGGGAGATGACCGTCGGCTGGGTCTCGGCCGTGGGAACCACCGGCTCCTGTCCGCCCTGAACGGTTCGCGTGGAACCCTCGGAGAAGCCCGGCGAAGGCGGGCGGCGGGTCGGGTGGTGGCTGGAAGCCGAGTCGCTCATGACGGTCGATCATCGCCGCTGTCGTTCTCGCGACACGCGGCAACACAAGAGGACTGGGGCCTGGCTGGAAGCACGAACAAACCGGCTCGGCGCGCCCTGGCCCCCCAACTCCGCCCACTTGGCCGGTCGCCACGACGATCGACCGGGCCCTTCGGACAAACGCGCGCGACACCCCCTAAATGACTATTCTAGTCCGGGGTGAAAATGCCGTCAAACAGGTAGTCACGATCGCAAGCCGGATTGCCAACTCGCCGCGGCTCGTTGCTTGACCCGTGGGGACGGACTTATAATACGGGCTGGCCGCCGGTTTGCCCGCCAGGGTGGGCCCGGCCGGGTCGCTTCGGCGAAGTCCGCGGATCGCTCGCACGCCACCGCGGAGGTGAA
Source organism: uncultured Planctomycetaceae bacterium (assembly GCA_964481605.1). Classification (GTDB taxonomy): domain Bacteria; phylum Planctomycetota; class Planctomycetia; order Pirellulales; family Thermoguttaceae; genus CAYZWG01. Next base: position 9,413 of record CAYZWG010000161.1, read on the forward strand.
CTGCAAACATGGTACGACCAGTCAACACAAGGAACGACACGATGAAACGAGATTTCGATCGTCGCGGTTTTCTGAAACTCTCCGGCGCCGCGGCAATCGGCCTCGGGCTGACCCGGCTGCCGGTGTGGGCAAAGCCGCTGGCCGCCGGCGCGCCCAACGCCGAAAAGCTCGGCTGGCGGCTGGGCTGCCAGGCCTACTCCTTCAACCGGTTTTCCTTCTTCGAGGCCGTCGATAAAACCGCCTCGCTGGGTCTCCACTACATCGAAATGTATCCCGGCCAAAAGCTGAGTCCGCACCATCCGGACGTGAAAACCGATCTGAACATGTCGGCCGCCCAGCGCGGCGATGTCAAGAAGAAGGTTGCCGACTGCGGTCTGAAACTGGTGAACTTTGGAGTTTGTGGACTTTCGGGCAAGGAGAACGATTGCCGGAAGACGTTCGATTTCGCCAAAGACATGGGCCTGGAGGCGATCGTCTCTGAACCCGAGTTTTCTGCCCTGGACACCGTGGAAAAGCTCTGCGACGAGTATGGGATCAACGTGGCGATCCACAACCACCCCGAGCCGTCCCGATATTGGAACTACAAGACGCTGCTGGAGCATTGCAAGGGACGCAGCAAGCGGATCGGCGCCTGTGCCGACACGGGCCATTGGATGCGCTCCGGCATCAATCCCCTGGAAGCGATCCGGGCGCTCGAGGGACGAATCATCTCGTTCCACTTCAAGGACCTCAACAAGTACGGCCGGGGGGCCCACGATGTTCCCTGGGGAACGGGCAAGGCCGACGTGAAGGCCCTACTCACCGAAATCCACCGGCAGCAACTCAAGGCGGTGTTCTCCATCGAGTACGAGCACGACTGGCTCAACTCGTTGCCGGAGATCGCCCAGTCGGTGAAATACTTCGACCAGGTGGCGGCCGATCTGGCCAACTCGTAACGCCCCCCCCGCTCGGTAGACCCGTCATATTCTCCCACGTCGGCCACGGGTGGCCCAAGTTCTTGAACCTGCACCCGGCGGCAGCCGGCAAGAGGTCAGAAGAGCCCCGTAGGGCCGGCTGGGCCGGCCGGTTGCGGGGTTCACAGTGCTAGCCGCGTTTCGGCTCCGCACAGCCGGCCCTACTACGGTTGACCTCTTGTGGCTCCAGCCACACCGGTTCAAGAACCGGTGCTACCCGCCGGCGGGGTCGGGAGACCCGCGCCGAACGGCGGTGTTCGGCGCGGGTCTCCCGACCCCGCCGAGCGCTGTGCTGCTCTCCCGCTCGTTACGAAGCTCCCGCTTCGTAACGCGACTGGTGCCAAGCTCCGCTTGGCCTGCTGCCAGCGCCACTGGAAGCGGAAATGCGATCCCAAGCCGGAGCTGGACGGCCAGAGCCATTCCGCCATGGTAGCCGACCCCCCGGTGCCGAATCGGTGGTTATCGGCAGGATCGAGGTGGACACTTGAGAAAACGAGAACCCGGCGACTGCGTAACTTTTGGGCAGACAATCGACTGCCCCCGGACCGGGCAGCCATGCCCGCACTTTGCGCATGTTCGCAAATGCTTGCAGTGATTGCAGTTATGGCTCCTGGATAAGATTGCCCCGAGGTCCAGCCACGGAGGCCGGCCCGAGGAACACGGATTGGTCGCAATCGACAGGAGCTTCAGGATGGTTAAGTTGAAGAATGCGGAAGAACAGCAGAAACTCGTACACGAGGAAATTCATCGAAAGGCGTTCGCGTTGTTTTCTCTCAGTCCGGACTGGGTGACTTTCTACCGCAAGGTGCTGGGGCTGGACGGAATCGTGCGACGCCACTATCGTGACCAGGATGCCTTGGCCGAGTTCGAGCAGACCGAGGTCTATGCGGCAATCCAGCAGATGTTGACCAAACTGAGGGAGTTTGGCAATCCCGACCGCGAAACCGGCGAACCGACTCGTGTGATCACGGTCCGGGTCCCCAACAGCCTTCACGCGACGTTGAAATCCGAGGCCCACGAGCACCAGACCAGCGTCAACAAGCTGTGCATCTCCAAGTTACTCCAATGGATCGACGACGAGTTGGTTCCCAGGGAGATATAGTCCCCGGC
>CAYZWG010000162.1:0-11422 GCA_964481605.1 uncultured Planctomycetaceae bacterium
TCCTCGCCTCCGGTGCCTGCGGCACCCCGATAGCAGAGCTATCGGGGCCACCCGCAGAGCTATCGGGGCCACCCGCCGGATCAACGCCGGGTCGCGACCCGACCTACGGCGAGTCGCCCGGCCTGCGGGCTAGGTCAGCCCTGGGATGGGGCAGGCGTAGGTGCCGTCCTTGCGGGGCTTGATGGGCGGCTCCGTGTCCCAGTTGACTTCGGCCGGGCCAAGCACCTCTTGAGAATTGACCGCTTCTTCCCAGGTGATTTTCTTGCCCGTGTAGCCCACCATCCGGCCGAGGATGCCCAGCATCGTGCTGTTGATCATGTAGTGCCCGCTGTTGATCGGCTCGCCCTTGCGGATCGACTTGAACAGCGCCACGTGTTCCTCGTCGTACATATTGCACTTGGGGCCGTCGTACTGCCAGTTGGTTTCGCCCTGGATGCGGTGTTTGAGCACGTTGCAGGTGCCCTTGGTACCGAGGAAGTTATCGCTGGTTTCGTTGAACACGCCGGCCTGGGCGCGGTTGAAGCCGAACACGCGGGAGCCGTCGGCATACTCGTAGGCGATGGCCGTGTGGTCGAACTGGTCGCCGAACTTGGGTTCCACGCACTGGATTCGCCCACCCACGCCGAAGGCACAGACCGGCGGCTGGTCGCGCATCACCCAGCCGGCCTTGTCGAGGCTGTGGACCAGCGACTGGAGCACGTCGTCGCCGGAGAGCCAACGGAAGTGGTACCAGTTTCTCATCTGCCACTGGAGCTCGGTCCACTGGGGATCGCGCTCGATCAGCCGATAGGGCGTTCGCATGTAGCATTCCTGCACGGCGACGATGCGTCCGATGGCGCCGTCGAGGACGTGTTTCATTGTTTCCTTGACGCCCAGGTGATGGCGCCAGCAGAGGCCGGAGAGCACGGCCAGGTGCTTTTCCTTGGCGGCTTTGCAGGCGGCCGCGACGATCTTCAAACCGGGCGCGTCGACGGAGTGCGGTTTTTCCACGAACACGTGCTTGCCGGCGTCGATGGCCGCCTTGAGATAATAGGGGTGGAAGCGGGAGGAGCAGGCGATCAGCACGACCTCGGCCGACTCGATCACGTGGCGGTAGCCGTCGAAGCCCACGAAGCAGTGGTCGTCATCGACCTGGACCTGCTCCGGCTTGAGCTTCTTGAGGCGGTCGCGGCTGCCGCGGACCTTGTCCTCGAAGACGTCGGCCATGGCAACCAGGCGGACGCCGGGGTCGGCGTTCATGGCGTTGGCGGCGGCGCCCGATCCGCGGCCTCCGCAGCCGACCAGGCCGATCTTGAGCAGGTCGGAGCCGGCGGCGTGGGCCCCGCGGGAGAGGGCCAGCGATCCGACCGTGGCCCCGGCCGCCGCGGCCCCGCCGAGCTTCAGGAATTCACGCCGCGAGTGGTTGGTGTTTCGAGCGAAGGCGTTGCGATCCGACATGCTTTTCCTCCCGGTGGCTGATGATGATTGCGAAAGACGCACCCGGCTCGGACCCCGGCACGCCGGGGGAAACCCGCACGTCCCGGCGACCGCCCCCCCAACCGGCGACCGATCGCTGGCCGGTCCGTCCACGATCCTGTGCCGACAGGCGGCCGCTGTCAAGAGGCGCGCCGCCGCGGGGTGCGAATCCGGATCAACTCGTTTGACTGTCGTCGTCGACGGCGGCGGGGGCTTCCACGACGGGGAATTCCACGCGAATTCGGGTACCCCGCCCGGGTGCGCTCTCGATCGCGGCTTCCCCCCCGAACAGCCGGGCACGTTCGCGCAAGCCCTCCAGCCCGAAACGGTTTCGGTCGACCAAGTGGGGATCGAAGCCCACGCCAAAATCCTCGATTTCCACGGAAACGGTGTCTCCGCCCTGCTCCACCGCAATGCGAATTCTCTCGCTTTGACTGTGGCGCAGGGCGTTGGCAAGCCCCTCCTGGACGACCCGAAAGAGGGCCGTTTCCAGCGGGCGGGCAAGCCGATCGAAGTGGACATCGTGGGAAAACTCGATCGAGGGCCCCTGGGCCGTTTCCCGCTCGCAAACAAGGTGCTCGATGGCCGCCAGCAGTCCCCCCTCGTCGAGGATCAGCGGTCGCTGCCCGCTAATCAGCCGCCGGGCCTCGGCGATGCTTCGCTGCAACAACTCGATGCCTTGCCGGTGGCGCTCTTGTTGCGGCGGTTCGAGCACGTCGACGGGCGTGTCCAGCAACATCCGCGCACCCACCAGTGGCTGGACGAATCCGTCGTGAATCTCGTAGGCCGCCAATTGGCGATCGCGCTCGTGCATCTCCAGCAAACGGCGAAGGTGTTCCCGCTCCTCGCGGATGGCCCGTTCCGCCTGTTTGCGATCCGTGAGGTCGCGGACCACGCTCAGTGCAAGCCGCAAGCCGCGAAAGTTGAACAGGCTGCTGGTGACCCCCACGTCCACGGAAGACCCGTCCTTGCGAAGATTCACCACCTCGGCGTGTGCCCGGCCCGAGACCTGAATCTCTTTTATCATTTCCTTCAGCATGTGTCGATCATCGGGGTGGATGAGTTGTTCGGCGGGCATCCCGGCAAGCTCTTGCTGGCTGTAGCCGTAGGTGGCCGCGGCGGCCGGGTTGGCTTCCGTGATCACGCCGTGGCGATCGACAATGAACAGGCCGTCGGCCACGGCGTTGAAGATGTGGCGATAGCGGCGTTCATTCTCCCGCACGGTCCGCTCGACCCTTTTGTGTTCGGTGACGTCGCGGTAAACGAGCCCCACCGCGAACATCTCACCCAAGTCGTTCGAGAGCGGCGAAAGGATCGATTCGCTGTGGACGACCCGGCCGCCGATCCTGCCCGAGTCCTCCACGCGGATTGGCCGGCCGGTGGCAATCACCTCGTCGATGCGGCCCATCCAGAGGTGCATGAAGTCAGGCAGGTGTGCCAACCCGTGGCGAATGTTCTTGCCGAGGATTTTCTCCCGGGTGGTCTCGAAGTGGTCGACGGCGGCGCGGTTGGCGTAGAGACAGATGTGGTCGCGGTCCCAGACGAGGATGCAGTCCGGGGAGGATTCGAAGATACCGCGAATCTGCCCTTCGCTCTGCCGCAGCGCTTGCTCGATCTGTTCTCGCTCGGCGATTTCCTTCTTCAACTCGGCGTTCGCTTCCTCCAACTCCGCCGTGCGCTCTTCCACGCGGCGCTCCAGATCGAGTCGAGCCCGGCGAAGCTCCTCCTCGTCCCGCTTCCGCTGGGTTACGTCGGTGACCACGGCGATAAAACCGGTCAGGCAGCCGTCGGTATCGCGCTTGTAGTTCCAATCGACCTGGACGTCAAAGGTGCGCCCGTCCTTGGCCCGGTTGACCGCCATGTAAGGCGTGGGAACCGGCTGCAGCGCGACCAGATGCCTGAAATACAGTCTCAGCGACGTCTTTTCGGCTTCCGAAGCCAGCAAGTCCCAAACCCGTTTGCCGATCAGTTCCCCCGGGGCATATCCGTTCATCCGGTGGTAAACGCCGTTGGCAAAGGTAATGACTCCCAAGAGGTCGCACTCCTGGATACCGAGGGGGACCGTCTCCACCAGGGCACGAAAGCGGGCCTCGCTTTCGCGCAGCGCCTGCTCGAAGAACTCCTGCCGCGTTCCCGCCCTTTCCCACGCGCCCAGCCGGCGTCGGAGCGCCTCCAAATCCGCCCACAGTTGATCTTTCGTCTTTTGGCGATCTTCCATCGAACATCTCGCCACCGGAACGTCGTCCATCGCGGGCCGCCGGGTTGCAAGTATATCAGGCGGCGGCCTTCCGCCAAAGCACCGCACCGCAGGGCGTTCACTCCAAAACCATCAACGTTGGGGGAAGGCCCGGGGGCAGTTGGTGGGGGGGGAGCCGGGATGGGGAAGGGCCCTTCGCTCCTGGTTCCCAAGCTCCGGCTTGGGAACCCGCCTGCCTGGCCGTTCGTCATCATCGCTGGAAAAGCGGGCCTGCGCGGGTGGCCCCGATAGCTCTGCTATCGGGGTGCCGCAGGCACGAGAGGCGAGAATTGCGGCGTGCCGGACTGCCGCTCGTGCGCGGCATGGTCGGTGAGCCTGGTGAGTTATCACCAGGGTTGCCGCGGCTGCGCCGCCCTGATAGGCGAGCTATCAGGGCCACCCCCGCCGTCCCCTTATCGGAGGGTGCAAAACGTTTGTGAAATCTCCGCGATTGGAGTAGATTACAGCCGTCGCCTGGGACCCCTGGCTTCTGTTGGTAGCGCTGCGTGCATTGGCCGTGCCAGCGTCAATCGGCGGCGCGTCGACCGGAGCCTCCTCAGCAGTCGACCGATTTCATGAAACCGACCGAGTTGAAGCGGCGTGTCCACTTGCACAATGCCTTTTGGATCGGCATGGGCATCGTCCTCATCCCCACGTCCCTCGGTCTCTGGATTGTGTCTTTCTGGGTCGTCAGGATCGGCTACGCCATCCCACTCGACGCATTGGGGTTGTCGGCCTCGACGATCAGTTTCTATCTTGCCGCGGCCACCATGGTTGTGCTCGCCGTGGAAGGCGCCCGGTATGCCAAACCGCTGTTTGATTTGAGGGAATACAGCAGGTCCGTATACTGCAACAACCTGTTTGCGGAGTCGGAAAGCGGGCGGGCGTTGAACTCCCACTACAACTACCCGCTGGGCGTGGCCTTTCTCGTTTCGCAGGCGTTGTTCTGTGCTCCGCTGAGTACTATCCAGGCGATCAAAGCCTTCCGCTCGCTCGTCCCGCGAGATGACCATACGATTGCCGGCGCGGGGCGAATTCTACAAGAACTCCAGCAGGGACGCGGTTGGGTCCCGGCAGCCGACTACGCTTCGTCCGGCGCCGCGTTGGCGCTGTTGGACAGACTGAACCTGCTGCGGGTGAGAAGCGAAGACGGCCGGGTGCGGATTCGTTTCAAGGAACCGCGGTGGTAGGGGGGTGCTTTCTCGATCAACGACCCGACGAAGGGCCGGAGAGGGTGATCGGCAGCGCGAGTTACCCCCCCAATTCTTCCTATGGCCCGGGACCAAGGCGGGGTGTAGAATGAGGGTATTCTGGGACACGCTCTGGGGGGACGATTCCAGGAGGTGGGCCATGACCAGGCATCCCATCGAGCGGATGGCCGAAATGGCGCTGGGGTTCATCGCCGGGGCCGCGCTGGCCGTGTGCATCGCGCCGGGCGACGTTTTCTTGTGGGTGGCGACGGGGGTCGTGTTGGGTCTGTTCGCCCACGCTTTCTTCGTCAGCACCCTGGGCAGCGACCCGATCTGGCCTTCGGCCAAGTCGCGGCGTTCCCACCGGGATCCGAAGCAGCGGCTGCAATGAGCCGGGCGTCGGGTGGATGGTGGGGGGGGTTCGGCGAGGTCGGGAGACCTGCGCGGGTGGCCCTGATAGCTCGTCTATCAGAGCGTCGTCGCCGCAAGAGGCACCTGTTCGGCGCGGGTCTCCTGACTCCGCTGACACATGGCCCCGGCAGTCCGGCACGCCGCAATTCTTGCCTCCCGTGCCTGCGGAACCCCGATAGCAGAGCTATCGGGCCACCCGCGGCGCAACAGCCGGCCCTACAGCTTCCAGGCGGCCTGGTAGCTTCGTCCGAGGTTGATGATCCGCTGCAACAGGGTCTCGTAGGAGATGCCCACCTGTTCGGCGCTTTCGGCCAGGTCTTCGCCGTATTCCAGGTTGGGATTGGGGTTGGCCTCGAGCAGATAGACGCGGCCGTCGGGAGCCAGGCGGAGGTCCATCCGGGCATAGCCGCTGAGCGAGAGCACGCGGTAGACCCGTTTGCAGAGATTGGCGATTCGCTCGGCCGCCCCGGGCGGCAGGTCCCGGGCGGCCTGGGTGATGATGCCGTATCGCTTCTGATAGGCGGGATCGAATTTGACCTTGGCGGTGGCGATGCGGGGCATGCCGGAGGGCATCTTGGTGAAGAGCATTTCCCAGACGGGAAAGGTGACCAGCCGCTGGTTGCCGATCACGCCCTGGTAGAGTTCGCGCCCTTCGATGTACTCTTCGGCCAGGGCGTCGCTGGCGACCTCTCGGTGGATGTAGTCGACCCGGTCGATCAGTTGGAGGTCGTCGTGGACCACCGATTCCTGGGAGATTCCCAGCGAGGCTTCCTCGCTCACCGATTTCACCAGCAGGGGGAAGTTGATCCAGCGGGGGCGACGGGGTTTTTTGCCCCGGGGGAAGACGGCGAACTTGGGGGTGAGGATGCGGTGATAGGAGAGGATTTTCTTGCACAGGGCCTTATCGTGCGAAAGCATCAGGCCGCGGGGATTGCAGCCGGTGTAGCGTTGTTTCATCAGCTCCAGGTAGCTGACCACGTGCTGGTCGTAGACGGCGACGCCGTGGAATTCCTCCAGCAGGTTGAAGGCGATATGGGGCTCCCAGTCGACGATTGCCTTGCGGACCTTGCCCAGGTCGTCGCTGACGCCCAGGGGGCGGGCCTCGTGGCCGAGGGTCTCCAGGCCGGCACAGACGTCGTATTCCGACTTCCATTCCGCGATCTCCTCGTCCGTGTAGCCGTCCAGGCTGGGCGGCGGAACGAGGTCCTCGTGCATCAGGACCGAGACGCGGAGTTTTCTCATGGGGGCGGGGCAACTCGAACTCAGAGGGCCACGCGGTGGTGGCCGGCGTGGAGGTAGTTCATCGTCTGCACGGTGAGCATCACCAGCATGTCGCGCCGCACAGTCTCTTCGGGCCGGTCCACGCGAAGATGGAGTTGGCGGCTGCGGTGGATCATTTCTTCCAGCACGAGGTCGATGGTGTACTGGTACTCGCCGGTCCAGTGGGCAACCGCGCGGCGGAGTTCCCGCCGCATCCGCCGCAGAAACGTGGCGGCGGAGGGACAGTCGGCATGGTCGGGCGAGTCGGAAAACACCCGCCGTAGATCGCGGTCGTGAAAGTTGGGATGGTCCAGGCCGTAAGAGGCCCGCTTCTCGCCATAGTAATCGCCCAGCGTCTTACGCATCTCCCGCAGGGGAGCGACGTGGCGGCGAGTGACCTCCTTGGGCCGGGTATCGCGGATTTCGGCCATCAGCCGGTCGACGTATTCGAGCTTTTTCAGCGCCGGCCAGCCGCGATACTGGGTCCGCCAGCCGGAGCGGGGTTTGAGCCAGACGGCGAACGTTTCGGCGAAATCCTCGGCCGGATGGCTCTGGGCATACCAGGAGTCGAGATGGACCACGTAGCTCTTGCTGTAGGGCTTGGGGTCGTAGTAGTTGGGATAAGGCTGGGAGTAGGGGCCGAAAATCTCCCGCCAGTTTCGCCGCCGGTGAAGCCGGAAGGCCGTGTCGATGGCGTGACCGGCCTCGTGCCGCAGAATCCGCATACACCACTCCTCCGTGCCTCCCTCGACCTCCAGCACCTGCTTCCGCTCCAGCCGCACCAGGCGGGGATGGGCCAAGTAGAAGGGGACGCCCACGCCGGGGACGCCGTCCGGGGAAAACCACTCGTCGGAGAGCCAAAAGTGGGGGCGAAAGCGAATGCCGCGGGCTTCCAACTCACCCGAAAGCCGCTCGATCCGGCCCTCCAAAGGTGTTCCCCGGATGTGCAGCCCCAGGTCGCAGAGGCGGACTTTCAGCAACTCGTCGTCGCTGAACTGGACCCACTCCGGCTGCAACCGGTTCCGCGGGCGGGTGTGGCTGATCGAACGCCGTCTGGCGGCTGGACGAGTTCTCGTCGTGGTGCTCATCTTTTTCGGGATCGCTCCTTCCGTGGTGCTAATCCTGACGCTTCGCTGTAGAAAAAAGGGGGACAGGTACGTTTTGTGCGAAGCACCCTGCGGGCCGTCCCGGCAAAAATGTACCTGTCCCCCTTCTTCTTTCCCTTCTTTTTTCGCCACCGGTACGCCCGGAATCGGACTCGAATCGACACCCGGCCCGCCCGCCCGGAAAGCGAGCAAAAGAGTCTCCAGAGTATATCGCCGAAGGCGGCGAAAATCCAGGCCCGGAAGAAGGGGACAGGGATCGAATCTCTCTTATAGGATCGGCCGATCGGCCGTCGAGCTTGACTGATCGGGCCAATCCGCCGAGGTCGCGAACCTCGAGCGACCAACGCGGTGCTCGGGCCACAGCGTTCGGCGCGGGTCTCCCGACCCGTTCGGCGCGGGTTTCCTGACCCCGCCGAGTCCCGTAGGCCGGGTCGCGACCCGGCATGGCGGAATGGCTTACCCGATCAGCGCCGGGTCGCGACCCGGCCTACCCGTTCCGCACGCGTCACAGTGGGCTCGCGGGCGTGCGGCGGGGGACCTCAATACTCCCGCTTCTTGTTCAGGCCCGGCATGGGGACCGGATACTTGCCGTGGGGATCGGCCCGCAAGGGCGAAGGGCCGTCCAGCGTGAGCTTGTCGACCGTGGGGGCGAATTCGTGCTCACAGTGGAGCATCTGGTCGTAGGTGATGACCTGGCCCGTGTGGGCGGCCATGCGGCCCATCGAGGTGACCAGGCTGGCCTCGGCGCCGCGCCGGACCTCGTTGTAGGGCTTGTCCCCGCGGACGGCGTCGATCAGGTCGTTCCACTCGAGCAGGTAGGGATCGGGCGAGGGCCGGGGGGAGCCCCAGAGTTGGTCCTGCTTGGCGATCTTGTGCCCCTTGTGAATGCGGCACCTGGACACGGCTTGCGAGTAGGGGGTGATCACCGCCGAGCCCTTGGTGCCGTCGGCGTAGCTGGCAAACTCGTTGTGGCAACCGGCCATGCAACGGCCGTCCAGAAACAGCTTGGTGCCGTCGGCGAAGGTGTACTCGACGGAGTAGTTGTCGAAGTTCTGATCGATGAAGTCGTTGCGGTAATGGCGGCCGCCCAGCGCCTGCGCCCGCACCGGCCAGGCGTTTTTCATCCAGCAGCACTCGTCGATGTTGTGGATGTAGAAGTCGCTGTAGCAGCCGCCGCTGGCCCAGAGAAAAGCGTGAAACCGCTGAATCTGGTAGAGCAGTTCGCTGATGCCCTCCGGTTTGCGGCTGGTGAAGGCGGAGCCCAGCGGCCCGTGCATGCGGTAGGTCCGCAGCATGATCAGGTCGCCGATCTCGCCCTCGCTGATGCGGCGGTGCAGCTCGCCGCGCGACGCGCAGTGGCGCCACATCAGGCCCACGCCCACCTTGAGGTTTTTCTTCACGGACTGCTCGGCCAGTTTGAGCATCCGGCGGGTGGCGGGGCCGTCCACCGTGACCGGCTTCTCCATGAACACGTTGAGGCCCTTGGCGATGGCGTAGGTGAAGTGGACCCAGCGAAACGCCGGAGGCGTGGCGAAGATCGCCACGTCGCCCGGCTCGATGCAGTCCATCGCCTTTTGGTAGGCGTCGAAGCCGATGAACTTGCGCTCTTCGGGCACGTCGACCTGGTGGGGAAACTGTTTTTTCAGATTGGCATAGCTGGTGGCCTGCCGGTTTTCGAACACATCGGCCATGGCCACCAGCTTGATCGGTCCGTTCTGGACGGAGAGGGCGTTGGCCGCCGCGCCGGTTCCCCGGCCGCCGCAACCGACCAGCACGATTCGGATCGTGTTGTCCTCGGCGGCGTGGACGCGGGGCACGGCCGCGCCGGCCAGGGCCGAGGCGGCGGCCACCCCGCCGGCGGTCTTGAGGAACCCGCGCCGGGACGTAGCCGTTTTTCTTGTTTCACTCACAGGAGGCCTCCTTGGGTCGGTGGATGTTGACTCCCAAGCGGTTTCCGTTGCCAAAAGGCGTATTCGTGCGCTTTGGGAGGGCGAGTAGGCCGGGTCGCGACCCGGCATGGTGGAACCGCTTACCCGATCAGCGCCGGGTCGCGACCCGGCCTAACAACTCCCAAGCAGGGTGCGTACGGAGCACGCACCCTGCGGAGTCGAGCGACCGGCGCGGCGGGCGGGCTCAGTATTCCCGGTCTTTCTTCAAGCCGGGCATGGGCACGGGGTACTTGCCGTCGGCATCGGCCTTGAGCGGCGGAGGCGAATCCATGGTGAACTTGTCCGCGCCCGGGGCGTATTCCTGGTCGCTGTTGAGCATCGCCTCGAGAGTGATTTCCTGGCCGGTATGGGCCGCCTTCCGGCCCAGCGAGCTGACCAGGCTGGCTTCCACGCCCCGTTTCACTTCGTTGTAGGGCTTGTCATTGCGGATGGCGTCCACCAGGTCGTGCCATTCGTTCTGGTACGGGTTGCGCTGGTCCGGAGCGACCTTGGACTTCCAGATCATGCTTGCGGGGTCGGGCTGTTGACCCTTGTACGTGCTGGAGGGCAGCCCGCAGTCGCCGCTCTTGGAGACGATCGCCGAGCCCTTGGTGCCGTGCGCGTAGCTGGAGTAGATGTGTTTGCAACCCCCCATGCAGCGCCCATCCATGATCAGCTTGGTGCCGTCGGCGAAGGTGTATTCGACCGAGTAGACGTCGAAGTTCTGGTCGATGGCGTCGTCGCGATAATGGCGGCCGCCCAGCGCCTGCGCCTTGACCGGCCAGGCGTTTTTCATCCAGCAGCAATGGTCGACGATGTGGATGTAAAAGTCGTTGAAGCACCCGCCGCTGGCCCAGAGGAAGCTGTGGAAGCGGGAAATCTGCCAAAGCAATTCACTCGGCGTGCCGGGCCACTTTTTCGAGAAAGCCGACCCCGCCGGCCCAATCATCCGGTAGCCGCGCATGGTGACCAGGTCGCCGATTTCGCCGTCCTGGATGCGATCGTGCAACTCTTGCAGCGCCCGGCTGTGGCGGGACATCAATCCCACCCCCACCTTGAGGTTCTTCGACACCGACTGCTCGGCCAGATCGATCATCCGGCGGGAAGTCGGGCCGTCGGCCGTGAGCGGCTTCTCCATGAAGACGTTCAGACCCTTGGCGATGGCGTAGGTAAAATGCACCCAGCGGAACGCCAGCGGCGTGGTAAAGATCGCAATGTCTCCCGGACTCAAACAATCCATCGCCTTCTGGTAGGCGTCGAAGCCGATGAACTTGCGGTCCTCGGGCACGTCCATCTTGGCGGCGAAATTCCTCTTCAAATTTTTGAAGCTGGAAGCCAGCCGGTTCTCGAACACGTCGGCCATGGCGACCAGCTTGACCGGGCACTGCTTGACCGACATGGCGTTGGCCGCCGCGCCGGTTCCCCGCCCGCCACAGCCGATCAGCACGACCCGGATCGTGTTGTCCTCGGCGGCGTGGACGCGGGGCACGGCCGCGCCGGCCAGGGCCGAGGCGGCGGCCACCCCGCCACTGGTCTTCAAAAACGTACGTCGCGACGTGGTACTCCTCGTGGTTTCACTCACCGTGGGTCTCCTCCTGTGGTCTGGTCATTCGATTCGGTCGTTCGATTCCGTTGCGGAAAGGGTCGGAATCCCGGCCACCGGCAGCCTGGGCCGCTCGTCGAATCGTTGAAGAAGCCCGGCTGCCCGCGTCCCGTCAGATCATTTTAGTCGCGGGGCCAAGCCCGTGCAAATCGGTGCCGCCACCTGGTTCCCAAGCTGGAGTTGCCGTAGGGCCGGCTGTGCCGGCCGGTTGCCGCGTTTCGCAGCGCCAGCCA
>CAYZWG010000163.1:0-11398 GCA_964481605.1 uncultured Planctomycetaceae bacterium
GTGGCCGTGAGGGTCAATGCCGCTGCTGCGGCTCGGCGGGAGCCTCGCCCTCCCGATCCCCTCACCCCATCATCCGCCGCCGGCCGATCATTCGCCGTGCGACGGTCAGCCGATATACTAGAAGCGAGGGCGGGGCCTTGCTGGGCGGGCCCCGCTGTGCCATTCTGATTTGTGGCCCGGCGGCGGCGGCGTCTTTTTCGGCGAGGTCAGGAGACCTGCGCCGAACGCTGTCAGGAGACTTGCGCCGAACGCTGCGTTGGCTTAATTCAACGGCATCGGCGTAAGGCGGCACCCCCTTTTTTCGCTGATTTCGACGCTCGGAGGACCTCGATGGCTTGGCAGTACAGCGAGAAGACCAAGCAGCTTTTCATGGACGCCGTGCATGGCAAGCCGGGCACCCATCTGGGGGAGATCGACGATCCCGACGGGGTCGGCGAACACGGGTCGCTCGCCTGTGGCGACGCCATCCGTTTCACCTTTCGCGTGAAGCGGCACGAGAGCGATCCGACCAAGGACGTGATTGTCGCCGCCCGCTACTTGACCTTCGGCTGCACGTCGGCGATCGCGGCCTCCGAGGCGCTTTGCGCGTTGATCGAGCGGGGCGGTTACACTCCCATCGAGGCGTTGCGGATCACCAACCAGGACATCGTCGATTTTCTCGACGGGCTTCCGCAGCAAAAAGTCCACTGTTCGGTGATGGGCGCCGAGGCCCTGGAGTCGGCCGTGTTCAACTGGGCCCAGCGCCGCGGTGTCGATCTGGCCAGGCTAGGGGTCGATATTCACGCCGACGAGCGGGAGGACGGCCGCATCGTTTGCAAGTGTTTCTCCTTGAGCGAGCCCTACATCCGGCGAAAAATCAAGGAGTTGAATCTGCGTACGATTCCCGAGATCACCGGGGCCATCAAGGCCGGTGGGGCTTGCATGTCGTGTCACCACACGCCGGGAGGGCTGCAGGATTTGCTCAACGAAACCTGGGGGTCCGACCCCTTGCGAGTGCTCCCCAGCGTGGCCTCGCCCGATGTGCCCTCGATCTCCCCCCAGGCCCCCACCGACGACACGGAGACGCTCTCGCCCTACCAGTTCGCCAAGAAGATCGAGCGGGCCGTGGAGGGATACGTTCGCCCCATGGTGCAAAAGGACGGCGGCGAGATGGAGATCGTCGACATCAAGGACACCATCGTCTATTGCCGGCTGGGCGGCTCGTGTGCGGGCTGCCCTAGCGCCGGGCGGACGTTGAAGTTCCTGGTGGAAAAAAGCCTCAAGGACATGGTGGACGAACGGATTCGGGTGATTCAGGTGTGACGGTCGGCGGAGAACCGCGTAGGGCCGGCTGTGCCGGCCGCCCGCCTTCGTTCGGCGCGGGTCTGGCGACCCCGCCGTAGTTGTCAAACCCGCAAGCCACCGGGGCAAGCCCGGTGGGGATTACCTACTCGTTCGGCGCGGGTCTCCCGACCCCGCCGTCGTTGTCAAACCCGCAAGCCACCGGGACAAGCCCGGTGGGGATTTTCCTTGGTCACTGACCCTCCCCAGAATCCGTGGCGGTCAGAAAGATGGATGATTGATGAGACTGGTCTACGTCGACAATAACGCCACGACCCGGGTTGCGCCGGAAGTCTACCAGGCGATGGTCCCTTTTCTCACGGAGGACTATTTCAATCCCAGTTCGATGTATGAACCGGCCCAGGGGGTCGCCTCGGCGTTGACCGCGGCGAGGGCGCGGATCGCGGGACACTTCGGTCCCATCGATCCTTGCGAGGTGGTCTTCACGTCCTGCGCCACGGAGAGCAACAACATGGCGATCCGAGGTGCTGCCTGGGCCAACCCCCGCCGCCGCCACGTGATCACCACCGCCGTCGAGCACCCCGCCGTGCTGGAGGTATGCAAGGACCTTGCCCGGCGCGGCTACGACGTCTCTTTCCTTCCCGTCGACCGCCAGGGCAATCTCGCCGTGGCCGATTTCGTTCGCGCGCTGCGGCCCGACACGTTGCTGGTCAGCGTGATGCACGCCAACAACGAAACCGGCGTGATCTTTCCCGTGGCCCAGCTCGCCCGGATTACCAAGGAAACGGACCGCAACATTGTCTTTCACACGGACGCCACGCAGTCGGTGGGGAAGCTGCCGATCGACTTGGGCGACGAGTTCCGGCACGTCGACCTGCTTTCGTTTTCCGGGCACAAGCTGCACGCCCCCAAGGGGGTGGGGGCCCTGCTGGTCCGCCGCGGCACGCCGGTGCGGCCGTTTTTGATTGGGGGCCACCAGGAGGCGGGCCGCCGCGCGGGCACGGAAAACGTCGCCTCGATCGTCGGCCTGGCCGCGGCGCTCGACCTGGCCGCCGCAGGCCACGAGGAAGACCAGCGGCGAATCGGCGCCATGCGCGATCGGCTGGAAGCGGTGCTGGAGGCGGAGATCCCCTACGTGGAAATCAACGGCCGGGGGGCACCGCGACTGCCCGGCACCACGAGCATCGCCTGCCAGTGGGTCGAAGGGGAAGGCATGCTCTATCAACTCAGCGATGCCGGCATTTGCGCGTCCAGCGGCTCGGCTTGCACGTCGGGCTCGCTGGAGCCGTCCCACGTGCTGACGGCCATGGCGGTCCCTTTCACGGCGGTCCACGGATCGGTCCGTTTCAGCTTCAGCCGCTACAACACGGAGGAGGACGTCGATCGAATCATCGACGTTTTTCCTCGCGTGGTATCCAACCTGCGAAACCTCTCCCCCTACTGGGACACCCACCGCAACGCGCCGCGGCCCGACGCCGAAGAGCGGCTTCGCCGGACCCATTGAGCCGCGGCGGTCCGCTGCCTCGGGTAGCCGGTGGGAAAATCGTTGCCGCGGTGGCTTCCGGGCCTCCCCACCGGCACGATCTAATCGACCGGCTCAACCCCTAGGGGCTCCGCGGCCAGCCCATCTTTTCCGTCTTCTCAGGCGAGTCGGTCGAATCTGCCCGCCACGGCAGCCGACGAAATACTTACGTGAGAAAGCACGTTTCGCCACGAGTCATGGGGGGTGAGAAACGAACCGATGATCACCACAGCCGTTCAGCATCGGCCTCGGCCGGAACAGATCGATCTCGAACAGTCGACCATCAGCAAGGCCTTCGCTGGCCTGGTCGATAGCGCCATCCGGTTGCCCGCCAGCGACCTGCACTTCAACTTCAACGAAGAGGACGTGTCGATCTCGGTACGTCATCTGGGCATGGTGCGGCGTTGGATGAGCGTTGCCCGGGGTGAGGGCGCACGGTTCGTTAGCCACGTTAAGGCGGCGGCGGCGATGGACGTGGCACAAAAGTACCGCCCCCAGGACGGCCGCTTCGTCTGCACGCTCGACGACGGTCGCAAGGTTGACCTCCGCGTCAGCACCATTCCCACGCTCCACGGCGAGGACATGGCGATCCGGCTGCTGGAACGCGACCAGGAACTGCTGGAAATTGACAACCTCGGCCTGCATCCAAAAAGCGAATACGAATTCCGCGACCTGTTGAACAAGCCGGGTGGCCTGATGCTGGCCACCGGCCCAGCCGGTACGGGCAAGACGACCACCCTCTACTGCTGCCTCCGCGCGCTCGACAACGGAACGCGGAAGATCAACACGATCGAGGACCCCATCGAGTATTCCGTGCCGGGCATCCGCCAGTCGCAGGTGAACCACCGCATCGGGCTGGAATTTCCCGAACTGCTGCAAAGCGTTTTGCGGCAGGCGCCCGACGTGATCATGGTGGGCGAGATTCGTGATCCCATCACGGCCGAGACGGCGGTTCGGGCGGCCAACAGCGGGCACCTGGTCTACGCCACGCTGCACGCGCCGATTGCCGCCGGGGCGATCGAAAGCCTCTTGGCCCTGGGCGTGGCCCCCCATTTCCTGGCCACCAGCCTGCTGGGCGTGATCTCGCAACGGCTGGTGCGAACTCTCTGCCCGCAGTGCAAGCAGCCGTTGGACGTCAGCCGCAGCCGGCAACTGTTCGAACCGGTCCGACGGTGGCTCGACGACGATCAGGGCGAGGAGATTTTCGCCGCCGTCGGCTGCGACCACTGCCACCAGGAGGGCTACACCGGCCGCACCGGACTGTTTGAAATCATGCGGATGTCGAGGAAACTGCGGAGCATGGTGGCCAAGGGCCGCTCGACCCGACAAATCCACGAAACGGCCCTCGACCAGGGTATGCTCGAACTGCGGGCCGCGGGACTCTTGAAAGTGGCCGCCGGCGTGACCACCATCGACGAGTTGGCTCGTGTGGTCCCGGCCGAGCGGGTGGTCACCGCGGGGCAAGGATCGACCGAGGAATGATTGCGGCGACTCCGCTGGTCCTCTCTCGGCGGGGTCGACGGGTGGCCCAGGTTCTTGAACCTGCACCCGGCGGCAGCCGGCAAGAGGTGAGCGTTCGGCGAGGGTCTCCTGACCCCGCCGGGCGCGGGTGGCGACGTTCAGTCGGTATTCCTATTCGATGGGTGGAGTGATTTGCCTTTGACCTCTTGTGGCAGGGCCACACCGGTTCAAGAACCGGTGCTACCCTCTTTCGGCGGGGTCGGGAGACCCGCGCCGAACGGGGTCGACCCTCACGCCAGCGCGTCGACCGCCTGGTCGGGCGGCGGCAATTCGGCCTCGTGCCGGGCTTCCTCCAGGGCCTCGGTCAACTCCGCTCGGCTACCCAGGTAGAAACAGGTGCCGGCCGCCGCCACCAGCAAAGTGATGATCCGGTAAGTCAGCGCGATCACCAGCCCCTGGCCCGAGGCAATCGCCGCACCGCCGACGGCGGGCACTTGGGTGTAGAGGTAATTGAGCACGGCCTCGAAGGGGCCCAGAGGGAGGGGGATCACGCCGGCGGCGGCGCTCAACGGGCTGAGCACGAAATGGAGCCCCAGGGAGGGCACGTTTTCGTAAAGCGCGTGGGCAATCAGGAAGATGCCCAGGGAGAACAGACTGTGCACGCCCACGCTCAACAGCGCCGCCGCCAGCACCACGCCCCGCCGCCGCCGATACATTTCGATGGCGGTGAGCAGCTTCTCCAGGATCGACCCCACGTAGGGGGTCTTGGCCAATAGCCGCTTGCTTCCTCCCCGCGACAGGTCGGGCGCCAGCGCCGCGAAAATCCCCGCGGCTCCCACGGCGGTGAGAATCAGCGTGGCCTGGCATATCCGGCGGACCATTGCCCCGTCGATCCGCCAGAAACCGCTCAAAAGGATCGCCGCCGAGGCCACCACGAACAACATGAACAACCCGATCACGCGGTCCACGAACACCGTGGCCAACGATTCGGCCCGGCGGCCGGGGTGGTGCCGGGCCAGCATCACCGCCTTGAGCAGGTCGCCCCCCACGATCCCCAGCGGGGCCAGGTTGAAGAGGTAGCCGAAAAAACCGATCCTCAGCGCTTCCCTCGGCGTGAAAGGCAAGTCCAGCGCCCGCACCAGGTAGTACCAGCGGATGAACGTCAACAGCACGGCCGAGCCGCAGGCCGCTAGCGCGCAGGCCAGAAGCCACCAATCCTTCTTCTGCTCGATCAGCGTGGTGAAGGCGCGGTCCCGTTGCGCATCGTGAAACAAGTAAATCAGGATCGCCGCCGCCACGACGAGTTTCAGCACCATCATCAACGATTTCTTCAACGAGCCCCTCCTTCGCCAAGCTGCTCCCGCCCGGCCATCTCCCCACGCACCCGCTCCAGATCGGCGTCGACCATCATCGCAATCAGTTCCGAGAAGCTGACCGTCGGCTCCCAGCCCAGGACTTGCTGGGCCTTGGCGGCATTGCCCCGCAGCGTGTTCACCTCGGCCGGCCGGAAGAACGACTCGTCGACGACCACGTAGTCGCGCCAATCAAGGTCCACGTGATCGAAGGCGTGCTGGACGAAGTCGCGGACCGAATGCTCGTGGCCGGAAGCCACCACGTAGTCGTCCGGCCGGTCCTGCTGGAGCATCAGCCACATCGCCCTCACGTAGTCGCCGGCGAAGCCCCAGTCGCGCTTCGAGTCGAGGTTGCCCAGGTGGAGTTCCTTCTCCAGGCCCAACTTGATTCGGGCCACGCCGTCGCTGATTTTTCGCGTCACGAACTCTTTGCCCCGCCGGGGCGACTCGTGGTTGAAGAGAATGCCCGAACAGGCGAAGATGTCGTAACTTTCGCGGTAGTTGACGGTGATCCAGTGGCCGTAGACCTTGGCCACTCCGTAGGGGCTCCGCGGCCAGAAAGGGGTCGACTCGTCTTGCGGTTCCTGGCGGACGGCCCCGAACATCTCGCTCGAACTGGCCTGGTAGAAACGAATCCGGGGGTCGACCAGCCGGATCGCCTCGAGCACCCGGGTGACCCCCAGGGCGGTGAACTCGCCGGTCAACAGCGGCTGCAGCCAACTGGTGGGCACGAAGCTCTGGGCCGCCAGGTTGTAGACCTCGCGGGGACGGATTTCCCGCATCAGGGTGATGATCGAAAGTTGGTCGAGCAGGTCGGCCTGGTGCAGTGTGAGGTCGCTCATCAGGTGCGCGATCCGCTCGAAGCGTTCCGTGCTGCTGCGGCGTACCATGCCGTGGACTTCGTAGCCCTGTTCGAGCAGGAACTCGCTCAGGTAGGCACCGTCCTGGCCGGTGATTCCGGTCACCAAGGCTTTTCGGGTCATGGGTTGTCGGGGTTGTTGGAGAAGTGAAGTGGGGAGGGTCGCCGAGGCAAATTGCACAGGCCGGGGGATGGTGTTGTGCCGGTCCCCAAAGCGGGGCATTCTAACATACTGAACCGACCCGCCGCAGCGCCGGCTTGGGTGAAGATTCCCTGTATTCCGCATGATTTTGCCACGCGGGTGGCCGAACGGGGGAGCGGGAGAATCCCCATCGGGCTTGCCCCGGTGGATTGCGGGTTTGACAACTACGGCGGGGTCAGGAGACCCGCGCCGAACGGGGGGTGGGGTCGGGAGACCCGCGCCGAACGGGGGGTGGGGTCGGGAGAGCCGCGCCGAACGGGGGGTGGGGTCGGGAGACCCGCGCCCAACGGCCACTCGCCCGGTTGCCTGGCGGCGGCCGCTCAACGATAATCAAGAAATCGAGATCGGTTCCTTGTCGCGGCGGCCAGGACGGCGGCCACACGATCCCCGGGCGCGTTGAAATCCCCCCCTTCCAGCCTATCCCATGGCCTCCGGAACTCCCGAGTTCGACCCCTATCACAAGTGGTTGGGGATTCCCCCCAAGGACCAGCCGCCCCACTTCTACCGCCTGTTGGGGGTCGAGCTGTTCGAGGCCGACGACGACACCATCGCCAACGCCGTCGAAGCCCGCATGATGCTGGTCAAGACCTTTCAGAGCGGGCGGTATGGTGAATATTCCCAGCGGCTGCTCAACGAGTTGTCGACCGCCAGGGTGGTGCTCTTGAATCCCCAGCGGAAGGCGGCTTACGACGAGACCTTGCGGGCGGAGTTTCCGTCGCCTGCCCAACCGGAACCGCCGCCGAGTCCGCCGAGGGAGCCGGTTTCCGTCCATGCCGGCAAGGTGGTGATCCGGCCTTGGCGGTCCCTCCGCACGAAGTCGACCGTCTGGATCGCCGCCGGTGCCGGGCTGGCAGCGGTCCTCTTGCTGATTGTGTTGGGGACTGTTTTTTCCGGTGGTGATACCCCGCCCGAGGCGTCCGCGGTCGCCGTGAAGCCCGAGCCACCTTCGACCGGCGTGACCTCGACCGAACCGCCGGCCGATGCCGCGTCCGGCCAGTCTACCCCGCCGAGCGATGCGTCCGGCCAGACTTCGCCGCCGCCCGGCGAACCGGCCGAGCCGCCCACTGCCGGCCAGCAGGAACCGGCCGAGCCGGACGACGGCGGCCGCACGTTGCCCCCCGTCGAGCCGGGGCCCGAGGGCGGCATGGCCCCGGTCGAGGTTCCCCAGAAGGCGAAGCCGCCGGAGATGCCCCCGGACGCGACCCCCCCGCCGGAAGCACCTCCCAGGAGTGCTCCACCGGCGATTCCCGAGAGCGAACCCAGCGAGTCGGCGATACCCGAGAGCGAACCCGCTGAGCCGGCGAAGTTGCCCCCGCCCAGCGGTTCTCAACTTCGCCAGAGCGAGCGCGACTTCCGTGCCCGATTCCGCTCCGAGTTCAGCCGGGCGAAGTCGCTGCCGCAGAAGGCGGCACTGGCCCGACGGTTTCTGGCGGAAGCCAACGCGACCAGCGACGATCCCCAGGCACGTTACGTCCTCTTCGCCTCGGCCGCCGAGATGGCCAGCACGGCGGGGCAGCTTGAGGATATGCTCACCGCGGTGGACGAGATGGCCCGCTGGTACGAGATCGACTCGCTGGAAAAGAAGGCCGAGTATCTCTCGCAGACCATCGCGGCAACGCGGAGCGCGGCCGGTCTTTCACGCACGAACCTGGACGTTCTGGAGACCGCGGTGGCGTTGGCCCGTAGCGCGGCCGAAGCGGATCGCTATCCGATCGCGATCCGTTTCGCGGAGCAGGCTCAGTCGTGCGCCAAGAAATCGGGCGACAAGTTGCTCCGCGACGAGGTCAAGCAGATCGGCCCACGGCTGGAGAAACTTCGCGACGACTATGCTCCCATTGCCCAATCGCTGGAGCTGCTGAAGAAGTCGCCCGACGACCCGGAAGCCAACCAGACGGTCGCCCAGTGGTATCTGTCAGCCAAGGGGGATTGGGAGCGGGGTCTTCCCTTCCTGGCTCGGGGCAGCGACCCGGCGCTTCGCCCGCTTGCCGTGGCGGACCTGGCCGCGCCGGAAAAGGCGGCCGAGCAACTGGCGCTGGGAAAAGCCTGGTTTGCCGAGGCCGGCCGGCGGTCGGGCAACGTGCAAATCATGCTGGCCCGGCGGGCGCGTTACTGGATCAAGCAGGCCGCCCCGTTTCTCCGTGGACCGGCCCGGCAGGAAGCGACACGGCAACTTCAACAGATCGACCAGATCGCCGGCCCGGAAATCTCCCAGGACCCCGGGGCCGTCGAGCTGGGCAACGTGGCTTCCACGAAAAACCGCACCCGGGTCGAGGGGGCGTCGGGGGCCGCACTGGTGGACGGGCAGATTCCCGCCACGGTCAGCGGCAGCGGAATCGCGATTGACACCTGGCCGTGCCAATGGACGGTCACGCTGCCGAAGGTCTATCGTCTCCGCGAGATCCGCATCAAGCTCCCGGACGGGCCCAAGGCGTTTCACAGCTACGCCCTGCTGGTCTCGCCCGACGGGCAAAGATTCGTGCCCCTGGTCGACCGCAGCCGCACCCGCTGCTTCGGATGGCAGGTGATTCGTTTTCTCTCGCGTCCGGTGAAGGCGATCCGCCTGCAAGGAGTCTCCTCCCAGACCGGCGACGGAAAGTTCTACGTTTCGGAGCTGGAGGCCTACTGCCTGCCGCCCAACTAGCTCTTGTTGCGGAAAGTTGGGAGGGCGAGGCTCCTGCCGAGCCGGGAAATCAGGGTGAATGCCGGTGCCACGGCTCGGCGGGAGCCTCGCCCTCCCACCTTGCAATCAGTTCCCGTTGCGGAGAGCCCTATGCGGAGTCTTCCCCCGCGGGCAGCTCTCGCGCTTTCAGCAGGCGGTCGATTTCCCAGAAGAGGTCCTCGATCAAAAGTGGCTTGGAGACCACGGTCGAGGCCCCCTGGGCGAGCAACAGGTCGCGGTCCGTGGTGCGGGGAAAATCGCACAGCACCACGATCGGCGTGCGGGGCCACCGCCCAGACACGTCTCCCAGCAAACTCGCCTCCTGCCGGGCATCGGCCGCGGCGTCGTAGATGATGAAGTCGGGCGGCTGGCCCTGTTCGTCGTCCGCTCGACATCGCCAGCGGACCGAGTAGCCCCAGCGGCGGCAGGCCCGGGCCAGCCAATCCTGCATGTCGTACTGGCCGGTGACAATCAGTCCCGTCGCCTGGCAGGGCACGATCGGCTCCTCGGCCAGGACGAGGAAGCGTTCCTCCTCGCTGGCGGTGACCGGCAGCGACCAGGTGGAAGCCCTGCCGGCGACCAGGCTGGCCAACTCCTGCTCGCAGCGCGGGCCCCATTGATGCCAATAGAGCCGAATCGCTCCGGGCCAGGGCCGGCCGGTGCGTGTCTCCCCCTCGCACCAGGAGCCGACCAGCGCCAGCAGTCGCGCCAACGGCGCCGCGCGACGCAGCCGATCCACCTGGGCGTCGGTGAATTCTCCGGGATAGGCCTGGGCGAGGACCAACAGATCGGGAACCACGCCGCCGGTGGCGATTGCCCCCAGCGCCTGCCCCAGATCGTCGGCGACCGTCACCCGGCCGGAGCGTACCAGCCCAGAGCGCGCCTGGTGAAATTCCCTGCGCTTGGTATTGCCGATCAGCAGGATCGTAATCTCGGTCACGTGGCAGCCTGCGTGTCGAATCGGCCCGGACGGACCGCTACGCCTTGAGCGACCTCTCCGTCTGGGCGGTGAGCCGGTGGGCGGTGGAGGGATCGGACGCCTGGCGGAGCGCGTCGAGAAAGCCGGGGGCGGCCAGGATGCGGCTCAAGCGGGCAAGGGTCTGCAAGTGGCCCCGGTCGTCCAGCGAACAGACGAGGAAGAAGACATCGGTCAGGTTGCCGAAACCGCCGCCGAAGGGCACGCCGGAGCACGTGCACCCCATGGCCAGAAATGCCTGGCCCAGGATGCTCGGCAGGGGGCGCCGGGGGTGCAGCAGGGCCACGCCGTTCTCCAACGCCGTGGAGTGCATTTCCTCCCTCGCGCGCACCGCGTCGGCCATTTTCTCCGCGTCCCACAACATGCCCGTGCCGGCGGCCAGTGCCGTCATCGCGCGAATCACCGAGTCCCGCGTCTTGGCCGCCAGGGGGACGGCAATTGCCTCGGGCAGCAATTGCTCGGCGATCGTCGCCGGCCGGGCGTGCAAGCCGTCCTCGTCTCGCCGCAGGACTCCCTCGACGTCGACCAACTCGGCCTCGTCGGCCAGACCGATCCGCCGCTCCAGCCAGTGGTGCACCTCCGCCCGGGCGAACCGCCACCGGCCCGAAACCTTTCGGCCGGGAATCTTGCCGCGGTCGGCCAACCGCATCACCTGCTGCGGCGCCAGGTGCAAATAGGCGGCCAGGGCAGGAACGTCGAAATCGTCAGTGGCCATGGTGTTTTGGGCGGCGGGGGGGCCGTCGATGGGCGCGGGGCGAGAATTCCATCGAAAGAGGCGGGGCGCCATCGTCGCCTATTTCGCCGGGTTTGTCCAGACCATCAGACGAGAGGAGAAATTCCGCCTTGACGGGTGCAGGAACGGACTTTTTTTGCGGGCGGCAGCCCCGTAGGCCGGATCGCGATCCGGGACCGCGGACCTGTGAATTGTAACCCGAAGCGTAAGCGAGGGATTCCAGGCCGGCGATTCTCCCTCGCTTGCGCTTCGGGTTACGATGGTCCGATTGCCGCGTCGCTGCGGCCAGGACGCCCGTGGCGATTCTCCCTCGCTTGCGCTTCGGGTTACGATGGGCGTCGTTCCTGGCCGTT
>CAYZWG010000164.1:0-11389 GCA_964481605.1 uncultured Planctomycetaceae bacterium
AGCGTTAGCGAGGGAGGCACAGCGTTGAGCCATCTGCCTCGCTAACGCTTCGGGTACCTTTCAAAAGGTCCGCCGTTTGCACCCGGAAACGGAACAGCCGTTTTCTCCCTCGGGTGTCCCCCCCTAGAGCAAGAGCAGCACCAGGCAGCCGATTGCGCCGGCGGCGACGAGGTAATAGATGGTGGGGATGAGCGTCTTGCGGATCAGGGCCCCTTCGCGACCCAACAGCCCCACGGTGGCCGCCGCGGCCACCACGTTGTGGACACAGATCATGTTGCCGGCGGCCCCGCCCACCGCCTGCAAGGCCACGATCCAGAGCGGATCGAGCCCGATCCGCAGTCCCACGTCGAACTGAAAGAGCGAGAAGGTCATGTTGCTGATCGTGTTGCTGCCGGCCACGAACGCCCCCAGCGCGCCGATTCCCGCCGACACGGCCGGCCAGCCGGTTCCGGCCCAGTCGGCCGCGGCGGCGGCCAACACCCGGGGCATACTCTCCAAGCCGGCGGCGTTGACGTTCGACTGGAGGAAGATTCGCACCATGGGCACGGCGAACACGATGGCCAGGGCCGCGCCCCAGACCGCTCGGCCCGACTCACCCAACGCCGCCCCCACGCTGGCCGGCCGCATCCGGAAAAGCGGCACCGAGACCAGCGCCGCGATGAGGAAGACCGTGCCCGGCAGCGCCAGCGCGTTGAACCCGGCCGTAATCCTCGTGGCCGGATCGCCCGTCTCCAGGATCGTGCCCTGCCAGCCGGCCCGGCCGATCCAGTCGCTCACCAGGGGGACCGTGTGTTCGACCACCAGCAGCACGGCCACCAGCACGTACGGCAGCCAGGCCAGCCAGACCGAAACCGGACGGCCGGACCGCTCGTTTTCCGTCGAGGTGATGCTGCCGAGCCAGTCGGGGTCCCAGGTGTCTTGGGGTGGAAAGTCCCAGGGCCGGCGGGGTTGGAAGAGCCCCATCCTGGCCGCCGAGACGGTCAGCACCAGGGCGACCAGCCCGCCCAGGAGGGAAGGAAACTCGGGGCCCAGCAGCGTGCCGAAGAGCACGTAGGGGATGGTGAAGGCCACGCCCGCGAAAAGGGCGAACTTCCACACCGCCAACCCTTCCCGCCAGCTTCGCTTCCGGCCGAAGAACCGCGTCAGCATGGCGACCACGAAGAGTGGAATGAACGTGCCGATGAGGCCATGAATCACCGCCACGCGGCCGCCGATGGCCAGCAGCAACTGGTGGAAGCGGGCGTCGGCCGAGGCGGCGGAAAACATCGCCGCGTGGCTGCCGATGTAGCTGCCGACCAGCGGCTGGCCCTGCAGGCCCGTGCTCACGCCGACCAGGATCGGGGTGCCCACGGCGCCGAAGGAGACGGGCGTGCTCTGGATGGTCAGCGCGGCCACCACGGCGGCCATGGGAGGAAACCCCAGGATCACCAACAGCGGCCCGGCCACGGCCGCCGGCGTGCCGAAGCCGGCTGCTCCCTCGATGAAGGCGCCGAAGGTCCAGGCGACGATGATCGCCTGAATTCGCCGGTCGGGCGAGATGCTGCGAAAGCCGTTGCGAATCGCGCCTACCGCGCCGGAGTGTTTCAGCACGAACAGCAGCAACAACGCGCCCCACACGATGTACAGCAGCATGGCGGCGATCACCAGGCCCTCGACCGCCGCGGCCGCTATCCGAATCGCCGGCACGCGCCAGTAGAAAAAGGCCAACAGCGCGGTCAGCACCAGGGCCACGGGCATGGTCCTGCGGGCCGGCCAGCGGAGAAAGACCAACAGCGCGAAGACGGCCAGCAAGGGCAACGTGGCAACCAGTGCGTCCATGAAGATATTCCCTCGATCTCCCGTTTTCTCAGCCCAGCGTGTGCGTGCCGAGCACGCACCCTGCCGGCTCAAGACCATGACGCGCGGCCGGGCGGGTGTCAAGCAACGGCCGAAAACGGTTCACCCGCTTGCTTGCCGCTCCCGTTGAGGCGAGAATCAACGTGCCGTGCCGGAATTTTCTCCCGTGTAGCCGCGGCGGCCACACCGGAATTCCCCCACCTTGCGCGAGGAGATGTTTCCGTGAGACTCCCGCTCTTGCTGCTGGCCGTGCCCTTGCTGGCCGGTGCATCCCCTTGCCCCGGCCAGACGACCCTGTGGATCGAAACCGAGCAATTCGCCGACCTCGGCGGCTGGGTGCGCGACGCCCAGTTCGTCGACCAGATGGGCTCGCCCTACCTGTTGGCGATCGGGCTGCACCAGCCGGTGGACGACGCCGTGACCCGCGTCGAGGTTCCCCGGGCGGGCGCGTATCGCCTCTGGGTTCGTTGCCGCGATTGGGTGCCCGAGTATAGTCCCGGCCGGTTCCAGGTGATCCTGGGGGGGAAACCGTTCGACCATGTTTTCGGCGCCGGCAAGAAGGACGGCTGGGTTTGGGAAGACGGCGGCACGCGGCAGATCGAGCCGGGCCGGCTGGAGATTCGCCTGCACGACCTCACCGGCCATTACGGCCGTTGCGACGCGCTGGTGCTCAGCAGCGACCCGTCCTTCCGGCCGGCCCAGAACCGGCAGGCCCTGGCCGCGGTGCGAGAGCGGCTTGGCGGCGTCAGCCGCCAAGTGAAGGCGATGCCGCGGTACGACACGCTGGTCGTGGGCGGGGGACTGGCGGGCACGTTCGCCGCGGTCGCCTCGGCCCGGCGGGGTTGCAAGACGGCCCTCCTGCAAGACCGGCCGGTGCTGGGCGGCAACGCCAGCACCGAGGTCCTCGTGTTGCCCCAGGGCGACAACACGCGGGAGCCGCTCGACCCGGGCGAAGGGGGGATCGTCGAGGAGGTCCGCGGCGATTCGCAAGGCTACTCCGCGCGGATGCTGGCCCTGGCCAAGGCGGAAGAGAACCTGGACCTTTTCTTGAACACCCACGCCACCGGCGTGAAAATGAAGGACGCCAAACGGATCGAAGCCGTGACGGCGCTGGACGTGGTGACCGGCCGGCGGATGCTCTTTCCGGCCACGATCGTGATCGACTGCACCGGGGACGGGTCGATCGGGGTTTGGGCGGGGGCCGAATATCGCCACGGCCGCGAGCCGCGATCGATGTATGGCGAAAGCCGGGCTCCCGAAAAGGGCGACACGCACACCATGGGCGGAACACTCCGCTATGCTTCCGAACTGCGAGGCGGGCCGGTCCCCTTCGTGGCCCCGGACTGGGCCAGAAAGTTCCCCCACTGCTCCGATATCCGCAACGGGCGCCATCCCCAGCTTCGCTTCGGTGGGTGGCAATGGGTGATCGAGTACGGCGGCATGTTCGACACCTACGCCGACGCCGAGCCGATCCGCGACGAACTGCTGCGGATCATTTGGGGACTGTGGGACCACGTCAAGAACCACTGCCCCAAGCTCTCCTCCCGCGCGGCCG
Source organism: uncultured Planctomycetaceae bacterium (assembly GCA_964481605.1). Taxonomy (GTDB): domain Bacteria; phylum Planctomycetota; class Planctomycetia; order Pirellulales; family Thermoguttaceae; genus CAYZWG01. The sequence continues at coordinate 3,392 of CAYZWG010000164.1, forward strand.
ACTACGAGCTCACCTGGGTCAGCTACGTGGCGGGCAAGCGGGAGTCGCGGCGGCTGATCGGCGACTACGTGATGACCGAGCACGATATCGCCGAGATGACGCGGTTTCCCGATCGCGTGGCCTATGGTGGCTGGGGGATCGACCTTCACCCGCCCGGCGGATTCTACGACCAGCGGCCGCCGGCCGAGTTTTCCGTCCGCCGGAAGTTCTCCATCCCGTTCCGCAGCCTCTACTCCAAGGACATCGACAACCTGATGATGGCCGGCCGCTGCATCTCCGTCAGCCACGCCGCGCTGGGGGCCACCAGGGTGATGATTACCTGCGGCGTGCAAGGCCAGGCCGTGGGCACGGCCGCCGGGTTCTGCAAGCGTCACCAGACGACGCCTCGCGGCGTTTACGAAAGCTATGTCCCCCAACTGCAACAACAACTGCTCAAGGACGGTTGCTACCTGGTCGATCTGCCCGACCAGGACCCGGCCGACCTGGCCCTGGCGGCCACGGCCACCGCCTCCAGCGTGGCGCCGCCGGAAAGTTATCGCCTCGGCGAGGGGGCCGACGTACACGAGCTGACCTGCGATCGGGCCGTGATGTTTCGGGTCAAGCAGGACCACGTCGACAAGATCGCGCTCTATCTGCACTCCGATCGCCACCAGCCGACCCCCATCACCGCCACGCTGCGGCCCGCCGCCCAACTGGGCGACTTCGCTTCCCAGGAGGACCTGGCCAAGGCCACCGCCACGGTGCCGCCGGAGAGCAAAGGCTGGGTCGAGTTTCCCCTCTCGGCTTCGGTCGCCCCCGGCGGCTACTACTACGTCTGGCTTCCCAAGACGAGCGGAATCCGCTGGTCGCTCTTCCTCGGCCGGCCGCCGCACACCCGCCGGGCGTATCGCTCGGGCGCAAAGTGGAACGTGATGGACGCCTGCTACATGTTTCGGCTCACGCCGCCCGGCGACACGGGCGCCCAGCCGCCGGGGCCGAGTCGCCCGGAGGAGATTTTCGCGGCCACGAACGTGGTCAACGGGCTGGCCCGGGCGGTGCGCGGGTGGCCCAACTCCTGGCGGCCGAATCCCAAGCTGCCGCTGCCGCAATGGGTCGAGCTCCACTTCAGCCGGCCGGTGGCGCTGGACACGGTCCACGTCTCCTTCCAGTCGAAGGCGATGCGGGCCGAGGCCTTTCGGATCGAGGTGGCCGACGGCGACGCCTGGCGCACCGTGGCCGAGGTGACCGGCAATCCGGATCGCCGCCGCGTACTCCGTTTCGATCGGGTCACGGCCGCCAAGCTCCGCCTGGTGATTACCGAGGCCCGAGAGGGGATGGGCGTGTGCGAGATTCGGGCTTACGACGAACCGTGAGGCAGCGGCACCGTAGGGCCGGTTTACTCGCAAGGGGATTCAACCTGCCGGCCGAGCACCTCCTGCTCCAGCGCCGCCAAGCGCCGGCGGATCGTCTCGCGCCGCTCGGGCCCGAGCCGATCGAACGGTTCGGCCGGCCGGTCGCTGCACACGCCCAGGCACCAGAGGGCCGTCTTCAGCCCCCGCGTCACCCCGGCTCCGCCGGTGGCCACCGAATAGATCGCCTGGGCCAATTGCATCACCCGGGCGTGAAGCTGCCGGACGCACTCCAGATCGCCGCGGGCGGCCGCCCGGTAGAGACCGACGTAGAGTTCCGGAGCCAGGTTGGCTCCGCCGGCGACTCCGCCGTGCGCGCCGGAGAGAACGGCCTCGCCCAATAGCTCCTCGGGTCCCATCAGCAGAGAGAAGTCGGGCCGCCCGCCGGTCACCTCCAGCAGCCGGTGGAAATAGATCATCTCGGCCGAGCTGTCCTTCAGGCCGACGATGTTGGGCACCTCCAACAGCCGCCGCACCGTGTCGACCTGGAAGGCGATCTTGGTGTGGCTGGGCATGTTGTAGAGCAACACCGGCAGGGGCATGGCGGCGGCGATCCGGCGGACGTAGCCCAACAGTTCCTGCTGGCCGGCCGGGTAGTAGAACGGGGCGGCCAGCACCACGGCCTGGGCCCCCGCCTCGACCGCCTCCTCGGCCAGGTTGACCGACTCGACAAACGAGGTGTCGGTCACGCCCACCAGCACCGGCACGCGGCCGTCGACCAGCCGGCAAACGCGGTCGACCAACTCGCGCCGCAGGTGGTAGCTGAGGCTGGGTCCTTCGCCCGTGGTGCCCAGCAGGAACAGGCCGGAGACTCCGCCGGCGAGCATCCGCTCGACCAGTCGCTGGAGTCCCTCCACGTCGATCGCGTCGCGATCGGCCAAGGGGGTGAGCATGGGGGGAATGATTCCACGAAGCGGCGTGGGAAGGATTGCGGTTTGGCTCATCGGTTTTGCAACTCGCTAGAGGAGGATATGGTTCGTGTGAACTACGGTCTCATGTCTTGCGTCTTTGTTTGCCTACCCATTCGCCCAACTGGGCCAGCAGGACTCCCACCAGCACGATCGTGGCCGTGCCGAAGACGGGAATGAGGAACTTGTGGAAGGGGCTTTTTCCGATTCCCGGCACCTGGGCGGAAAACGTCATCCAGAGGATCAGCAGCAACCCCAGCACCACGCCCACCACCGCCGCGGGGGCCTTCGCCCGGCGGGAGATCAGCCCCAGCAGGAAGAGTCCCAACATGCCGCCGCCGAAGATTCCGGAAAGGTGCCACCAGACGTCGAGCACGCTCTTCACGCCGATCATCGCCACGGCGGCGGCCGTGCCCGCGGTGCCGAAGGCCAGCGTGGTTCCGTAGAGCACCGCCATCGACTCCCGCTGGCCGGCCCGGGGGCGGAGGAATCGCCGATAAATGTCGGTCAGCACAATCGTGGCCGAACTGTTGAGGCTGGTGTCGATGCTGCTCATGGCGGCGGCGAAGATGGCGGCGATCAGCAGGCCGGCCACGCCGGGCGGCAGCCGGTGGACGATGAAGTGGGGCAGCACCTTGTCGCCCAACTCGGCCGGACCCAGCCCCGCCGCGCGCCGGGCCAGCGCCTGCCGGTAGCCCGGCTCCGTGGGCCGCGGCACCGGCCGGGCCCCGCGGGCTTCCGCTTGCTGGGCGTCCTGCCGCAGCTTCTCGGCCGCCACCTGCTGCTTCACGTCGGCCAGCAATTCCGGCTGGGTTTGATAGTAGGCGAAGAGCGAGGTACCGATGAAAAAGAACAACGCGGAGATGGGCAGGTAGATCATTCCCCCCAGCCAGACCGACTTGGCCGCCTCGCGGTCGCTGCGGGCGGTGTGGTAGCGTTGGACAAAGCTCTGGTCGATACCGAAGTTGTTCAGATTCATGGTCAGGCCGTAAAACAGCACGACCCAAAAAGTCGGTTCCGCCAGGCTCGGCCCGAAGCTGCCCAGGCTGAGCTTGTTGCCGCCGGCGGCGCCCGCGGCGATGGCGAAAATCTGGCCCGGCCCCTGGGGCATGTCGCACACCAACAGGCACGCCACGGTCACGGCCCCCACCATCAACACGATGCTCTGCACCACGTCGGTCCAGATCACCGCCTCGATCCCGCCCATCATCGTATAGAGCGTCACCAGGATGCCGGTGGTAATGATGATCGTGGCCACGTCCCAGCCGACCAGGGCCGAAAGGGCCAGCGCCACGCCGAACATGATCGAGCCCATCCGCGCCAGTTGCATCAGCAGGTAGCAGATCATGGCGTAGGTTCGGGCCCAGATGCCGAAGCGGTGTTCCAGGTGGTGGTAGGCCGAGATTTCGCCCGAGCGGCGATAGAACGGCACGAACACCTTGACCGCGATCAGCACGGCCACAGGCAGCGAGAGGCTGAAAACGAAGGAGTTCCAATTGCTGCCGTAGGCCTTGCCCGGCACCCCGATGAACGTGTTGCTGCTCAAATAGGTGCCGAAGATCGACAGCCCCACGGCCCAGCCGGGCAGAGAGCGTCCGGCGGCCATGAAGCCTTCCGTGTCGCGGCTGCGGCGGACGAACCAGCAGCCCAGCAGCACCACGGCAGCCAGGTACACCAGCAGCACGGCGATGTCCGGATCGGAGAGTTGCGTCATGGGGATGTTCTTCTACGACCAGGTCACCCGGCAGGATAGGGTCCCGGTTCTCCGTGCTCACTCCGGCCACTTTCCCCCGGCCATCGGCCGCAACACGAGCTTGCTCGGATCGATCACCACGTGTTTGATCTTCTTTCGCCGCCAGGTGTAGGTTGCGTGGACCAGGCCGTCGGCGGTTTGAATCACGGCCGGATAGGAATACTCCCCCGGTTCGTTCTCCAGCACCAGCGCCGCCTGCCACGAGCGGCCGTCGCGGCTGAGGGCCACGTTCAACGGCGATCGGCCTCGCCGGGTGTGGTTGTAGACCAGCAATTGGCGGCCGTCGGCCAGCGTCACCGCGTCGATGCCCGAATTGGGATTGGGCAGTTCACCCAGGGTGAGCGGGCTCCAGGAGCGGCCGCCGTCCTCGGACCACGACTGGCCGATGCGGCCCTGGCGCGTGCGGCAGAGGAATTGGAGCCGGCCGGCGTGGCGGAGAATCGTGGGCTGGATGGCGCCGATCTTGACGCCGTCGCCCAGTGGCTTGGTGCGATCCCAGGTGGTGCCCAGGTCGGTCGTCCATTCCATGTGAACCCGCCAACCGTGGTCCTCCGTGCTCGAACCGCACAGCAAGGTCCCGTCGTCGAGCAGCACCGGCTTGTTCTTGATCGGGCCCGCCATCCGATCGGGCAACCGCGCCGGCTCGCTCCAGGTGCGACCGTGATCCTTCGATCGGGTCAGCATCCCCCACCACGTGCGGGGGCTGGGGCCGACCTTGTAGAACAGCAGCAAGGGGCCGCCGGGGGCTTGGAACAGGACCGGATTCCAACAAGGGTAGCGCTTGCCGTGGGGCGAAACACCATTGGCCACCTCGACCGGCGCCGACCACCGCCGGCCCTCTCGGCGGGACATCCAAATTCCCACGTCGGGGTCCCCTTCCTCGGTCCCGCCAAACCAGGCGGCCACCAGCCCGGTGGGCGTGGCGGCGATCGTCGAGGCGTGGCAGGAAGCAAAGGGTGCGCGCTCGTAAATGAACTCGGTCGTGACCATGCCCGCTTGCTCTGCTGGTGGGTCGCCTGCCGCCCGCGCCTCGGCCCGGGGGTTTTTCAGGTAGTACAAGTGGCCGTCCTCGGCGCCCACCAACAGGTCGGGCACCCCGTTGCCGTCCCAGTCGACCACGGTGGGGCTGGTCGTGTGGCCCGCCAGCACGCGGCTGTCCAGCGGCCCGGTGTCCTCGAAGACGTATCGCTGCCGGTCCGTCGACACGTTCTTCAAGAAGTTCACGTTGATGCTGTTGACCAGCAGATCGAGCTTGCCGTCTCCGTCCCAATCGACCACGCAGAGCTTCCGCCGCCCGCTCTGGCCCGCTTGGCCGCGGTTCAACCGCAACAGCCCCGACCGGCGGTCGACGGCCCGCTGGCGATGGTCGAAGGCCGACGGCCCGGCACCATGAAAGACGCGCTCGGGCGGGCCCAGCTCGAGTTTTCCGCCGACGCGGCGGCGCCGATACAAGGCGAGGTAGCCCTCCTGGTCCAGCATCACCAGGTCGCACAGCCCGTCGCCGTCGAAGTCGACCGCCACCGGCGTGGTTCGCCACTGGGTGGCCAACTCGCCGGGCTGGGGATTCCACCAGTTCCAGGCCGGCTTGGGCGGCGGGCCGGGCCAGGCCACGCGAATCGGCCGGGCGGCGCTAAAGCGGGGTGATTTGCGTGTTCCCACGTTGCGATACCAGACGACCTTGCCCCAGATCGAGTTGACGACCAGGTCGGGCAGTCCATCCTGGTCCCAGTCGGCCACGCTCAGCGTGGTGTATCCCCACTTGGCCTCGCAGGGGCCCTGGATCGAGCCGTTGGGTCCCGCCTGGATGCGGATCACCCGGCCGTCGGCCCGCAGGTATCGGGGCGCGGCCCACTTGGGTGGATTGCCCCCGTCGAGGTTTTCGATCCAGCCGACGTAGCCGGCCGTGTTGCCGCAGACCAGGTCCTCGTCGCCGTCGCCGTCGAGGTCGAAGCCGACCGGGGTGACCAGGGCACCGAACTTGACCCCGTCGGCCTGCTGCTGGAAAAAGCGCGGCGGGGCGAAGACCGGCATCCGGTCGGCGAGCTTGCCGGTGTTTTCGATCAGGGCCACGCGGCCGTCTTCCTGGCCGACGACCAGGTCGGGGTCGCCGTCGCGGTCCCAGTCGACGGCCACCGGCACGATCATGCAGAGGTCCATGGCCAGCGGCCGCCCGCCGGAGAGCAGGTATCGACCGGCCGCGTATTGCGGCCGCGTGCGGCTGCCCGTGTTTTCAAACCAGGTCAGCTTGTCGAGAAACTCGCCGCAGACGAGGTCCAGGTCGCCGTCGCCGTCGAAGTCGGCCAGGTTGGGCGAGGGCATGCCGTAGACGTCGATCGGGCGGCCCCCGGCCGCCAGCTTTACCGCCGCCGCGTAGTGGGGCGTGTCGTCGCTGGCCGTGTTGCGCAGCAGGTAGACGAACCCGTGCAGGGGACCGTTGGTCCAGCGGCCCCGGGGATCGAAGGCGTTGTCCCAGCCGTAGTCGATCCAGTCGCCGATTCCCACGGTCAGGTCCAGGCGGCCGTCGCCGTCATAGTCCGTGTATTTCCACTGGTTGGCGCGGACCTTTCCCCCGTGGTGGACCCTGGTGTCGGCGGGCAGTTTCCGCGGTCGGGCAAAGGCGCTGGCCAAAAAGTCGGGATATTCATAGCCCGGGCTGGTCACTCGCGGCCGGCCATCGACGTAGGCCACCTGGCAATTCCCCTTGGGCGGGCCCAGCCGCACGGCCGGCTTGAACACCGGCATCCTCGTGTCGCCCCCGGGATTCTCGAAAAGCACCGTGGCGTCAAACGGTTTGTCGGCGCAGGAGACGACCAGGTCGAGATCGCCGTCGCCATCGTAATCCATCGGCAGCGGCCACGCCCAAAGCCCCACGCCCAAATCGACCACCAGGCCCGGATGGTTGTACGGGAGGCGGTCCAGGTGGCGGGTCCCCAGCGCGTTGCCGGCCGCATCGGCCACCGAGGTCGTTTCGTCGCGTTTCCCATGGGCGATCAGGTCCGAATCGTCCTGCCCGGCGGCCGGGTGCGGGACCCAAAAGACGATCGGCAACAACACCACGGCAAGAAGGGAGGTTGGTCGGTTCATTGTTCCGCTCGGGGGGTTTCCATCGTTTCCGTTGGGCAACTGGGATATCGTATCGGCGGCCTCGCGCTGCCGGCTTTTCGCAACAGCAACCTGCTCACTCGGTGAAGCAGGTCCCCAACTCCGCGCCGATGCGGTCGAGGTGCTCTCGCAGATCGGCCGGCAGCGTGAGGCGAACGTTGGTCGAGGTTGTCGTCGCGGGGTCGAAATGTTCGAGTGTCTCCTTCTTGCTGCGGCGGATGTGGCGGGCCATCCAACGTCGGGCGCCGGCCGTGTCGTGGGCAGCCAGCGCGCGGAGCACGCGGCGATGAAAACGATAGGCGTCCCGGATCACCGGCAGGTGGTGGGTTTGGCGGCGAAGGCCGAAAATCCGCGTCAGCACCTGGGTGTCCGCCGTCAGCCGCGCCAACCGCCGGTTGCCGGCGGCCCGCAACACGACCAGGTGGAATCCCAAGTCGGCGGCCAGAAAACGCTCCAGCAGGTCGCCCTCGGCGGCGCGGACGCCACGGTGGCGAACCTCGCGGCCGACCACGGCCATCTCGTCGCACAGCCCCTGCAGGATCACGAGGTCGGCCTGCCCCACCGCGGCAGCCGCCTTGCCGGCGGCATAGCCCTCCAGGGCCTCGCGAATTTCGTACAGTTCGGCCAATTCCCGGCGGTCGGGTGTGCGAACGATCGTGCCGAACCGCGGCACCTGCTCCACCAGCCCCTCGGCCGCCAGCCGGCGAATGGCCTCCCGCACGGGAGTGCGGCTGATGCCGATCCGACGGGCCAACGACAGCTCGGAGACCTGGCTGCCGGCGGCAAGCTCGCCGGTGGCGATCATCCGGTGGATGTGTTCGTAGGCACGTTGTCGCAGGGGACCCGC